>JANQDY010000148.1 GCA_028278625.1 Thermodesulfobacteriota bacterium
CCAAAAACGTCTCCTTCGTTTGATCCGGCGCCTTGTAGTATTCTTTCATGACGGAGAACATTCCCGGATTTCCGCTTCTTGCCAGTATTTCGCCGGCAACCCCCGGTGCCACCTCTTTTCCGTCAAAATCGACAATCTTCACCTGGACACCTGGAAGCGGATAGCCGACCGATGTCTTACTCTCGAGTATTTTTTCATGCATGAGGCTGGTGACAAGGCCGGCTTCGGTGGATGCAAAGTAACTGACCAGTTGTGCGTCGGGGAAGTTCTCCATGAGACCTTTTTTCACTTCCATGGGGAATGCTTCCCCCGTAACGAAAAATAGCTTTATGGAAGTTGCGTCATAGCTTTTAAGATGGGGCAGCTGGAGAAGGAACCTCCCGATGCTCGGTACGATGCTGACAATGGTTGCCTTCTCCTTTGCGACCATTGTCATTGCCATTTCCGCGTCAAATTGAGGCATGATGACCAGGGTGCACCCAAGGGCCACACTGTTGACAAGCTTTCCCCAACCGATTCTTTGGCTGAGGGGCGTTGTCATCAGAAACACATCATCCCGTGAGACACCGAATTCCGAAGATGTGATATAGTAGTGCACCGTTACGACGTTCAGGTTCGTTAGAACAACACCTTTGGGCAAACCCGTGGTCCCAGACGTGTAACAGATGGAATGCATGTCATCAGATGACACATGAACGCCCGGCTCATCCGGCGATGCTGAAACCAGGAGGTCCTCATGGGCCACGTACCAGTCTGAATGGCCGTCCCCACTAAAGATATACTGAATGTCCGTGCCCAATTGGGGTTTTGCCGCTTCAGTGTTTTCACGGGTGGCACTGTCAAAAAAAAGCGCCTTGGAATCGGATTGGTGGATCATATGAAGGAGTTCTTTGCCGCGAAGCCGGGGATTTATGGGGACCACCGCAACGCCCAATTTGCCGAGGGCAAAATATATCTCGGCCCATTCAATGCTGTTGCCCATATAGAGGGACGCTTTATCCCCTTTGCCAAGGCCCAGGGAGAGCAGGCTGTTTGCCAGAATGTTGACCCTTTTGTTAAATTCAACATATGTTACCTTCCGATCCCCCATGACAAGGGCCGTTTTATGGGAATATCTCACCGCGTTTGCCGAAAGCAAAGAACCGACATTCATTATTAATCTCTCCTGTTGACATTAAAATCGGATGATTGCCGCATCAAAAAGCACACGCTAACGGATCTCCGTTTCCGCTTCCGCAAATGTTCTATAGCAAGAGCCATACCACTCTTGCCAACACACTGTATTAATGGGCTTTTTGCCGAAAAGGCAAGAGACGGGTGGGGTTTTGAGAGCAATAGCTGTCCACATATATGGACAGATGCTTTTGATGCCGAATTGAGGGTTTTCCATTCAGATTCAAATGGTTATCCGGATTTAAGGAATTCATGGGGGTCATGTGCCAATATGTGGACATGACCATCATTATGGACATGCTATCCTCCCGCAGATGCGTTGGTCTTTTCGAGCCAATATTCCATGCCCATCTCCCTGAACATGGTCGCGGCTTCCGTCAGATGCGTGCGTGACGCTTGGCGGCGATCCGTTTTTGCATAAAGCTCTCCCAGAAAAAGCTTCCCGATTGACATTTCAGGCATGGCACCAAGTTCGCTTAAAATTTCGATACCTTCCAACATCCGTTGTTCCGCTTCCCCTACGGATTCTTCGGACAGGCTGCCCAATATCCGTCCACCCCAGATGAGTGCCTTCCCCCTGCAAAACACTTCATTGTTCTTTGAAGCAACCGCCAGGGCTTCATCAAAGAACCTGCGGGCACCGTCCGGATCGCCCGATTCATGGCAGCACATGCCGGCGAAGCATTTAAGCATTGATATTTGCCACTCGATACCTGCCTCCTGAAGCAGTGTCAGACTTTCTTCCGCCAGATTTCTCCCCAATTTCGGGTCGCCCAGATATGCCTCCGCCACCCCTAATCCGCCCTTTGCAATGGCTTCGATCTGAATGAACTTGACCTGCTTGAATCCGTCGATACAGCTTACGAGATAATCCTTTGCCGCCTTCCAGTCGCCTTTAAGAAGAAGGGCCATCCCCGGATAATAGTAGCCCAGGCATTTGGTGAAGAGGCTTTCGGTTTGTTCCGCCTCTTCAAGCCCATAGAGACAATGGGACATTCCCTCCTCAAACCGGCCCAAATGGGCCAGACTGTATCCGGACAGGGAAATGAGGGTCGGATAGACCACGGCCGGGCCGCCGAAAGTGTCACGCTCCTTGCCCGCCTTTCTGAGCGCATGAATCATCCTGGAAGCGATATGGATGATGGTTTCATATTGTCCTGCCGCAAAATTGGATAGACAAAGATCAGGCGCGGTCTGGGCCATGGCCGTGATGTCATTGATGGCGGTTGCTTCCTCAAATGCCTTGCCTGAATATCGAAGGCCCTCCTCATGCCGGCCTCTCACCGAATGAAAGAACCCCATGTTGCTGTAAAACCGGATCAGACTCTTTTGATCTTCCAGCTCTTTTGAGATTGCCACTCCCTCTTCGAGGATTTCCAGAGTCCCCTCCGGGAAACCAAGGAGAATGATCGGGCTCATCATGGAATGGAGCAACGCCAGTTGTCTTGGCTGTTGTTCCTGATTATGGAGGTGTTCCTTCAATATGCCCAATGCCTTTTTATAGAACAGAAAGGCCTCCCAGGCCGAGTTGTTTCGAATGGCCTTGTCCCCGGACAATTTGAGATATTTATAGGCCCTCTCATGGTGGTCGCTTTTTGAATAGTGATGGGCGATCACTTCATAGAACTCTTCCGTTTGATTGGGATACATCGCTTCAATGGCGCGGCCGATACTGCCGTGTATCTCCCGCCGCCGATTGAGAAGGAGGCTGTTGTAGGCCACCTCCTGGGTCACGACGTTCTTGAATATGTATTCCAGTTCCGGAAAGATTTGTTTCTCATAGATGAATTCAAGGCTCTGAAGCCTGAGCAGATACCCCTTGATTTCATCGCGCAACCCGGTGATTGCCTGCAGGATTTTGAAGAGGAAGTTGCGACCGATGACCGAGGCCATCTGCATGGTATTCTTGATGTTGTCTTCCAGTCGGTCCATGCGCCCCGCGATGATCCCCTGGATCGAATCAGGAACCTGGAGCTCTGATATCCCTTTGCTCAATTGATATTTGTTGTTCCTTTTAAGGATCGATCCGTTTTCCATGAGCGTATGGGTCAACTCCTCCATAAAAAGGGGATTTCCCGATGTCCGGCCCATGATCAGATCCTCCACCTGGGGATCGATGTCCCCATCCTTCATGAGGTATCCGATGAATTGTCGGCTTTCATCTTCCGAGAGTTGATAGATTCCGATTTTCCTGTAAAAGGACTTGCTCCCCCAGGGATGGCTGTATTCCTGCCGATACAGCAAGAGCAGCAGAATCGGTACATTTGCAATCCATTCGATAAAATAACTGATGAACTCTTCCGATGTCTTGTCCATCCACTGAAGATCGTCAACCACCAATATTAGCGGCGCATCCTGGCTTAGGCGGATCAGCAGGTCCCTGATGGCCTCAAAGGTTTTTCCCCGTTTTTCCTTTGGATCAAGGGACTCCCACTCTCTGTCTCTCACCGGCAGCGATAAAAAATCCCGGAAGGCCGGAAGAGACGGGAGCAATTCCTTGTCCAGATCAGCCAGCCGCCTTTCCAGCTTGCGGACGATCTCTTCCTCGGTTTCCCCCTCGCTGATCCCAAAATAGGACTTGAAACTTTCCAGGATCGGCAGGAAAGGGATATTGCTGCCGTATTGAATGCAGCGGCTTTCCACATATCGGCAGTGGTCGTCCATCCTTCGGTGCATCTCGAAAACGAATCGGGACTTTCCGATACCGGCCTCCCCCACGATCCCCAGTACTTGTCCCCTCCCTTTCAGCACTTTTTCATACACTTTGAGGAATTCACTGGTCTCTTCCTTACGCCCCACATATTGGATCAGCCCCCGGGCTTCCGACGCTTCCAGCCGGCTGCGAACGTCACTTGCGCTGATGAGCTTATGGACTGCTTGGGGTTCCTTCTTTCCCTTGATGGGCATTTCTCCAAAGCTTTCCAACAGGAAATATTTCTCCACAAGCCGGTAGGTTTTGTCTGAAACGAGGATTTCGCCAGGGCCGGCCATGCTCTCCATTCGTGCGGCCAGATTCGTGGTATCCCCCACTGCCGTATAGTCCATGCGGAGGTCATCCCCGATGGCACCAACGACCACGGGGCCGGAGTTTAGGCCGATACGCATCTTGAAATCCGGGCCGAATTCCCCTTTGACCTTTTGACCGTATTGGGCCAGGGATTTCTGAACCCCCAGGGCCGCATGGCAAGCCCTTTGGGCATGGTCTTCATGGGCCAAGGGGGCCCCGAACAGGGCCATCACCCCGTCGCCCGTGAACTGGTTGATGGTCCCTTCGTATTTGTGGATCTCATCCATGAGGATCTTAAAACACCCGTCCATGATTTGATGAACCGTTTCCGGATCCAGCTCTTCCGATAAAGTGGTAAACCCTGCCACATCCGCAAAGAACACGGTAACCAGTTTGCGCTCACCCACAAGACTGCTCCGGGTGGTCAGGATCTTCTGAGCCATGAACTTCGGGGTATAGGAGTCGGGCCGGTCATAATCAATAGCAGACGCTTTTTTGACCGTCTCCCCCTGTGCCAGCTTCTCCCCGCACATGCCGCAGTATTTCTTACCCACGGGGATCCGGCTATCGCACCGGGGGCAGACAATGGCGATTTCCGTGCCGCATTCCTCACAAAACTTTACACCGTCACGATTATCGGACTGACAAGCAGAACATTTCATTAGGGTTTCTCCAAGATAGAGCGGATATAGCGTTATCCATCTCTATTAAGGCATAAAGCCTGAGAAGACGCAAAGAGAAAAATAGCGCCATCGGTTTTCACAAATGGGCGCTGCCATTCCCATCCGTCTTGTAAGAAAATTTCCTACAGCAGAATCAGAAATCACCCGATTTACAAACGCTTTTTTATTCTCTAGCATCTACATCAACGCACTCCGACTCAAAAAAAGAGTCATCGTTCGTAAAAGACAGTTCCCGTGTTTTTGGCTTTTTCAACCTTTCAAAAAGAACCGTTCACCTGAAACCGTAGGGGGATGGAACATGACATCGAGACGCTACTTTTTTTCTTGTCTATGGGTCACATTGATCTTGACGGCCTGCCTTTTCAGGGGTTCGGTGATGGCAGGGTCCGAACCGGTTAAAATCGGTATTGTCCATTCAGGGGGGTTTCCTTTCGCAACAATGATGCTGGACGCCTACGAGATGGCCCTTCTGGAGATCCATCGCCAGGGGGGCATCAACGGAAGGGAATTGAAACTGATACACGGCGACGATCAGGGGAGCCGGCATGCCGGTGAGGCCTTGATAAAAGAAATGGTGGAGAAGAAGGGTGTCAAAATGCTGGTGGGCGGCTACAGCAGCAAAAACACCGTCTACATGGCCGGAATGGCAGAAAAGCTGGACATGCCGTTTCTCATCTGCACCGCCGCGGATGACCGGATTACCCAGCGGGGATGGGAGAATATCTACCGGTTGAATCCTCCCGCCAGCCAGTATACCAGCGGTCTCGAAAAACTGTTTGAAGAGCGGATCAAACCGAAATCCATGGCCGTTGTCTATGAGAACAGCCCCTACGGAACGGATGCGGCCCTCCGCATGATGTGGTTCTGTAGAGAGCACGATGTTAACGTGCGCCGCATCATACCCTACCACCGGGAAAGAAAATCACCTGAATATTACACACGCATTTTGGCACCGCTAAAAACCGAGGGTGAAGCGCCCGATGTCATCTATATGGCGAGCTATCTCCAAGATGCCGTAAAAATCGTAAAGGAAATCCGGAAACTGAAAATTCAGTCGCTGCTGGCCGGCGGCGCCGGCGGATTCACACATCCCAAATTTATCGTGGAAGCGGGGGATGCCGCCAATCTCCTCTTGACCGCCACATTGTGGTTCCACGAAATGAAGTATCCGGGCACCCGCGCTTTTTATGATGCGTATCTCAAGCGGTATGGCGCTAAACCGGATTATCACGCGGCCGAAGCCTATGCTGCCATCATGGTGGCGGCCGATGCTTTAAGAAGAGCCAAATCCTTTACGCCCGAAGCGATTCGAATGGCGTTAACGCACACGGATATGACAACGCCTTTCGGTCCGGTCCGGTTTGAGTCTTTCGGCAAATTCAAGCACCAGAACCGGCTGCCCACACAAGTGCTCCAGATTATTCAGCGCCAGTTTGAACTGATATGGCCCGCGGATCTGGCCACCGCGGCATTTGAGGCGCCGCCTGATTGGCGTCGTTCCCCATAAAAGCCATTAGAGCCTTCGGGACCGCCAAAGGTTCCGAAGATTTTGTAAACCATTATCAAATTTTTAATGGAGGGTATTATGAAAGGATTGTTACGTTCAGCTGGTTTAATCGGAGTTTCTTTGGTTTTTCTTTTAACATTAACAGTCACTGCTTCAGCAAGGGTTTACAAAATGTCCGGCGGGCCGTCGGGTGGAACTTTTCAGTATTATGCCAGCGCCATCTCCACACTGGCGAAAAAACACAAGATCAATGTGCTGGCAAGTTCATCCGGTGGCTCCATTGAAAACATCCGGGTCACCAACTCGGGCAAAAGCAATTTTGCGGTCGCCTATTCGGGGAATGTTTTCCAGGCACGGGAAGGCATCATGAAGGGGGATCCCAAAAAGTATGATAACGTTCTGGCCCTGTCATACTTGTACGGTGCGCCTGCTCAGCTGGTGGTGAGGGCTGACTCCGGTATTACCAGTGCCAAACAGCTGGTGGGTAAACGGGTCGGTGTTGGAAATGCCGGATCCGGTGCCGCTGCAAATGCGGAACTCTTTTTTACGGAATTGGGGATCTGGGATAAAATCAAACGGAATTTCCTGGGGTACCGCCAGGCAGCCGGCGCCTTTAAGAACAAGCAGTTGGACGCCTTTTGGGTCTTTGTGGGGTATCCCAATGCTTCGGTCATTGAGGCGGCCCTTCAGACCGACATCGCTTTGATCGATGTGTACAAAGACGCGGAAGAGGCCGGCATGTTCAAGAAATACCCCTATTTCTCAAAAGTGGTTATCCCCGCCAATACCTACAAGGGTGTTACCAAGCCCACGGTGACATTTCAGGATTCCACCCTGTGGGTGGCCAACAGCAAGGTGTCCGATGACATCGTGTACAAACTGCTGGGGATCGTTTTCAGCAAAGCAGGTCTTGAGTACATGGTAAGTGTTCACAAATCCGCCAAAGCCATGAGCGTCAAGAAAGGGGTGGAAGGGATTGTCACCCCGCTCCATCCTGGCGCGGAGAAATTCTGGAAAGAAAAAGGGATTATTAAATAGTCGAAAAACCGTCTTCCGTGATACATTAGACGGCAGGAGAGTGGGGGCGAAATACTTTTCGCCCCTTAACCGTTCACCAGAAATGCCCACGAGGTGACGCCGTGTTTGACAAATTGACGAAGATTGAAAAAGTCGTGTTTGACGTGCTGGCGATGGCACTGCTCTTATTCTACTGCTATTCCGCCGTGCTGCAACCTGCCGCTACACAGTATCACAGGGGCATCTACTGCCTTATCACCTTTGTTTTGGTTTTCATGCTCTACAAGTCAAAACACCCGGTGATGCGGGGAGTGGACTACCTGCTGATGGTTCTTTCGGTCATCACCATCGGGTACTGGATCATCAATTTTGAGGCCATCAACTACCGGGCCGGGGCCGAAACCGTGACGGATCAGACCATGGCGGTCATCGGCATTCTGGTCGGCATCGAACTGGCACGAAGGGTGGTTGGGCTGTCATTTGTGATCATCGGGTGTCTCCTTTTGGCATACGGGGTCTGGGGACCCTATGTGCCGGAGCTTTTCGCCCATCCCGGCGACACCTTTGTGGGGCTTTGCACCACCTGTTTCTACAAGAGTGACGGGGTGTTCGGCATTATGGCCAATGTGCTGGCAACCTACGTGCTCTTGTTTGTGCTATTCGGCGCTTTTCTGGAGGCATCAGGGGCACAACGGTTTTTCATCGATTTTCCCCTTGCGGCGGTGGGGCACAGGATCGGCGGTCCGGCCAAGGTATCGGTTCTGGCCAGTGCCCTTTTCGGATCCATTTCCGGCAGCGCCATCGCAAATACGGTTTCAACGGGGGCGTTTACCATTCCCATGATGAAGAAGGCGGGCTTCAGACCCCATGTGGCGGGCGGTATTGAACCGGCCGCCTCCATTGCGGGCATGTTCATGCCGCCCATCATGGGGGCCGGTGGTTTCATCATGAGCGAGCTCACCGGCATTCCCTACTCAAAGATCATGCTCATCGCCATTTTTCCGGCCATGATGTATGTGTTCAGCGTCTTTGTCATGGTGCACTATGAGGCCAAGATGCACAACATTCGGGGTGAGAAAAGCGAACACGGCGCCATGGAGATTCTGAAAAACGAATGGTACTTCACCCTGCCCCTGGTCATCATTACCGTCTTGATGCTCATGGGGTATTCGGCCGGATTTGCCGCGGTGATCGGACTCTTTACCTGCGTGGTGATCAGCTGGTTCAAGAAGGAGACCCGTATCACGCCACTGAAGTTCCTTGTGGCGGCACGAACCGGCGCGCAAAACAGTCTCAAGATCGGCGCCACCGTGGGGGTGATCGGTATCATCATCGCGGTATTGACCTTTTCCGGGCTGATTCTCACCTTTGCCGATATTGTCATCAATCTGGCGGCCGGCAGGCTGGCCATCACCATTCTGCTCATCGCCCTGGCGTCCCTTGTGCTGGGTATGGGGGTTCCGGTGACCGCCGCGTACCTGATCACCGCCGTGGTGGCCGTTCCCGCCCTCACGTATCTGGGGGTGAATGAGGTGGCGGCCCATATGATTGTCTATTGGCTTTCTCAGGACTCCAATATCACGCCGCCCGTCTGCATTGCGGCCTTTGCTGGCGCCACCATCGCCAAGGCCAATATGTGGAAGACGGCATTTTCAGCCTTTAAGTTCGCAAAATTTCTATATATGTCGCCCTTTCTTTTCGGTTATGTGCCCGGCTATACGCTTCAGGGAGGGACCATGGCCATCGTGAAAGCCATGGTACTGATCGTCATCGGTACCTATTTGTACGGTTATATCATGAGTTTTCACTGGATCCACTTTCTGAACAAGAAATTCTTCAAAAAATCTGAGGCTGCCGCCTGATAAAGGCCTTAAGGAGGGCTTGATCAATGGAAAAGAATCGGCTGCATGACAAGAAGATCCTCATCGTTGATGATGAGCCGGACGTGTTGGAGACCCTTGAAGAAATCCTTGAACCCTTTTGTCATGTGGAGACGGCCACGGATTTTGAGAGCGCCAAAAGTCTTCTGGAAGACCGGTACTTCGATATGGCCATTCTGGATATCATGGGGGTTGACGGATATAAACTGCTGGAGGTCGCCAATGAAAGAGAGATCATCGCGGTGATGCTCACGGCCCATGCGCTCAGCCCCGGGAATGTGGTGAAGTCTTTCAGGAAAGGGGCTGCAAGCTACATCCCCAAAGATGAGATGAGCAATATCGTCACTTTTCTGGAGGATATTTTCGAAGCCCGGGAGAAGGGAAAAAGCCTCTGGTGGCGATGGCTGGAACGGATCGGCAACACCTACTGCCGAACCAAATTCGGGCCGGACTGGCAGGAAAAGGACAAGGAATTCTGGGAAAAATTTGAGTACATGCGGGAATGAGCATTTTCCACATGGGGAATTAATAGAACAAGTGGAGCATTACCATGAATCAGTATTTAGAAAAGGGAACAAGGAATCCCATAAAAATCCAGGACAATACCTTCAGAGACGGTCATCAATCGCTTCTGGCCACGCGAATGCGCACCGAAGACATGCTCCCAATCGCCGAAAAGATGGACAGCGTCGGTTTCTGGGCCATGGAGGTGTGGGGCGGTGCCACTTTCGATACCATGCACCGGTTTCTGGCGGAAGACCCGTTTGATCGCATTCGAACACTCAAGAAGTACATCAAGAAAACCCCCTTTACCATGCTGCTGCGGGGCCAGAATCTGGTAGGGTATCGTAATTATGCCGATGATGTGGCACGACTCTTTGTGGAAAAGACCTGCGAAGCGGGAATGGATATCTTCAGGGTCTTTGACGCGCTCAACGATTTTCGAAACTTTGAAACGGTGGTGGAACGTATCAAGGCAAATGGCCGGCATTTCCAGGGGACCATCTGCTATTCCCTGACGGAACGGCGCATGGGCGGTGAGGTCTTCAACCTGGATTATTATATGAACAAGGCAAAAGAGATCCAGGGTATGGGTGCCGACTCCCTATGTTTGAAAGACATGGCGGGTATCATGGCCCCCTTCGACATCGCAAGGCTTATCACCGAACTGAAGAAGATCATCACCATTCCCATCCATCTCCATACCCACTACACCAGCGGCATGGCCTCCATGATCTATCTTGAAGCCATCAAGGCCGGGGTGGATATTATCGACACGTGTCTTGCCCCCTTTGCATTGCGAACGTCGCAGCCGGCGGTGGAACCCATCGTGGCCACCCTTTACGGAACCGACCGGGACCCGGGATTTGATCTCGGTCTTCTGTTGGAACTGGGCGATTACATGGAGACGGTGGCACCCAAGTACCGCGATTATCTGGCAAAGCATAAGATGTCCGTCATTGATACGGGGGTTTTGGCGCATCAGGTGCCGGGGGGGATGCTGAGCAATCTGGTGAATCAGTTGAAAGAGGCCAAGGCCCTGGACCGGCTGCCGGAAGTATTTCGGGAGGTGGCGGTTACCCGCAAAGAGCTGGGAACGCCGCCCCTGGTGACGCCCACCAGCCAGATCGTGGGTGTTCAAGCGGTTTTAAACGTGCTTTTCGGCAAATACAAGATGGTCACCAACGAGGTGAAGGATCTGGTATACGGTCTCTACGGGAAAACGCCCACACCGGTGGACCCGGACGTTCGGCAAAAGGTGCTCAAAGGGTATAAACGAGGTCAGACACCGGTCACCGGCCGGGCAGCCGACCATCTGCAGCCGGAGCTTGATGCGGCCAGGGAGAAGGTGGGGGATTTGGCAAAAGACGACTTTGATCTCTTGATCTACGCCCTTTATCCCACCACCGGTGAGAAGTTTCTGAAGTGGAAATACGGTCTGGAGGAAAAACCCTCCAGTGTTGAGCCCAAGACCCTGGAAGATATCCGAAAAGAGGATGAAGCCATGGCCGCGGCCATTGAACAGGTGTGCAGGACCATGTGATGCACCTGTGATCGGTGATTCAATATTTCGAGGATTAAGAGACATCTTGGAGGAATGAATGGCGATAGATGCAACGATGTATGTCAGCGGTCCCGGAAAAACCGCCGCCTATCTGGATTGGCTCCAGATGCTGACGGGCGCGGGACTCATTCTGTTCATGTGGAGCCACATGATACTGGTGG
>JANQDY010000149.1 GCA_028278625.1 Thermodesulfobacteriota bacterium
TCGGTGGACGGTTTAAATCGGAATCAGTGGACGGAATCAATCGGAATGGGTGGACGATTTAAATCGGAATGCCTGGACGGAATGGCCCGGAATACGCAAGAAAAATTGATTCTTCCTTGTCCATTGGGTCACAATCAAGATTCTTAGAGGAAATGAGAGCACAACTAGGTTATCGAATTGAGCAATACGGTTACAAAGGTTTAGCTTTGCGGTTTATCCATCCATTTTATGAAGAAGCATTTGCCAATATAGCCACTAAAGATCATATTGCTTCAGATGTAATTGCAAATACTATCAAATCAGTTTCTGAAGATAATTTAAGAGCTTGTGTTAATTCCATCCTAAACAATTTTCGCAAATATCCATCTTTATCATTAACTCTTATTGATAGCATATCTTACAAATTTAGAGAAGTCAATCTTACGGAAGAATCACAGATTGGACTGAAGTTTATCGCTTTATTTAATGAAGTAAGAGATCCTAGAATAATAGAATGTTTATATAAGCTTAGTGATCCTTTGGAATTAACATTGAAGATCAATAAAGAAGCTGATATCGTTTCAATTGGATATGCGTTAAGATATGCTTATAACTATAAAGCCAAACTTGATCAAGAAAAATTGCGAACTACTAAGAAAATCAGTCTCTCGAAAAAGATCAATTGGCCTTTGCTTTTTGATAAGCTGAAGAATGAGACTGTATATTCAAAAATAATAACACCCCTTGAATGGGCTATTTTAATTAATAGTTATTATGTAAAAAAATTTATCGAAAGTTTTACTATAGAAGAAATTAAAATGAGGTTCGAGTCTTTTGCGATTACAGACCAACATAGATTTTTGAAAATAGCAAGCGGATCCCTAAGGAACTTTTTATTAGATTCAGTCGGAAAACGTAGTTTTTATAGAATGTCCAAGAAGGAGAGAAAAAATGCTTTATTTAATAAATCTCCAAACAACCAAGGTGTGGTAATAGATGACGGTGCTGCCAGTGCTATTAAGCACAAGAGTTATAGTCTGTTACCTGTAGGCATCAAATATACAGTAGGAGACTTCGAGAAAGATGAACTCGTCTCAATATTTAATGATAATGAAGATAAAATTGCAGCAGGTGTTTCAAAATATTCAGCAGACGATATACAGCTAATTAGGGGACAGCATAGCAGAAATATAATCAAAATATTGGGATATAATTACGGTCCTGTTATAAAGGACAAAACTATTTCCTTTCCAATTGAGGAGAAATCTAACATCAGCTTTGGGTAGAATGCTCATTACGCTGCGCTCATTGGCCAGCCTCTCAAGCTGGACTTTATCCAAGTCCACAAGCCGTCTAATATAAGTAGTACGCTTAAATTGCTCCAAAGATCTACGCTCGGCAGTTTGCGGGTTTACAGCTTTTAGAAATAGTCTTTTTCAATTCACGGTAAGATATGACAAAAAAGCCGCCTCTTAGAATCCCCCGGAAGTCAAAAGGCTTTGTTTTTCCGTCCGGCGCACGCAATCGCATTGTTTCCTTAACCATCCCTTTTCTTTGAAGCATATCCTTGATGAATCTTCTGTAAGCGTCATGATCCGCGATGGCTTTTGTGTGGTCGGTGCGCATCACTTCAACGGGCCAACCCGTGGCCGAAATCCCGTCGGCACGGTCGGGTGCCGATAACATGACAAACCGCCCGTCTTCAGCGAAAACAATCTGATTCCAGCCTTTGCCTTTCGGCCTATCTACCTCAAATGACATATGGCCGGCCGAGCGGTTTCCATTCGGGTGGCCGCGGCCGTCCGGCTGTCCATTCACTCGGCCGCCCGACGTTCCCCCTCCGACGGTGTTTTCCTTTTCTTGATATCCCCCGCCCAATTCAGGATCATCTGTTCCAATTCCCGACGCTTGCCATCCTGGGCAAACATCAGGGCATATTTCAATTCGGGGTATTCATCAAATATCTTTTCAAGGTCCAGGGGAACCGAAACCGCCAGCGAGCGGCCGACACTGCCATTTGATTCTAAATCCGACGTTTCGTTTTTGTGGCCTGTAGAGTCTTCCTGTTCTGCAACCCGATGATTTATTTCTTCATGTAGCCATTTAGAAACGCTATATCCTTCTTTGACGGCGAAGCCCCTCCAATTATCGGGAATATTACCGCTGGTAATCCATTTTGACAACGTTGACAATGGAATTCCAAAGAAACTCGATAATCGCGTTTTCCAGCCCCTCTTAATGGCTATGCCCTGCATTTCAGCGAGATTTTGCAGTGATTTTTCCACATTTTCACTCTTGATGTCTCTTTTTTTGTTGACATCGGATTCCATATTACCGTAATATCCCCGTCATAAAGTCAAAAAACTATACAATAAACAAGCATGGGCAACGCTATGAAGTTTTTCCGTAACAAATTGTCAAGAATTTTACAAGGGCCAAAAACTCGAAATCACAAGGCCTTCAGTGCGCTTTGCGATATCGGTTTCACGCCTCCCCAGGCCCGGCGCATGCTGATTGCCGGCAATAACATCCGTGTCAAGCGCCTGGCCCGGGGTGCCAAGGTGACCGCTCCGACCATTTATGCGGCCGCATATGGCAAACGCCACAACCCTGACGGCCAGGCGATCCTTTCAGATGCTCTGGGCATCCCCGTTAAGGAACTGTTCCCGGATGGAGGGGCCGTCTAATGGCTGAAACCAACGACCGTGCCGTCGGATGATGAACAAGGTTTAGGCAGGCCGTCATTCACTTAAAGGAGGCATTGATTCTCAGACTGTAAAGACTTGAAAGCCGCACAGATGTGCATTTACCGCATGGAGCACGGCCGTCCACAAGTCATAACGGCATGATGCAAAGTATCTTCGAAGTTACCGTAATCTTAACAAGCCCTCGAAAGGAACGGGCATAAGAAAAGCGAGGTAATCCTACTATGCAACGCGTAATCGACCTCCTGGACATTGCGGCAAAAAACTATCCGGTAAAGGCTTTGGCCCCTGAAATCGGCAAAGCCGAAAGCACCCTTCGGAACGAACTGACCCAGCAGGACGGCTATAAGCTGGGCCTATTGACCGCTTACCAAATACTCAAAACCACCAAAGACTACCGTGCCCTTGACCGACTGGAAAGGCTTCTCGGCCGCGTGGCATTTCCCCTTCCCACCGCCTCACCCGATGACATGCCGGGCCTGATGGCATTGGTAGGCCGCCTGTCAAAGGAATTCGGTGAACATATGCAGGAGATCGCGGAAGCCATGAAAGACGGCAAGATCGACAAAGGGGAGGCCCGCAAATGCCACAAGGAACTCCTGGAGATGATGGCCGTTGCGGCGCAATTGAAAGCCTATCTGGAGCAACTGCTTTGAACCAAAGAAAGGAGGCCTCCAATGCCCCATTGCGCGCTTTCAGACATCAGGAATGAAATTCGTCCCGAATTTCGCTTATGGGCGGCGGTACTGCTAAAGGCCGTGAAGGATGCCATGGGCGTCAACAACCCGAGACCCCATGTCGTTAGGTCCGCCAGAAAATGGCTGCAATCGGGAGATGCGGATTGGATATGGAAGCTTCTGGGTTTTGATATGGCCAAGGTGGAGAAGGTGATCAGGGAACGGATCTGCAATGTGGAATGACAATGGAATTGGGAAGTCGTTGGGCGCTTGTTCTTTCGGCCGCTTTTTTTCTTCCCCCGCGCCCCATTAACCTTCTTTCCGGCCAACATCCAAAACGCGCCCTGCCTCCCATAAAGCCGCGGGTCCTTCCTAGGACTTGCTTTTATACGGCGCTGAGAGGCTCGATACTCGCGCATTTTTGAGATTTGAAATGGAATGGAAAAATGGAAAAATCAAAATTACCGGATCAATCACCGTACAGTCTCAGCATAGCTGGGGCTAGTGAGCACTTTGGGTTGGCGGCGAAAACATTCTATAAATGGATTCATCAGGGCCGGCTGCACAGAGGGATCCACTACCTGAAGGTCGGAAGGAAGCCGGTCATAATTCGAGAAGCCTTTATCGAATTCATGAAACAGGAGGATGGCAGTGCCTGTCAGAACTAACCGCCACGGACGCCTTATCATCGATTTTTCATTTGTCGGGCCGAAGGGCGAGACCATTCGGTGCCGGGAAAGCACCGGGCTGAAAGACAATAGGAAGAATCGTAAAATTGCAAAGGCGAAGGACAAAGCGATTCAGTATGAACTGAAGCTGGGCAAATTCGATTATCTTCATTTCTTTCCAAACGGCGCCAAGGCGAAGCTTTTCAAGAAACCGGCCGTGCCCATATTGAATGATTGGTGGGATATTTGGATCGGTGAAAAAACCTTGCGGTGGAACACTGAAAAGGGTTGGAACTCATCATACAGAGTGCACATCCAACCGCATTTCGGTTATACGCCCATCGACAGCATCACGGATCACCAAATCCTGATATTCAGAAAGCGGCTGCTGAGAAAGGGCCTGAAGGCTTCCACCATCAACGACAAAATCATCAAACCGCTCTGCATGTATTTGCTGCGGGCCTACGATTCAGGAATCATATCCGGATACGCGTGCAAGAATATTCGACGCCTCACCGAGGAACCGGTCGATATCAACCCGTTCACCTTCGAGGAATTGAACCACTTCCTTGAAACGCTCAGAACGAAAGCGCCGGAATATTATAATTTGTTCTATATTTGGTCCAGAACGGGAGTCCGGCCGGGAGAGATATATGCCTTGAGGTGGGAGCACGTCGACTATTTCAATTCAAAACTTCTGATCCGAAAGACCCGCCTCTCTTCACGACATGACGGCCCCCCGAAAACACCCAGGTCTTCAAGGGATATCGATTTGAGTTCCGAAACCATTGGAGCCTTTAAACGGCAAGAGTCAAAGACGGGCCTCGCCGGCGGTTATGTTTTCCTGACCAGGGCCGGGCGCCCTTTTTCGGATGCCTTTATGAGAAAGAAATTTCGGTACCTGCTTCGTTTGTCCGGGCTTCCATATCGCCCGCCGAAACAGATGCGCCATACGTTCGCGACTCTGGCGCTGGCGGCCGGAGAAAACATAAGCTGGGTGTCGAAAACACTGGGTCACGCCAGTGAAGATACCACCTGGAAACGGTACAACAGATTCATTCCGAATCTGACGAGAGATGACGGATCGGCATTGGAATCGAGGCTGGGCAACGGTTGCCCAAAATGAAGTAAAAAAGGGGGAAAGGAGGTAAAAGGCTGATTGACGAAATGCTGAAAAATCAGGTAGTTAGGGGTTGTCTGGTAGTCCCAACGGGAATCGAACCCGTGTCTCCGGCGTGAGAGGCCGGTATCCTGAACCGCTAGACGATGGGACCGTTGGTGGCTGGGAGCCACACAAAAAATATATATACCATTTTTCCCCATCAATGCCAAGCAAAAAATATTGCATGCTTGTTCCTTCTGGCTGACGGAAATCTTGCCACAACCAGGACCCGACAAACCTGTCCGGATATGATTGCAGGTTTTCCGGCGAAACAGGTGAGGGCAAAAACCAGGGGAGCCAAATTAACAGGCGATTTTTTCTTTACAAAAAGTACCACATTGTGGTATCCCAGTTTGGAAATTCACCGGCGCCCGTTTTCTTTGGCGTCCCGGCCCAATTTGAACGGGTGGCAGAAGTGGTATTTATGGCACTTTTTTATGACAAGAGAAGGGTTTTTCCTGTTTCAGGCGCGGGAGTCGTTTGCCTATGGATAATGCCCGGGCCCCTTGAGGGCTTTGCGCATGGATTTTCCGTAGAAGAACTTTTTTTCCCAAATCGCAACAGGAGGCACTCTTAAGACCAGAACCATTGAAGAAATAAACGACAAAATTCGTTCGGGATCCGTGGTGGTCTTTACCGCGGAGGAAGTCCTGGACGTAGTTGCCAGGAAAGGAATCAAAAAGGCGGCCAGGGAGGTGGATGTGGTCACCACCGGGACGTTCAGTCCCATGTGTTCATCCGGCGCGTTTTTGAACATCAAACAGGGCAGGGAGAAAATGAAGCTCGGTGGTGGCTGGGTCACCTTAAACGGAGTCACGGCCTATGCGGGGCTGGCCGCCGCGGATATCTATGTGGGAGCCACGGCACTGCCCGATAGAGATCCTCGCAACAACAACGGGCGCCCCGGAAGGTTCCGTTACGGGGGCGCCCATGTGATCGAAGACCTGGTTTCGGGAAAAGAGATCATGGTCAGGGGCGGCGCCTACGGCACGGACTGCTATCCCAAAATGAGAGAGGAGAAACCGGTCGGTCTCGAGGACATGAATGAGGCGGTCCTCTTTAACCCGCGAAACTGCTATCAAAACTACAATGTGGCCGTAAACCTTTCTGACAAGACCATCTATACCTATATGGGCAAGCTGAAGCCCCGCTTGGGAAACGCCAACTACTGCAGCGCCGGTCAGCTTTCCCCCCTCTTAAATGATCCCCTCTATCGGACCATCGGGATTGGCACCCGGGTCCTTTTGGGCGGTGCCCAGGGATATGTTGCCTGGAACGGAACCCAGCACAACCCAAACGTACCCCGCCTGGAGAACCACACGCCCAGATCGGGTGCGGGAACCCTGGCCCTGGTTGGGGATATGAAGGAGATGGCGCCCCAATGGCTTCGTGCGGTCTCCTTCACCGGGTATGGGGTGAGCCTGAGTGTGGCCGTAGGGGTCCCGATTCCCATCCTGGACGAAGAGATGATGGCATTCGTGTCGGTCACCGACGAGAACCTGAAAGCCCCGGTGGTGGACTACAGCGCCTACTATCCCAAAGGCGAAGGGGAGGCCAAACTGGGGGAGGTCACCTACGCCGAACTCAAGAGCGGGTCCATACAGATGAACGGCAAGAATGTGCCCACCGGCTGTTTCTCCAGCTACACAAAGGCACGGGAGGTGGCGGGCCTCCTGAAACAGGACATTCAAAAAAAGAGGTTCTTTCTGAGCCGGGCCGTATCCCCCTTGCCGGGACCCGCTGCTGAAAAGGAGGGCGCGTCATGAACGAGACAGGGAAAAAGACAAGAGTCGTCCTCTCATTTCCGCCGGCCGAGGTGGAGGAGCCGATCACCTACCATCTGATTCGGGATTGCGGACTCATGGTGAATATCCTTCGCGCCACCATCGACCCCGGCAAAGAGGGCCGGATGGTGGTGGACTTGAGCGGCGTGGAGCGGGACCTTACCCGAGGCTTTGACTATCTTGAAACCGCCGGGGTGAAGGTGGAACCCCTGGCGGAAGAAATGGAGCACAATAAGGACAGCTGCGTCGGTTGTACGGCCTGCGTTCCCATCTGCCCTACCGGGTCCCTTCGCGTGGACCGGGAAAGCTGGGAGGTTTCCTACGAGCCGGACAAGTGTGTGGTCTGTCTCTCTTGTGTAGACGCTTGCCCTTACAGGGCCATGGCGGTCCACCTGGACTGAAAGCACCCGGGTCTTTTCCGCTGGACGCATCGTGGGACAGCTGTTTTCCCGGCGGTTTTTGTGGGAGAGGACATTGAACAACGAGGAATTCAAAAATATCCGCAGACGTCTCAACAAAACGCAAAAGCAGATGGCCCAACTGCTTGGAACTTCCGTCAAGACCGTTCACAGCTACGAACAGGGGTGGCGAACCATTCCGGTCCATGCGGAGCGGCAAGCCTATTTCCTGCTTTCAAGGGTCCGGGACACTTCCGCCGGAAAAGATCCCTGCTGGATCAGGAAGAAATGCCCCTTTGAACGGAAGACCCGGTGTCCTGCCTGGGAGTTTCAGGTAGGGGACATCTGCTGGTTCATCAACGGGACCATTTGTGAAGGGACGGTCCAAAAGGATTGGCGAGAGAAGATCAGAATCTGCAAGTCCTGCGAGATGGTTCGTTCCTGGCTGCAGGAGTGAGCGAGGGGGGACTCATGTATGGAGGACGAGCCTCCGGATAACGAGGGTATTGCTCAAGGTCCCCGAGTTGGTCTGCATGGGGAATGAGAAAAAAGACCAAGAAAAGACAAGCGGTTGTTTTTCCAAAACCTCAGTCCTCGGGTAGAATGTCCTTTGTGAAGCCCAATCCGTCAATGAGGATGGACTCATAGGCGGCAAGCACATCCATGGCTGGACCGGCACCCTGGAGAGTGGTTTGTGTAATCATGGTGCCGCTTTTCAGAATACTGGTTGAGACAGCCTCCGATTGTTCGAATGTAATTCCCAGATCACCGGCCTTTCTAATGCGATACCCTTTTTCGGTTAGTATGGGAGGCAATTTATCCAGATCAATGACAATCCGTTTTTTGGGTGTGATCACAAAATTCCTTCTCCCGTCCCTGGCACATGTCTCCTCTATGAAGCTATCGCGCAGCGGTTCCGGGAGTCCTTCCGGCAAAGATCCGCATACGGGGCAGCTTTCCAATTTTTCGATGCGGATGCTGTGAAAGTCCATGCGGCGAAGGTCAATATGGAATAATCTGTTCAGCAGTTTCGGTTTTCGGCCGATGATCAACTGAACCGCCTCAAAAACCTGAAGGGACGTCACGATTCCCAAGGCAGAGGGATGGACACCAACCACGCCGCATTTTGGAAGGTCTTTCTCCTTGAGCCCCGGCATAAAACATTCAATGCAGATCGTTTGACCCGGAATAATGGTCGTCAGGTTTCCAAACGCCTCTATGGCCCCTCCGAAGACATAGGGGACTTTTCGTTTGTTGCATGTTCTGTTAAGCAGATAGCGGGGTTCAGGTCTGTCAAGACCGTCGAGGACCACGTCTGCACCGGCGATCAACTGGTCCGCGTTGGTTGTATTCAGCGACTCCGGGATCGGTTCCAACGCCACGTCGGGATTCAACCTGCTTAATTTCCGCATGGCCATTTCCACTTTCGGCAGGCCCACCGCGTCCACATCATACAGATATTGTCTGTGCAGGTCAGATCGTGAAACAATGTCACGGTCAACCATCCGGAGGCATCCGATCCCCATGGCAACCAGCTTCAAAGAAATGAGCGAGCCGAGGCCACCCATTCCGATGACACATGCTTTCCCATTCCGGAGTTTGACCTGGCCCTCGTAATCGATGTCCTGGAGAGCAATCTGCCTGGAATAGATCTCCAGTTCGGCATCTGAGAGTTCCTTTGGCATCCTTCAACCTCGATTCTCATCTGTTGAGTCGTTATGACAGGCCGTACGAAACATGAAGGTTTTTCGGGCGACAGGGTCAGCCATCACCGGCTGAAAAAGGGTTTCTACAGGGCCCATTGACACCAGATACCACAATGTGGTATCTGGTGTCAATGGGCTTTTAGGGTTTGCGAAACATTTGAACCCCGGCATTTTGTCGGAAAAGGGCGCCCTCCGCAAAGCAGGCCTGAAATGACCAGTCCGCCCGCCGGTCCCATGGGGCGCCACGGGCGTAGAATCCTTACAGGCAGTCGCCCATAGCCATGGCATTGGGCGTTGCTTAAAGCATTTGAAGGCTGTTAAGAAAGATAAGTAATTGAAATGATTAGGTAGGAATGGCTGGGGGACGAGGATTCGAACCTCGGTTAACGGGGCCAGAACCCGTCGTATTACCCCTATACGATCCCCCAGCAAAGATTCGGAGTTTATCAATCTTTCTTGAAATGTCAAGCCAAAAATGCCTGGCGCCAATGAGGAAGAGACAGGACAAAGGGGATCCTATGGACTCACCTTCCAGCATCTGACCCAGTGATCACCGGCAAAACGGGAGAACGGAATATCCGCTTTTTTGCATCTTTCTTCCACGATGGGGCATCTCCCCTGAAATTTGCACCCCGGTGGCGGATCCAGCGGGCTGGGAACATCCCCCTTGAGGGGCGTTATAGACTCGAGTGAACTTGCTGGAACAATTTTCGGAACAGCGGAAAGGAGTGCCAGGGTATAGGGATGTAAGGGCCTTTCGAAGAGTTCCTCGGTGTTGGCGTATTCCATGATGTGCCCCAGGTACATGACGGCCACCCGGTCGCTCAGGTAACTGACAACATTGAGGTCGTGGGATATGAAAAGATAGCTCAGTTCCAGTCGGGCCTGCAGGTCCTTTAGAAGGTTGATGATCTGGGCCTGTATGGACACATCAAGGGCGGAAATCGGTTCATCGCAGATGATAAGTGAAGGGTTGACGCTCAGAGAGCGGGCGATGCCAACCCGTTGGCGCTGGCCCCCGCTGAATTCATGGGGGTATCGATCGGCACTCCCGGGCCAGATGCCCACCATTTCCATGAGTTCGTCCCTGCGGGGCTTGCGCTGGTTTTTGGGCAGGCCGATACAGCGAAGACCTTCATCAATGCTCTGGCCGATGGTCATGCGAGGGTTGAGGGAACCGTAGGGGTCCTGAAAGACAATCTGAATCTCTTTTCTCAAGGGCTGCATCTCCTTGAGTGAAAGACCGCTGATGTCTCGACCTTTATAGCGTATCTTCCCCGAATCCGGGTCCAACAGCCTCAGGATCAGGCGCCCCACCGTCGATTTACCGCATCCGCTCTCCCCCACCAGGCCAAGGCTTTTGCCCTTTTCTATTTCAAAGTCAACACCGTCCACGGCTTTTACCAGCGCAGCGACCCGTTGAAGGAATCCCCTGCGAACAGGGAAATATTTCTTGAGCCCCTCAACTTTCAGGGTGGTAGCAGGACCATTATGCTTTTTTTGCGTTATCATCATCTATGGTTTTCGAGCCAGAACCGGGCAGCGGCTCCGATGTCCCTCCTCAAGGTGTATGATCTCGGGCAATCCGGTTTTACAGTCCGCAAGAGCATGGGCGCATCTGGGATGAAACGGGCATCCTTCCGGCTTGAATGCGGGATTGGGGACCGTGCCGGGGATATTGTGAAGGCGGTGGCCCCGCTTTTTCCGGTCGGGAAGCGACGCCAAAAGCCCCCGGGTGTAAGGATGAGCAGGGTTTTCAAAAACTTGCCGGGTGTTTCCTTCTTCAACAATAAGTCCCGCATACATGACGTAAACGCGGTCCGCAATGCCTGAAACAACGCCCAGATCGTGGGTGATATAGAGAATGGACATGGAAGCCGTTTCCTGCACGGACCTGAGCAATTTCAGGATCTGCGCCTGTACAGTGACATCCAGGGCAGTGGTCGGCTCATCGGCGATCATCAAATCCGGGTTGCAGGCAAGGGCCATGGCGATCATCACCCGTTGCCGTTGTCCGCCACTCAACTGGTGCGGATAATCCTTAAGCCGTTCCTCGGGAGAGGGGATTCCCATGTCTTTGAGCAATTGAATGCATCGCTTGTCCAGGGCATCCTGCTCGATGGTTTCATGGGTTCGAATGGCCTCTCCGATCTGGTTTCCGATGGTAAAAACAGGGTTCAGGGACGTCAGAGGTTCCTGAAAGACCATGGATATCTGGTTTCCTCTGATCTTCTGCATGGCACTATCGTCAAGTTCAAGAAGGTCTTCCCCTTTAAAGAGGATGCGCCCGCCTTCGATTTCTCCGGGAGGGTTGGGGATGAGCCCCAAAGCGGCCAGGGCGGAGACGGTCTTGCCGCATCCCGATTCCCCAACCAGACAGACGGTCTCGCCCGCGCAAATGTTGTAGCTGACGCCGTCAACGGCCCGGGAAATCTTGTTGTGGCCGTAGAAGTAGACCCTGAGGTCCTCTGTACTGAGGAGCGGTTTGTGGGAATGTACGGGTTCGGTTTCCAAGTTCGAGCAGACCTCTAATCTTGCCTCAGCTTTGGGTTGAGAGCGTCCTTCAGCCCTTCACCGAAGAGATTGAAACAGAGCACCACAATCAGAATTGCAATGCCCGGCACAAATGTCAGCCAAGGCGCGTCAAAGATGAAGCGTTTGCCATCGGAAAGGATGTTCCCCCAGGTTGCGTACGGCGGGGGAACGCCAAAGCCAAGGAAACTGAGGCCGGCCTCGGTCAGAATGGCGGTGGCGATACCGATGGTGGCCGAGACCAGCACCGGGGCGATGGCGTTGGGCATCATATGCCTGAAAATAATCCGGAAATTGCCCACCCCCAGGGCTTTGGCGGCACTTACGAAATCCTGCTCTCGCAAGGAAAGGAATTCGGCCCGCACAAACCGTGTGGTTCCCATCCAACTGGTGAGTCCGATAACGATCATGATATTGTAGATGCTGGCCGGCAGGAGCGCCACAACCGTTAAGATCAGGAAGAAACTGGGAAAACAGAGCATGATATCCACCATGCGCATGATGAGGGTATCAAAGGAAAAGGCGCTTTTCCGAAGCCACAAGGGCATGAAACGGTTCTCTTTTTCTTTTCTTGCCTTAAAGGAGAGCAGGAGGATGAAAATGCCCACGGCCAGGAGGCCGCAGCCGGATGCGATCCATTGAAGGAAGAAGAAGATACTACCGGTCATGAGAAGCACAACCCCCAGGATCTGATCATAACCGATGCCGTTCTGTCCGTAAAATCCTGCCAGTCCCCCCAGGAAGACGCCCACGATGACGGCGATACCCACCGCCACAAACCCCACCGTTAGCGATACCCATGCCCCCTGAAGCATTCTTGCAAATACATCCCGCCCCAGGTCGTCCGTTCCCAAGAGATAAAGGCCCAAGGTGGGAGTTTCATGGGCTTTGAGTGTCTCCAGGTTGGGCCTGCTGAAAGGCGGCAGCAGTTTTTCCTGAAGCCGGACAAGGGATGGATTGAACACCGGGTCCTGGCCGGAGGTCAACAGAACCCCCATGACGGCGGTGGCAAAGAAACCCAGAAAAATAATGAGCCCCACCACGGCAAGACGATTCTGGTTGAACAGATCGAAACGTTCTTGAAACCAGGATTGCTTCGGCGCTCTCGGGCCGTCCAGGGCTTCCGGTGTATCGATGCGGGTCTCTTCCATCATGATCTAGAGTCTGATCCTCGGGTCCACCGCCAGGTAGAGGAGGTCTGAAATAAAGGTTCCCGCCAGCACCAGCACGGCGGAAAGAAAATTAACGGTCAAAATGATCGGGTAGTCCCTGGCAAGAATCGCTTCATAGGCCATTCTTCCCATACCCGGCCAGGAGAAGATGCTTTCAATAATGACGGAGCCGCCGATGAGTCCCGGCAGAATCAGTCCGAACATGGTAACAAAGGGGAGCAGGGCATTCCGTAGGGCGTGCTTGTAGTGCACCTGATCCGATGGCAGCCCTTTGGCACGGGCTGTCCGCACATAGTCCTGCCCTTCCACTTCGAGCATCTGGCTCCTGACATACCGGGAAAGGACGGCGATGCCGCCCGTGGCGCCCAAGAGGGACGGCAAAAGGAGATGCCAGATGCGATCCATGAAGAGATTGGGCCATGGTGCATCTCCCATGCCGTAGGTTTCCATGCCGATGACCGGCACATGGAAGACCGTCACCACTAAAATGATGAGGATATAGGCGAAAAAGAACCCCGGTATGGAAATCAAAAAATAGGACAGGAATGTGGCACTCCGGTCATAGATGCCGCCCCTGTGGATGGCGGACCGGATACCCACCGGAAAGGAAAGGGTCCAGGTTAAAAGCGTCCCCACGATGAAGAGCGGAAGGCTGTTCAGGAACCGTTCCCAGATTTTTTTGAGAACCGATTGATTGTCCTTCCAGGAGACGATTTTTCCCGTGAAGAGATCCCGGTAGAAGTAGACGTACTGGATATACAAGGGCTCATCCAGGTGAAATTGTTTCTTAAACCGTTCCACCATCTCCGGCGTGAATTTGGGATTCATGGGGTCAATCTGGCTCGGTTCACCCGGCGCCAGGTGGATGATCAAAAAGGAAATCACGGAAACAAAGAAGAGCGTGATGGTTTTTTGAACGATGCTTCTTCCGATAAACGAAAACATAAGACCCGCCTAATGCAAACCAAACTTAACAGTGAACCGCTTTATTACCAATTTTCGGCCGACATTTCGGGCATATTGGGAATCTTGACCCATTTGTTGAAATGGAATTTATAAGTACCCGTTTTGGTCGGTTTGATCTTTTTATAAAGCATGTTGCCGTCTTCATCAAAATCCTTAATCACCACACGCTTGTCCAGCACGGCCGTCCATTTCCCCACGTAAAGGAACGTATAGGGCTGCTCCTCCGCGATGATCTTGTGGAATTCATGGCAGTATTCAACCTGCTTTTCATGGTTGTATTCCCTTCGGATTTTGATGATCAGCTCGTCGGCCTTCTTGTTTTTGAAGCTTACAAAATTCAATTGGTATGGATGGGTCTGGCTGGAATGCCAGATCTGATAAAGATCCGGATTGATTCCCATTTGCCAGCCAAGTACGACGGCATCAAAGTCATGTTTGTCCACCCGTTCCTTTATGAACACGGACCATTCCAATAGATCCGTCCGCACATCAATGCCGATCTGCCGCCATGCGTCCTGGGCGATGGCCAAGATGGCCTTTCGAATGTCATTGCCGCTGTTACTGATCAGGGTGAACTGAAACGGTTTTCCGTCCTTTTCCAGCCAGCCGGCCTTGTTCATTTTAAATCCCGCTTCCTGAAGCAGTCTTAACGCCCCTTCGGGATCATAGGGCAATGGTGGAATTTTATGGTCATAGTAATCGGTCTGTTTTACAAAGGGGCCGGTGATGATTTCACCCTGGCCGTACAACACATAATCGATGATTTTATTGACGTCAATGGCCATGCCAAGCGCCCTTCGCACCCTCACATCATCGAAAGGGGGTCTTTCCATGTTGTAACCGATATAGGAATACCCGAATGATGTTCCTGAAAAGCTTTGGAACCGGGGATCTTCCTTTAATCGTTTCACCTGGTGCGGCTGCACATTGTAAGCATCCAGGGTTCCCGCATAAAATTCCATCTCCTGGGTCAAAAGGTCGGGAATGATGCGCATGACGTATTTTTTATAGTTGGGAGGACCCTCCCAGTAATCTTCAAAAGCCTTAAGACTGATAAACTGATCCGACTTCCATTCCAGAAAGGTAAAGGGCCCGCAACCGACCGGATGCCGGTTAAAGCGGCTTTGCCGCATGGCGTAGTTTTCAGGGTCTTGGCCAAAGGTTTCCGCCTCCCTTTTAAGGGCCTCCCAATCGAGCAGGTGCTGGGGCAGTACGCCCATGCCCCAGGTGCTTATGGCGGGCGAATAGAGCCGTTTATAAACGATCCGGACTTTCAGGGGGTCCAACACTTCCACGGACTTGACCGGTTCATAGTCGGAAATCCTGGGGGAAAGATTCTTGGGGTCCATGATGGCTTCATAGGTAAATCGCACGTCATTTGCATCGAAGAGGTGCCCGTCATGGAACTTCACATTGGGACGAAGGTTGAAAACCAGTACGGGGTTATGCTCTGTTGCGGGTAAGATCGCTTTGGCCCATGCCATTCGCTGTTTTTCTGCAATCGGCGATTCAGCGTTCACATATTGGGCCCCATCAAAGGTGGAAAAATAGTCACTCCCTAGGACTTCGGAAAGGCGGGTGAAGAGATCCTGGTCAACTTCCGAAAGGACGAGCTTGATGCGGCAGGGAGCTTTGACACGGATTTTCACCGAACCCGTCTCTTTCTTCGATTGGGCATTCTTCATGTTCTTTGTGACCACCCATTCCTTGGGGGGGAGCAGAATGACCGATTGGATGCGTTTCAGAGACGCTTTGACCCTTGGCGAAAAGGTTTGGCTGTTTTCTATCGCCTGTTCAAGAAATTGGACCACTGCTGATGCATCCGGCAGCTCTCTCTCTGATATCTGGGCATTCTCGTTGATATAGAAATAGGCTTCCTCAAAGATTTTCCAGGAGGTGGCCAGTCGTCCGCGAAACCTGAGTTCCTCGTCATAATCAATCAAACCTTCGAAAACCAGTCCCTCGATTTGGCTGCTGGCGGTGTTGGCAGACAGGATGGGGTTCAAGAGGGTCGCATCCCCAATGGATGCATTGATGTACTCTTTTAAGCGGTTGGGGTTCCCTTTGGTCTGCTCCTCATAGGTGGGGACCCAAAAATAGGACTGAAGCAGGAAAAGGACAATGATGGTTGGGACCAGGATCAGAAAACGTTTGGTGGTCATGAAGAATAAGCATGCGATCTAAATTGTAACTGATCGGTTTCAGGTATCATTCAATCTTGGGATCGAGAATAGAGAATTGCTTGTTTGACGTCAAGAAAAAAGGATCAAGTTGGGATGACTCAAGTATAAACAGTTCCGTGACGCCGCAAAACCGAAGCAATTTTGAGAACCGTTGTGGCCGTCTCTTGACATTTCAGAAGACCCATAATATCTTTTTATAACAAAAATTAATGAATTTTCAGGTATTTTCTCTCTAATGATCCTCCAATTCCAAGGAATGAGAAAATGGAAACATACTACAAACCGGAAGACCTGCCCAAGTTCCCGGACATCAACAAGCAGGTGCCCGAGCTGGCCGAGAAGTTCTTTGACTACTATAACGCGGTATTTGCCGAAGGCGCCCTGACAGAGCGAGAAAAAGCCCTTATTGCCCTTTCCGTGGCCCACGCGGTCCAGTGCCCCTATTGTATTGACGCTTTTACCCAGGCGTGTTTGGAAAAGGGTTCCAACCTGGAGGAAATGACGGAGGCAATTCATGTGGTAACGGCCATCAGAGGAGGGGCTTCCCTGGTTCACGGCGTTCAAATGCGCAACATCGCGGAGAAGCTCTCCATGTAAGAAGGGATCAGCCCATGGAAATCAGGCGATCTTCACAGCTGGCGGCCGCTTTTGAAGCGGAGCCGCCCCTGTTTTTCAGAACGCTTCAGTCACATGGCATCAAACTGGTGCGCGAAGAGACCACGACCCTTCAGGTGAATGTGGGTCTTTTGTGCAACCAGAACTGCCGTCATTGTCATTTGGAAGCAGGGCCCGGCCGGTCTGAAGTCATGGGCACGGATACAATGGATGCGGTTATTGCCTTTGCTGAAAGATGCGGTTTTGAGACCGTCGATATTACCGGCGGGGCCCCGGAGCTGAATCCCCACATCCATCAGCTCATCGAAGGTCTTTGGAGGTGCTCAAAACGGATCCTGTTCCGTTCAAACCTAAGTGTCTTAGGTGATGGAAACCATGAGGATTTGATTCAATTGCTCAAGGAAAAGGGGATTGCCGTTGTTGCCTCCCTTCCCTCAATAAACGAGCTTCAGACGGACTCACAGCGGGGAACGGGCGTTTTCGAGAAGAGTGTGGCGACCCTCTTAAAGCTGAATGGCGCAGGTTACGGTAACGTTGGGACGGGTCTGGAACTGAATCTCGTCACAAATCCCGCAGGGGCCTTTCTGCCGGGGTCACAGGACCAGGTGGAAAAGCGGTTTCGAGAAGTCCTCATGAAGAAGTGGGGTATCGTATTCAACAGCCTTTTCGCCTTTGCCAATGTTCCGCTGGGTCGATTTCGCCGTTGGCTCGAGGATAAGGGAAACCTTGAATCCTATTTGGAACGTCTTTCTTCAAACTTCAATGTTTGTGCGGTGGATGGTCTCATGTGCAGAAACCTGATTTCCGTTTCGTGGGACGGGTTTCTATATGACTGCGATTTCAATCTGGCAAAAGGGCTCCACATGGGAGGGCAGAAAACCCATGTATCGGAAATGGCCGGGCCTCCCCCTGCGGGGAGCCCGATTGCCTGCGGCGATCACTGTTATACATGTACTGCTGGTTCCGGGTTCACCTGAGGCGGCGCCATCAATGCCTGAGTTCAGGTTTGTTAGGTTGTCTCACTACCTCCCCATATATGGCATCACTCAGAGAGCACCTTCTCCTACAGCCGTCCACCATGCGGGAGTTTCTGGAAGCGAGGGTCTTCGTGGAGCGGGCCACAAAATAGGATATCGAACACATGCGGCAAATTATCCGGGGCCAGCGAAAGGCCCATGGGGACACAAATATCGACCGTTTCAGTTCCCTTGACACGCATTTCACGCGGCCCTGGCCAAAGGTTTTATGGATGGATAAAAAGGCTGAAGCCGAAGGTAAGGGCGGAAACGGGAGAGGGGAAGGCTAAAAACAGCCCGCGCCCGGGAGGAAATCATGGGAAGCACACGAAAGATTCGCATCAAATTGACGGGCCAGCCAACCATTGAAGGGGCCGGTGTTCATCTGAACCGTCTTTTCGGTTACAACCAGGTGCCGGCCCTGGACCCTTTTCTGATGCTGGATGATTTTCGTTCCGACATTCCGGAACATTACCTGAAAGGATTTCCGTGGCATCCCCACCGGGGCATCGAGACCATTACCTATGTGTTGAAGGGGGATGTGGCGCACGGGGACAGCATGGGGAACAAAGGCATCATAACCTCCGGTGATGTTCAATGGATGACCGCCGGCAGCGGTATCATACATCAGGAGATGCCCAAAGGGGATGAGAACGGGTCCATGCATGGATTTCAGCTGTGGGCCAATCTTCCGGCGAGAGAGAAGATGATGCCGCCGCGCTATCGCGGCATCACGGCGGACCGGATACCGGAAGTGGAAACGGCAAACGGGGTGCGTATCAAGGTTATTGCCGGCGAAATTGGTGGCATAAAAGGCCCCGTGGAAGAGATCGTCATTGACCCGGAGTATCTCGATTGCACCGTGCCGATCGGTGAAACCTATGAGCATGAAACGGATCCAGGTTATACGGCCTTTATTTATGTGATCGGCGGAAGGGGGGTAACCGATCATACGGAGATTGAAAACGGAACCCTCGCGCTTTATGAAGCGGGGGATCGACTTTCCGTGACAGCCACGGGGGATGACCTGCGATTTCTATTGCTCACCGGAAAGCCCTTAAGGGAACCGGTGGCATGGCGGGGACCCATCGTCATGAATACCCAGGAAGAGCTGGAAACGGCGTTTCGGGAATATCGGGAAGGCACCTTCATAAAGGATCGGTAAGGCGCAGGATTTAGGCTTTTTCAGGGGCACCCCCGTCGGCGGACATGGGATATCTCAAACCATGGGCCGAAAGCGTTGTGGCCTTTACCGCCCGGATCACACTTTGAAAAGAAGATCCCCGACCACGACGTGAAACCGCCTCTTTCCTGGGCTATATGGCGGTGGGGGCCGGTGTGGGAACCTTTGGCGGAGCGAAAGAGATGGCGGGACCTGTTGCGGTCCTCCGGGGTGGTGGAATTGGATCCGGAAGGACGCGAAGTGGTCAGAAAGCCCGGTTAAACATTTCGGGTTTTGAGCAGGAGAAATCAACATGGCATGCCAATGTACGGAAATCGCCGGCGATGAAATGCCTTTGTCCGAAACCTGTATCGGTCACCTGTGGGTATTTAAGAACCTGGCACCGGAAGAGCTCAAAGCCCTCACCACTGAAGCGTCCAAAAAGAGGCTTTCAAAGGGAGAAGCCCTGTTTATGCAGGGAGATCGCTGCGATGAGATGTTCCTGATCAAAGGGGGGCGCGTCAAACTCTCCAAGGTTCTTGAAGACGGCAGCGAATTGACCCTTGAGGGGATGGAGGTTCTGGGGCAATTGAAGATCACCGGGAACCCGGAGTGCATGGTTTGCGGCTTTGGGGAAACCTGTCCCATGAGCGCATTGCCCTGGATATTTGGAGAAGATACCGCCGTTACACCTGATAAGTTCTGCAAGGTGGAGGATCAGAAAGAAGTGTGGGAAGAGGCCAAATCCTTGGGAAAGGAGATTGCTCGAAAACTGGGTGAGCGGATGCGGATGTAGTGTTGGGCGAAAACCGCAAAATCCAACAACAATCAAAAAGCGAATACGGCGCCCAATTGCGTTGATTTGGAATAGATGCCGGGGCTATTTTACGGCGCGAAGCGCATGGGTCCGTCGCAACCGGGCCCATAGCGCGTCAATGATCATTTGAGAGCATTTGGAGATGTCGAAACTGCCATCACCGCCCAACACGCGACAGGATTCCATCAATGCTTCATTCCCTGACCAGAAGCCGAATTTTTCTCTGATGTGCGGTCCAAAGGTGATGTGAAGGACTTTCAGTTCATCTCTTCCCATTCTGGCGATTTTGGCCCTTTCTTTCAGGGTCAATTCACTGATGAGCGTTTCTACGGCCTCATCAACGGTCTTCGGGAGATTGCTCGATAGCATGCGATTTTTGGAGGACTTTTTGCTGAATCTCTTTTATCTCAGGATTATTCAAAAGCTCCATAAATTTCGGGTTCGCCATGAGGGTTTGAAGGTCGCCGGAATATATGGCTTTCATGAATTCGGGGTCTTTCAACAGTTCCTGAAATTTCGGGTCGTTCTGGAGGGAGTTGATACGGCTCATGATGTCCTTGTCGTTCATCATGGATTTCTGAAGGGATTGGATTTCAGGAGATACGGCTTTTGGGGGGCCGTTTTTGAATTGGTCCCTGTCCAGAGACGCATCAGGTTCGGACACAAATCGGATCGTCCGAATCTCCGATTCGTTCACAGTGAGGGGACCCAGGCTTTTTGAATCTATTTTATAGACGCCTTTACTGTGAGAGATGAGCTCCCCCACAATAACGCCGCCGTCCACCAGTTCGATCTCGCAAAACTGATTTCCGGATGCATTGCCGGAGAAGGCCAGAAGAAACAAGAGGAGGCAGATGAAAAAAGATCTCATAATGGAAGAATTCTTGTCATACGGTCAAAAGCTACCTTGACCCGCTTTCATCCTTTGGCGGGTCATAGACCAGGCGGAAACCGACGCCGTTTTCCCAATAATCAGGATAGTTGTAGTAACGGCTTGCGGACCGACAGCTTCCGGCCCGGCTGCTCCAGCCGCCGCCCCGGTTTATACGGTCGGTTCCCTCTTTGGGACCTGTCGGATCCACGACCGAATTTGGGGGGTATTTTCCGTACCAATCCTGGCACCACTCCCATACATTTCCGTGCATGTCATAAAGGCCCCATGCATTGGGTGGAAAACTGGCCACCGGTCGTGTCGATTTATTGGATTTCCCCTTTGGGCATCCGGTTGTCGGTATTGTTCCATTGTAGCTTGCCTGGTCGGTTTTCAAGCAGTCTCCGAATGAGAAAGGCGTTGTTGTTCCGGCCCTTGCGGCATATTCCCATTCAGCTTCCGTAGGAAGCCTGTACCTGTTGGATTTTTCAAGATTATTGAGTTTTTCAAGAAATACCTGTATCTCATTCCAGGAAACCATTTCCACGGGGCAGTCCTCTCCACACTCCTTGAACTGAGAAGGATTATCCCCCATGACCGCTTTCCATTGCTTTTGAGTCACTTCCGTCGCTTGCATGTAAAAGCCTTTGCTGAATGTGACCCGGTGTTGGGATTCGTTGCGGTGGCGTTGAAGTTCGTTGGCCGGGCTTCCCATCAAAAAGCTGCCCGGCGGAATAAATTGAAACACCATGCCTAAGTCGTTCGTCATCTGTCTCGGCTGAGATTTGCCGGAGACCGATTCCTTTTTCTCAAAAACGTCGGGAGTTGCTTTCAGTTCAGTGCCCGTGACCTGCTTCGCAATTGTGCCTCCATCGGGACGGTTTTGGACCTCTCCGCTCCAGCCGTTTACAGGAAATATGAAAAGCAGAAAAATGAAATAAGCGTATTTGACCCATGTCATAATAGCAACGCCTCATTGGAAGGGTTGAATGAAAAGGGGGGACAATGCCTCAGTTTAGTGTTTTTGGTTGCCCACCCGCGAAATCAAATTCCCCGAACCGTCAAATTCCAGTTCTAATTCTTCATGTTGAATGTTTTGATTGGGTTCTCCATCAAGAAAATCGAGGCAGCCTGTCGATACCATCAGATTTGTCAATTCCAGCGTGTTCTTGACATGGATGATTCGAACGTCTTCCAAGTCATACGGTCTCAGAGTTATCAGAGCGGCATGAATCGCCTCCCGATCGTTTTGGAAAGACATGGGAATTCTTCCTGCCTCCGGACAGCAAGCCGTTAAGCAGTTAATGAGGGTCGACTGAAAGTCAATCTTGTCTATCAATCGTTTTGTTGTGAAGTCGGCCTGACCGATACCCAGAGCGCTGCCTTCACTTCCAGCCGTTAGATCCCGAACGAATATCCGCGTAATTTTCGGCAAAGGACGTTTCGCCCCGTAGGCGCACACATCGCGCCCCACTACGCATGGATCAATACCCATGCCGCTGATGTCTTTTCCCATTTCATCAACGATAAGCAAATCGATTTCATCCAACGGAATTGTGGGCAACCAACTTCGTGCAGTCTTCAGAAGCTCTGTTTCAACAGACGCCACCTCTTGTGAAAGGGCCATCTCGATTTTGGCTGTTTCGTGGGACTGGTTTTCAAGAAGGCAAACTCCCAGAACCTTCGGTTTCCTTTTCAATAATTCTCTGCCAGCTGAACTGATGATTTCATATTGAGATCTGATGACAGAAAGACGATGATAATGTTCGGCTCCGATTTGGTTGCCCAAACCAATGGCCATCATTTTAATGATGCCACTTTCTACGGGGCCGATAAAATTGGTGTGGGGTTTAACCCGATTAATCAACACAATACCATCGGCCTCACTGGCGAACTGATCAAGGAACAGGGGGATGCCATTTATTTCACCCATGGGTATGACATCCATGGTTGCCTTTACAGGCACACCTACGCTATCCTCGGTGATCCCCCGAGCGCGAAGTACGTCTGTTTGACCTTCAACGGTTGCACCGCCATGAGATCCCATGGCCGGTGTTACATAAGGACGATATCCAGCCTCTTTCAGAAGGGCCGCAACGGCGCGAACGACGGAATCAAGGTTGGAGATTCCACGGCTCCCCACGCCTATGGCCACACTTGCTCCCGGGGGCAAATCAAATCCGTCCTTGACCTGGGGCCAACCCCGTTCTATTTCTTTTGACACATCTACTGCAGGCGAGCTGTCAAAGCGCTGCTGAACCATCCGCATTTTGGGCAATTCCAGCGGGGGCATAGCAAACGAATCCATAATGTTTCCTCCCAATAATACTATCTCAAATAACCCTCTGTTCCGTCATCAAGTCCCATTTTTCCCGGGTTGAGGATATTTTTTGGATCGAAAAGCTTCTTTACGGAGCGCATGACATCCATACTGATGGAATCGTGCTCCAGATGCATGAAGGGTGTTTTGGCAAGCCCTATTCCATGCTCTCCCGTTAGCGTACCGCCAAGTTCCACTACTTTTTCAAATAGTTCGGAAGAGGCTTTTTCAGCGCGTTCAACTTCATCCCGGTCCGTTCCATCGAAACAGACCACCGGGTGAAGATTGCCGTCGCCCGCATGTCCCACGGTCGGCAAGTTGACGTTATGTTTAACGGCAATATCGGATATGGCTTTGAGCATATCGGGCACTTTGGACATGGGGACGGCCAAATCTTCCACAATGAGGTTATTGTTGATTCGAGCAACAACCCCGTATCCCGACTTGCGTGCGGTCCAAAGTGCTTCTGCCATTTCTTTCCCCTCGGTGTGCTCCACCGACAATGCGTGATTGCTCTTGAAGATCTGAACGATCTTCTCCATTTGAAATTCGGTTTCCGCCAAGGTATTGCCATCGGTTTCGGCGATAAGAAGCGCTTCTACTACGGGCAGGCCCAGATCCGTATTCTGATTGATAACTTCCAGGTTCTGCCGGTCCACTATCTCGAGAGCGCTGGGGATAATGCCCGAGTACATGATCTGGTATACGGCCCGACCCGCGTCTTCCAGGTTTTCAAAGGTAGCCATTGCAGTTGAAATCAACTCTGGTTTGGGGTTAATTTTGAGCGTTATTTTGGTCACGGTTCCCAGGGTGCCTTCTGAACCGACGAAAAGCCCTGTCAGATCGTATCCGGAAGCACTGTTCAAGCATTTGGAGCCTGTATTCAAAACCCGACCGTCAGGTAAAACCACTTCAAGTGCCAGCACATAATCCTTTGTCGTCCCGTACTTGGCACCTTTGATGCCGCCCGCATTGGTGGCCACGTTTCCGCCAATAGTACAGACAGCCCCGCTGGCCGGATCAGGCGGAAAAAAGAAACCATAAGAAGAGAGAGCCCGGTCTAGATCGTCGTAGATGACTCCCGGCTGTACCACGGCCAACCTATCCTCTATACTGATTTCCAAAATTCTGTCCATACGCCCGAAATCAAGGACCAAGCCCCCTTGTTCGGGAACTGCGAGCCCGGCCAAGGAAGTTCCCGCCCCTCTGGGAACAACCGGGAACCCTTCCCGGCTTGCAAGTTTCATGATGTCTGAAACTTGTTCTGTGCTGACGGGCCACACCGCGAAATCGGGCCTTCGACGATGCTCAGAAGCATCTTTTGAATAGGCGATGAGGTCGATGAGAGAATCCGTAAAGTTCTCTTTGCCCACGATCTCGATAAGAGATTGTTTGATTGTTGTGTTCATGCTTTACTCCAACATATGCGTGGTGGGATGAAAGGAAACCATTTAAGCGCTTAACGGCTTCCCGGGGAAAGATCCGTTCGGTTTCAAAGCGTATCGTTTTCATAAACATTACAAATACAGCATAAAAAAGTTGCCTGCTCGCTCTTACTCAAGTTTTTCATGCCGTGTGGCTCCATGCTCGGTACGTAGATGACATCACCGGGGCCGCAGGTCCATTTCTCAGCAAGCTCATCGGTTTCGGCGTCAAATCGCCAGCACTCGAACTGACCGCTCAATATGTACATGGTCTGGATATAAAAATGATTGTGGATGGGTATTTCTCCCCCAGGCTGTGCCGTAAAAAATCTAAAGCCGTATTCGGGGATACCCATGTCGTCCTCCCCGAACTTGGATAGCCAGCGCACACTAATGCCTTTGACATCGTATGTCTTGCCTTTATAGGGAAATTTCTCTACTTTGACGTCTTCACTTTCTTTCCAGTTTAAGACTTCCACTGTCTACTCCTTAAAAATGGTTGAAATATGTTACAAACCGTCTTGAATATTGTCTTCTCCGGGCTGGCTTTTTCACGTAAGATAGGGTATATCAATCCTGAGTGAAAGCCGACCCGATCCATCGGAAGAGTGGCTATTTTCGCCTGAGAGTTGGTCACAAACCGAAACATTCTAGGTAGACCGTGGATTCAGGTCAAGCATTTTTTGAGGCTTGAAGCGACACTCTCGGAACTTGTTGAAGACCGGTAACCTCTGGAATCTAAGGATAGTGTTATAAACAGCGCTAACCAATTTCACTGTTTGAGGATCTGGATCTTCAGAAAAGCCAATCCATTGGCGTTGGATGGATCGGTTTTCCATACCCGTTCATTTTTTCTATGAATTCCGTGAAGAATTTTGTATAATTAAAAGTTGACGATGGAAAAAGGTTTTTAAGGGAACGCATATTTTTTGGAAACTCTGCAAGCGCTAACGACCTAAAAGAAGGAGGGAAGAATGAAATTTTTAAGGGTAGACCTGAGTACGAAGAGTGTGAAAGTAGAAGATGTGCCTCAGCAGTATATGGGTCTTGGAGGCAGGGGGCTTACTTCAATAATGATCAACGAGGAGGTTGAACCGACATGTGATCCCCTCGGCCCGGAAAACAAAATGATCGTAGCTCCCGGTACGCTGAGCGGGACAAATCTGGTCAATACCAGCAGGGTTTCGATCGGAGCGAAAAGCCCGCTTACCGGTGGCATAAAAGAAAGCAATGCGGGTGGAACAGTTGGCGCTGCTCTCGGCCGTCTGGGAATTACGGCGATTATTTTTGAAGGTCAGGCGCCTGATGGAGAACTTTGCACTTTCAGGGTCGATGAGAACGGAGAAGCGAGTTTGGTTTCGGCATCACAATACAAAGGGATGCGGACCTATGACCTGTGCGAAAAGCTGCTCGATACCTATGGAGAGAAGAGCGCCGTCCTTTGCATTGGACCGGCGGGAGAACAAGAACTGGGTGCGGCTTCAATACAAACCACGGATGTGGACGGACGTCCTTGCAGAGCGGCCGGCCGAGGAGGTTTAGGCGCGGTCATGGGCGCCAAAGGGCTGAAGGCCATCGTGGTCGACGAGCGTGGCAAAGCGGCCGACGCAATCGCGGAACCTGAAGCGTTTAAAGAAGCCTCAAAGGCATTTGCAAAAGCCGTAAAGGAGCATCCTTTCACAGGGGATTTTCTGCCCAATCTTGGTACGGCCGGTATGGTTGCTCCTGTCAATTCCATGGGGGGCTTTCCCACCTTGAATGCCACACAAGGTGTTATGGAAGGTTGGGAGAAGATCAGCGGTGAGACGATGACGAAGATCATTCAGGAAAGAGGGGGCAACCCGAGCCACATGGGTTGTGCCCAATGCATCGTCCGTTGTTCCAACGAATACGTGGATGAGAAGGGTGGATTCATTACTTCATCTTTGGAATATGAGACGATCTGGTCCATGGGGGGGATGACCGGTATTGACGACTTGGATATCATTGCACAGTTGGATCGTTTGTGTGACGACATCGGTGTTGACACCATGGAGACCGGTGTTGCGGTGGCCGTTGCCATGGATGCCGGGGAAAACAACTTCGGGGATGGACAGGCGGCCATTAATATGGTGGAAGAAATTGGCCAGGGAACAGCATTCGGCAAAATTCTGGGCAATGGTGCAACTTCTGTTGGCAAACATTTCGGGCATCATCGTATCCCCGCGGCAAAAGGCCAAAGCATCGCGGCCTATGACCCCCGGGCAATGCAAGGCAATGCCGTTACCTATGCCACCTCCCCAATGGGGGCGGATCATACAGCGGGAAATGTGGTGGGGGAATATATGGGTGAGGCACTTGATCCGCTAAAAAGAGATGGTCAGGTTGAAGCTTCGCGAAATCTCCAAATTGCCACGGCATCTGTGGATTGCACGGGTCTTTGCCTTCTTGCAAGTTTCGCTTTGGGTGCCCCGGAGGGTGCCGAGGCGTTTCTGAAGGCGATAAACGCCAAATTTGGAACATCCCTTGGTCCGGACGACATTCCGGCGTTGGGTGTTCGAGTGCTGACGGCGGAACGCGATTTCAATCGGAGGGCCGGTTTCACGAAAGACGACGACCGGTTGCCAAAGTTCTTTTATGAAGAACCCCTTCCTCCGCATAACAAAGTGGTGCTCATGACCGAGGAGGACATGGACAGCACGTTTGATTTCTAAATAATAGATGCAAATATATTATGATAGTCAAAGTTAGATTGTTCGGAAATCTGGGGAAGCGTTTTCCCGGTTACGATCATGAAGAGGGCATGGATGTGGATCTTCCGGATGGTGCGGTGGTTGCGGATCTGCTCACCCATCTGGATGTCTCATCCGCCCACGGGGGGCTCGTGTCGGCAGGTACATTACCCATGAAGCCTGATGATGAATTGCCGGCCGGCACCACCCTTAGTATTTTTCAACCTGTTTTTGGCGGCTGAACTTCTGTTCGCCCATGGGGCGCAGCCAAAGAGCCTGAGCCCACCACTGATAGCGCAAAGGTGTATAGAACCCCGTCCTTGGACGGGGTTTTGGTTGAACCCCCATGGAAAACCCACGATCCAAAGATGTCATGCCTGAATGAAAGTGTAGGATAAACAGCGCATTTTATGGCCTTCGGAAATAGATCCTCATTACCCTAAATTTGAATACTCGATAGGACAAATGGTAACAATACATATCGTTCGACACGGTGAAACCGAATGGAACGTACAAGGAAGATTGCAGGGACACAAAGATTCTCCTCTGACACTTCTGGGGAGAGACCAAGCACGCAAAATTAAATCAAATATAATTGAACCTATTGATGTTATATACGCAAGCACCAGCAAACGGGCAATTGAGACTGCCAAGATCATTTGTGACGGAACAAATCAACCGATCAAGACCATGCCGGAATTAAGAGAAATGAATTTGGGAACATGGACAGGGAGAAAAAAAAAGGAGGTAGAGGTAGAATATCCTGCCGAATATAAAGCATTTTGGAACAATCCGTCCAAGTTCTATTTAGATCAAGCGGAGACGTTTGAGAATACCCAGCGCAGGGTAAAGAAAGCATTTTCAAGTATACTGGAAACTGAAGATGGAAAAACTGTTCTTCTCGTCTCCCATCACACACCCGTAAAAATTATCCTGTCATGCTTGGAAAACCGGCCACTGGACAAAATCTGGGAGCCCCCAGCTGTTGGTAATGGTTCCCATAGTATTGTTAAAAAGAGTTCAGATGGGACCGTTCGGATTGTTTCATATAGCGGATTGTTGAAGTGGTAGCCCCGGCGGGTGCGCCACATGGATCGCTAAGATACATATATTGGGAGATGCAAAAATGATAATTGAAGCGAAAGTCGCTCAATCTCTTCGCCGCTATCTTCAGAACTCAGAGAATCATATTGATGGGGATAAATGGGATATGCCAGAAGGAACAACCGTCTCCAATGCCTTAAAAATGCTGGGTCTCCCGAATTGGGAAATCAAACTGCTTCTTGTCAATGGTCGGCATGCGAATATGGATAGCGTATTGAGCGATGGCGATGCCCTGCAGGTGTTTCCGCTAATGCCCGGGGGGTGACGCATGACCCACAAGAGCCTCGAGATTTTGGTAAACGAACAGATCCGTTTTTTTGAGAAAGGAACAACTGTAGAAACGGTGCGAGATACCCTGAAGCCTGGTGCCGATGTGCTGGTTCTGAACGGTTTTACCTGCAGTCCTGATGCCCGGGTCAATGAGGGAGATACGGTGGTGCTGATCCGTCGGGGAGAAACGCCCGGGGAAGAGGAACTGGAAAGCCTGATGGTGGCGCGCCACACTCCCGGTATCCATGCGCGCATGAAAAGGGCCACGGTGGGTATTGCAGGTCTGGGAGGACTTGGTTCAGCAGTGGCCATGGCCCTGTGTCGAATGGGTATTGGAAAGATGATCCTGGCGGATTTTGATCTCGTGGAACCCAGCAATCTGAATCGCCAGCAGTACTTCATTGAACATATCGGTATGGCAAAGACAGACGCCATGGGCCAGATCCTTTTAAGCGTCAACCCGTACAGCCAAATCGTTACGCACAACGTATTGTTGGAGAAAGGAAATATTCATAAAACCTTTCGGGAAGCGGATGTTGTTTTGGAATGCCTTGATATGGCTGAAACAAAGGCCATGTTTATTCAAACGATTCTCGAATTTCTTCCTGATACTTATGTCATTGGTGCGTCTGGCTTGGCGGGATACGGAAACAGCAACAGCATTCAAACCCAGAAGCTTGGGGACAGACTTTTTATGGTGGGCGATTTTGTCACGGCAGCCAAACAGGGCAGGGGACTGATGGCCCCTCGGGTGGGTATCGCGGCCCATCATCAGGCCAATCTTGTGGTTAGCCTCTTAACGGATTCCGAAGACACTGTGTCGTGACCCATATCGGAAACTGCCACCCCGGTATGATTCATGAATTGGCCCTGTCCAGTACACAACGGATTCCTTTTCCCGCCAATGCTGCCTGCCGGCACAAACTGTCTGAAACGCAATAGGCCTTGGTCATGTCACCCTGGGCCCACCGCTTTACAAGATCCGGCTCACGAATAAAAGGTCTGCTCATAGAGACATAATCCGTGTACTCTTCCAAAACAAGTCTCTCTGCCAGATGAAACGTTCGAACGCCTCCTACAAGGATCAAGGGTACTTTGAAATGTTTCTTGAAGACTTGCGCCTCATTCCGGAAGTAAGCTTCTTCATTCTCAGAAATGATACCTTCTCTGCAATGGCTGAATCTGCCGCCCACAACGGTTCCACCACTCACTTCAATGGCATCCACCCCTTCTTCCTGGAGCAGATATCCCGTTCGCAATGAGTCTTCCAATGTCAGGCCATCTTCCAGAAGATCTCGGGAGTTCATCTTGACCAGGATAGGGAAGTGCGATCCAACTTTAGCGCGGGATTCCCGAACTACTTCAAGAAGAATTCTAGCCCTGTTTTCAACGGTTCCGCCATATCCGTCACGGCGCTTGTTGAAGAATGGCGAGAGGAACTGGCTCAGGAGGTATCCATGAGCTGCATGAATCTGCAAAGCATCGAAGTTCGCCGCTTTGGCCCGGTAGGCTGCCTTTCCAAATGCTTTTACGATATCCTCGATGTCATTCGCGGTCATCTCTGTGGCCCGGGATTTGTCGGGCCCTTCCATTCTTGAGGGAGCCAGAAGTTCTTGACCCGTCAGTGTTTTGTTCGCAAAGAGGCCTCCGTGGGTAATTTGTACTGCAATCCGGCCCCCTCGCATATGGACGGCACGATTCATTTTCCTGAGGCCATCTACCAACGCATCCGTGTGAATTCCGAGCTGCCCTATTCCTGCCTGTCCATCGGGACGAACATAGGCATGTCCCGTTATTATGAGGCCCACCCCCCCTGCTGCAAGATTTGCCATGAGATTCGTAAGTTCCGGAGTACATTCTCCGTTCGCAGATGCCATCCCTTCCCAGGTAGCAGACCTAATGAATCTGTTTTCCAGTTGCATCCCGTTTATCGCAGAACGCTCAAAAAGTATGGACATTTGTTTCTCCTTTTAATGTCCCGCCTTGATATTGGAACTGATCAAAAAGGAAGGTATCTTAATATGAAATGTGATACAAGGAAAGATTACGGGGAAACGCCATCCTTGCTCACGTGAAATGCCAAAAAATGGTCCATCTCAACCGTTCTTCATTGACAAAATAGCGCCAAATTTGATAAAATAATCAATAAGGATGTTCTTTTTTGGAAAATGAATCAGCATCTTACCGCTATATTGATGTGATGGATCAGATACTTTGAAGAGCGGAAAGGAACATCGCAATGTGTTTGGATATCCTGGGGATTCGGATGATGGCTTGATCTTGCTTTTTCGTCATCAAACCCCCGCAGGTATAATGCGTAGATAAAGCGAAAAGCCACTTGGTGGAGCGCTATTTTTTTGAAAGAGGATGACAATGAAAGACGGTTTTGGGATATTGGAAAAGCAGTGGAAAATGTATATGGAGTCAGGAAAACTTGATACTAATTTAGTGAGACCCCTTATCATTTCTTCATGGGAAAGATGCAAGGCTGCTACAGTAAACCAATACGATGGGAGGTGTTATAGGGTTGACGATGATGACATCTTCGGTTCAGAAGAAAATGATGTGTTGGTGGAAGTTGCAGCACCCATGATGGAATCCATCTATGAATGTATTAAGGGCACAGGTTTTATGGCTGCCCTTGTAAATAAAAACGGTTTTATTCTAAAAGTGATTGGCGATTTTCAGGTCGTTAAAAGAGCGGAAGAGTTGAATTTTGCTGTTGGCTCCGATTGGAGAGAAGAATCCGTAGGAACCAATGCAATGGGTACTTGCCTTGCCTCCGGAATGCCCGTTCAGGTTAATGGGCCCGAGCACTTCTGCCAAAAACATCACCCGTGGACATGTTCAGCTGCACCCATATATGGCGTTTCCGGGTCAATCACGGGATGCCTCAATTTGTCCGGGCCCTGGGAGAACCGCCATCCCCACACGCTGGGAATGGTAATCGCCAAAGCTCTCGCAATACAAAACCGTTTGCTTGAGCGGAATGCTAAGAAGGAACTGCGTTTATCGCGCAGTCGCTTCAGTGCGGTCGTTAATAACGTTTCAGAAGGGATCTTATCCTTTGATTCAAGAGGAATGCTTGTGAGCGCAAGCCCAATTGCGTGTGACATTATGCGGTTGGATCAAAAGGCAATTATTGGGCAGAGAATAGAATCCTTGTTTAAAGGATTCGGCGATATCGCCGAGATCCTGAGATCTTCCCAAAGGGGGGAGAACGGAAAATATTCTGTTGACACTCCCGGAGGCAGGCTCAGTTGTATCGTTTCTCCTGCTACCACGGGTGATAAAAATGAAGAGAGCGCGGGAGCGCTCGTCATTCTAAACTCCAAGAAGCATTTTGGCAGCAAATCTGCAAATATGGCAAGCAACGATTCTGAATATTGTTTTGATGATATCATTGGAGAGAGCAAAGGTATTAAATCAGCAAAAAGCATGGCCCAAAAAATCAGCGCAAGTGATTCCACGGTACTCATATTAGGTGAGAGCGGGACGGGAAAAGAACTTTTTGCGCAAGCGATCCACAATGCCGGGAAGCGCAAATACGGCCCATTTGTACCAGTGAATTGCGGTGGCATGCCCGGCACCCTCATACAGAGCGAACTATTTGGCTATTGCAGCGGTGCCTTTACAGGTGCCAGGCGTGGAGGACAGGCCGGGAAATTTGAATGTGCAAGCGGCGGGACGATTTTCCTGGATGAAATAGGCGACATGCCTGAAGTTTTGCAGGCCAATTTTTTGCGAGTGCTTGAGGAGGGTAGTGTCGTTCGCGTGGGTACCAGCGTCCAGGTGCCGGTGGATGTTCGAGTAATTGCCGCCACGAATAAGGATTTACAGCAGATGGTAAGGAAAGGCGGTTTTCGTGAAGACCTTTTCTATCGCGTGAACGTGGTGACGATAGAATTGTGTTCTCTAAGAGAGAGAATAGAAGATCTTCGATTGCTCGTGGATCATTTCCTGGATTCATTCTCAGCTCAATTGGTAAATCGTGTCAAGAAAGTAGAGGATGCGGCATTAGAAATTATGATGCAATATCACTGGCCTGGGAATGTGAGAGAACTGAGAAATGTCATTGAGCATGCCATACACATCACGGACGGAGATACCATCAAATGTCAGAATCTTCCAAAGTATTTATTGGATGAAAGGATGCGATCTTCGACGGTCCCTGTGAGAGCCGGTACCCTGAAGGATGTTGAAATGAAGGCCATCATGGAGACACTCAAGGTTCATAAAGGGAATATCAGCAAAACAGCGATGGCTTTGGGTATCAATCGGAATACCCTATACGACAAGATGAAAAAGTACAATATTGATAACCCATTTCATCGATAGTATCCCTGGTGCATGCGTTTTAAGATGGTGCGAACCCCTTCATTCTTCGAAGAGCGTCTTTTATTGTGTTTAAGGATCTTTTCGAAACGCCTTCAAGGGTGACTTTCTACCCCAACTGGCATATTCTTGAAGTGTTCGAATATCGAACAGCGTGTTCGAACTTAAGGCAAATACAGCATCAACCTCAACCCATTTAAAAGTAATTCTTAATTAATAACAGTGTGTTATCTAGTTTCCAATTATCTTCTCAGTTCATAGGTCACCTTTCCCGCCAGATTGAAAAAACTGCCTTGTCTAAAGCATCCGGTTCTGCGGATGCAAGAAATGAATCGCTTTCCTCGGAAGAGCGATTGTGTTTTAAAAACGCTCGCGAGATGCATCTATCCTTGATCAACGTTCTCTCTTCCCAGTTGCTTTGAGGCCAAAAAAAACCGCTGCCGTCAATAAAAATGCTCTCCATCTGACTGAAAAGCATTGGTTTGGAAATTCGTCTGAAAAATTTCTTGCTGTTCGCAGAACGAACAGTTTCGTTTCTTCTTCTATAGTCTACTATTTCACGAATAAATCCATGAAAACAATATGTTGTATTGAATTTCAATGGTTTGGCATCTCTATTGCAAGCATATATGGCGAAAACGGGCGGACTTAATAAACGGACTCAAAAATAACTTTCACTTAATGACGGCTTTGGTAATGCCCAAAACAGAAGCTGAAAGGGTTTTTGCCGTTCAGATTGATATGCAGAAAGAATTGGCAACAATGGGGGGGTGGTAGAAGGCTATTTGCAGGTTGGTACGATCGTTGGGCTGATTTACGAAGCAGGCAACACTTTAGAACAAGAGAAAAGGAGGAAGTTATGGCTAAGAAAAAATTTGTGCCCTGTCCGAAGTGGGAATTGCCACCCGAAGGAACGTGGGTGCCCTATGATTTGACGCGGGCAGAAATGAAGAAGCAGTTTAATTCAGATATCAGACAATTTCCTTTGACCTACATTGGTCAGGTTTCACCTTCGATTGTGGGATGGGGAGCCCACAAACAGGTCGGCGTGGAAGCTAACGGCAACGGAATCAAGCATGCCCTCATAACCACCACAGGTCTTACCAGCACTGGAATTGTGGAAGAGATTCAATCGGTTCTCAAGCAAGCGGGCGTTGAAAGCACTGTATTTGATGGAATCACCACGAACCCAAAGGATCATGAATGTGAAGCCGGCTATCAGGCGTACAAAGACGCTGGTTGCGATGGGGTAGTGAGCGTGGGCGGCGGGAGTTCGCACGACTCCGGGAAAGCGATTCGTATTCAGGCCGTATGCGAAAAGATCGGGGATAAGCGAAAATTGCGTGATTTTGCATGTAATTTGAACCCCCATTATACCACTAAAATGCCCACGTATCCCGACATTTCCGTCATTCCTCAAATCGCTGTCAACTGCTCCACTGGAACAGGGGCCCAGTTTACCACGACGGCAGTCATTAACGACACCGAATGGCAATATAAGCTGGTCTGCGTGACCCCAGGTTCGCTGCCAAGCGTGGCCATCGATGATCCGCTGCTTCATAGAACCCAACCGCCTGATGTTCTGGCCGGTGCAGGTATGGATGCTATTGTCCACGCTTTAGAATCATTGACGGGCCGTCTGAACTGCCCTGTGGCAAGATCTCAAAGCCTCATGGGAATTCAATTGATGGCAGCAAATCTGCGGGAAGCGGTGGGAAATCCTCAGAACCACGTGGCCATGGAGAACATTGTCTGGGGAATGGTGCTTTGCTCCTACGGTTTTCTTAAGGTTGGCGCTGTCGGTGTTATCCACACCCTTGCACATATGCTTGGCGCCATGGGTGACGGACTGGCACACCACGGACTTGCCAATGCCATCTTTATGATTCCGATATCCCGCTGGAATTGCATTGCCAATCCCCAGGCATACAAAGATGTGGGCTTGGCGATCGGCATGGAGCATATCATGCATTGGACGCCGATTCGTGGTGCCGAAGCAGCCATTGATGAATTGGAAAAACTGAGAAACGACGTTGGCATTACCAATTGCAGCCTGAAACAGTTTGATTGGTTTATGGAAGATCCCGACGGTTACATCAACCATGCGGCCGAATGGGGATACAATGATTTTACAAGGGAAGCCAATAACAGGCAGACGACGCCTCAAGACCTTAAGGATTTAATGTATAGCCAGATTTATTAGAACAGATACCATGCCGACAAGGTCAGGTTCTGCCGATTTTGAGCCTGACCTTGCTCCGGCTTTTTTCATGAACGGTTTATTTGGTGAAAGACATCTTTTTTCTCGACGCAGATGTCGTATTGAATGACAGGTTTTTTTCCGGGGAAATGGCTTTAAATAGGGGGTAGGTATGCGACTGACCAAAGGCGGGTACTGGGGAAAAGCGCTCAGGGTTGATTTGAGCGAAGGGAAAGTTTCTGAAGAAACTCTATTTGACGAAGAAATGAAAAGTGTGCTGGGAGGTTCGGGATATGGGGCCAAAATTCTGTATCAAGAAGTTCCTGCCACCGTACAACCGTTGGATCCCGAGAATAGAATCATTTTTGGTTTAGGCCCGTATCAGGCAACAAAGACAACGGGATCTGCCAAATTTAGTATCGTTTCGCGATCTCCCCTCACCGGTATATTTGGAGAGACAGCCGCCGGCGCCAACTGGGGCGTTGAACTCAAAAATGCCGGCTTTGATGCATTGATTGTTCAAGGCAAAGCTGAAAACCCGGTGTATTTGTCCATTACGAATGATAAAGGCGAACTTCGGGATGCCACCAGCATGTGGGGCAAAGACGCTTATGATTCAACGGATCTGATCCGTGATGACCTCGGCAACAAGAAGGCGAGTGTGGCATGTATCGGTCAAGCCGGCGAAAAGCAGGTGGCCATCGCATGCATTGTCATTGACAAACACAGTTTTGGCGGCAGGTGTGGTTTGGGCGCCGTCATGGGAAGCAAGAATTTAAAGGCCGTGGTGGTAAAAGGAAGCAGAAGACCCCGCGTTGCGGATAAGGAGAAACTGGCTGATTTAACGAAAAGCCTCGGGTCAATGGTAAACGAGAACACCAAGGACTGGTTACGATTGCATGGTACTCCCGCGGTTGTGGGAGGATCCGAAGAAGCCGGTGATATGCCGATAAAATACTGGACGGGCGATACCTGGAAAGATGGCGCCGAGAAGATAGGAGCCCCCAATTATACGGAAGTCCTCGGGGCAAAACCGTGGCCATGTAAATACTGTGTGGTTGGATGTCACCGAAAAGTAAAGGTAGATGAACCCGCCAAGTACTTCGTGGAAGAGGGAGCGGGTCCGGAGTACGAAACACTTGGAATGTTCGGAACCTGTTGTTTGGTGGATGATGTGAAGGCCATAGCAAAGTGTAACGACCTCTGTAACCGCTATGGCATTGATACCATTTCTGCCGGAGCTTTCGTCGGATTCACCATGTCTTGTTTTGAATCGGGATTTCTAAACAAGGACGACACCGGCGGCTTTTCAGTTGCGTGGGGTGATGCGGATGGCATGGTCGAAATGACCCGGCAAATCGGTGAAAGGGACGGCTTTTTTGGCGAACTGTTCGCAGACGGGATTGCCCCCGCCGCAAAGAAAATCGGCAGAGGAGCAGAGGCGATGGTGGTTCACATAAAAGGGCTGGATTTGCCGGCTCATGATCCGCGTGCGTTCCATTCTTTGGCGGTCAATTATGCAACAGGAAACAGGGGTGGCTGTCATGAAAGGGGAAATCCGCAAGTTGCCTCTTTAGGAGCACTTCTGCCGGCAGCCGGCATAAAAGAAGTCGTTGATCCCCATGAGATGTTGAATTCCGAGTTCGTAGCGGCAAAGTACCAAGATTATGCGGCACTCACCAATTCACTATGCCACTGTAAATTCATGTTCTTCGGGGGACTGGGGCTGGAAAACATGCTGGACATTCTGAACGCCACCACTGGATGGGACTGGAGTATGGATGAGTTCCTGGAAGCAGGTGAAAGAATAACCAATATTCAAAGACTGGTGAACGTGAAGTATGGTATTTCCCGAAAAGACGATACAATTCCCGAAAGAATTCTTATTCCCGCCAAAGAGGGTGGCCGCGCCGGGAAAGCGCCCAAAGAGATAGAGCTTTTGGAAGCCCTGGATCGCTATTATGAACTGCGGGGTTGGGACAAGGATGGAAAGCCGACCGCAAGCACGATTAGCAGACTCAACATCCAACTGTAATGGCAATTTTTCTTTGATGATATCTCTGTCATTAAGAAAGTCGAACTGGAATTCTGCCCTGTGAAAAAGATAGGCCCTACAATTTTGAGCGCTGTGAACCAAGGAAATTATAGTGGGGCCGCCTGTCTGCTACTGAAAAGGTGACAATAATAAGGAGGAAAAAGAATGATCAAAATAACCAGAGATAATATCAAGGATTATTTATTGTCCAACAACCTTGTGGAAAAAGGGGAAGATGTATCCATCGAGCCATTGGGTGGATTCTGGGGTGGCATGGGCGTTTCAAGCACCCTTATCAAAGTCGAAGGTCCGAAGAGCAAGTTTGTTCTGAAGCAACCCCTCCCGGAACTTGCGGTGAAAGATTTCTGGCCATGTGACACCGCCCGTATCGAAAAGGAAAAAAATTGTATCGAAGCTTTGGCCAGTATCGTTGGCGAGGAGTTGGTACCCAAAATACTTTTCTTTGACAAAGACAATGACGTCCTGGTTATGAGCTTGATTCCGCCGGAATGGGAATTATGGAAAAGGCAGTTGCTGGACGGCAGGGTTGATGACAGAGTTAGCATGAGGTCAGCCGAGGTGCTGGCGCAAATACACAACAAAACGTTTCAGAACAAAGATATCCAAGAAAAATTTGACGATAGAATTGTACTCTATCAGCTGAGGGTGGACCCCTATTACAAAACCGTAGCAGAGAGGCATCCCCAGGTAGCCGATGTGGTTTTGGCCGACATGGAGCGGATGCTGTCAACCAGGCAATGTCTGGTACTTGGTGACTACAGTCCCAAGAATATTTTGACCAAAGACGGGGAAGTTGTTCTTCTCGACCTTGAAATTGGCCATTATGGCGATCCTATACTTGACTTCGCCTCCTGTTTGAATCATCTGCTGCTTAAATTCATTCATTTTTCTTTCCTGAAACAGAGCCCTCAATATGAATACTTGAAAACGGCTGAAAGCTACTGCGCAACGTACTTTGACACTCTTGAATTTGGGGAAGAAAAGACACTGAACTTAAACGCAGTAAAAGATCTCGGATGCTTGATGCTGGCAAGAGTCGACGGAAAGTCACCGGTTGAGTACATCACCGATGACAACGCCAAAGACATCGTGAGACGTATTAGCCAAGACATTTTGCTTGGGGACTACAGTACACTGAACCAAGTTTTCGAGATGATCGACCGCGAAATGCAGCATCCTGCATCTTAAGAAAGGGGGAGGAGCAAAACACTATGGTTGAAATAAAAAATGTCCACGCGCGTGAAGTCCTGGATTCAAGGGGAACACCCACCGTGGAGGTTGAGGTAACGGTTGATTCAGGCATTATTGGTCATGCCATAATTCCTTCTGGCGCATCAGTGGGCAAACACGAAGCGGTGGAGTTAAGGGATGGCGATAAAAAGCGATATCAGGGCAAGGGGGTACTCAAAGCTGTCAACAACGTTAACGAAACGATCGCTCCCGAATTGATTGGCTTTAACGTTCTGAACCAATCGAAGCTCGATGACCTACTTAATGATCTTGACGGGACGGAAAACAAGTCAAAGCTCGGGGCCAATGCGATTCTTGGGGTGTCGTTGGCTGCGGCCAAAGCCGGGGCAAAGGCTTCAGGCCTACCGCTTTATCGATACATTGGAGGAACGGGTCCGAAAAGGTTGCCTATCCCAATGATAAGCATGGTTGTAGGGGGCGAACATGCGGGCTGGAACCAGGATTTTCAGGATTTCTTCATCATTCCCGTAGGTGCGAGCCGGTTCAGCGAATCACTCTCATATGCCAGCGATGTCTATAAAACATTGAAAAAGACTTTTCAGAAGATGGGATTTCGGGGTGTATCCGATACAGGTGGTTTCTGTCCTACCCTCGGTTCGAACATTGAGGCGCTTAATGTTTTGACCAAGGCTATTGGTGATGCCGGCTATGAACCCGGGAAGGATATTGCCATCGGCATGGATGTAGCGTCTGAGATGTTCTTCAAAGAGGGCAAGTACAACCTGCACAGTGAAAATAAGAGCTTGGACCAAACAGAGATGATTGGTCTCCTTGAAGAGATGGCAACCAATTATCCCGTTATCGTTATCGAGGACGGACTAAGCGAAGATGACTTCGATGGATGGAAATTGCTTACCGAGCGACTCGGGAGCAAAATAAAGCTTATTGGCGACGACCTCTTTGCCACCAACCCCGAAAGGTTAAAAAAGGGCATCGACATGGGTTTTGCCAATGCCATCCTGGTGAAATTAAATCAAATCGGCACCCTCAGCGAAACCTTAGAAGTGGTCGATCTGGCGAAGAATGCTGGATACGACAACATCATTTCCAAAAGATCGGGTGAGACAGAGGATACCACCATTGCTGATTTTTCCGTGGCAGTCGGCGCTGAAATGGTGAAATTTGGTTCATTGGCCAGGTCTGAATGTTTGGCCAAGTACAATCGCCTGTTAAGGATAGAAGAAGATCTGGAGTCGTGAACAAAACCCGGTCCTCATATAAGCCTAAACCACAGATACCATAAGGAAGGACCGGGCAACAGAGAAGAATTGGACAGGAGGTATGGCAGATGTTTTTACCGCGAATGACATGGGGAAACTGGCTGTTCTGGGGAATTTTAGCTTTTTTTGGCGTCAATTTCCTCTGGCTGGGGTGGCTTGAACTCTACATTCCTCAATGGGTCGGCGCTTTGATAGGGCTCATCGCTTTCCTGGCTTTGCTTATCTATGGTCCGCGTGAAAAGGAAGAAGTTGAAGAAGGAGAAGAATAATATGGCGAGTGTAAAGCTTGAAAATGTGACAAAGAAATACGGGCAGAAGCTGGCCATAGACAATATCAACTTTGAGTACAAGGAAGGTGAATTCTTCTCAATAATTGGCCCGGCAGGCGCAGGGAAATCCACGATTTTGAAAATGATCGCCGGCATTGAATCGGTGACCAGCGGCAAGATCCTTTTTGATGGCTATGAGGTGAATGCCCTTTCCGCAAGGGAAAGAAATGTGGCAATGGCCTTCGAAACGTACAATCTCTATTCCCATTTATCTGTCTACGACAACATTGCTTTTCCTTTGAGGGCACCTGAAAGACGTGAAAAGCTCTCAAAAAGCGAAGAGAGAAGAAGGGTTGAAGAAGTGGCAGATTTCCTTGGAATCAAGCGGCTATTGACCCGTAAGCCCGTGCAACTGAGCGGCGGTGAAAAGCAAAGGGTCTCTCTGTCACGGGCCATGGTGAGGCAATGCGAATGCTTCTTGCTGGATGAACCCATCGCCCATTTGGATGCCAGACTCAAGTTTTCCACACAAACCGCTCTAAAACGGCTTTCCGTCAAATTGGGCACTGCCATCATTTATGTGACCCACGATTATCGGGAAGCATTAGGCTTATCTGATCGCATCGCGGTATTGAGAAAGGGAAAGTTTGAGCAGATCGGAACACCTCGTGAGATTTACAACCAACCGGCAACCGATTTTGTGGCCAACTTCATCGGAGATCCCCCCTGCAACTTGATCGATGGGAAGCTCGTGGACAAGAATGGGACAACGCTCTTTCAGTCGGGGGATGAATTCGCCATTCCGCTTCTAAAGAATTCCGTCGAAACGGCGCGGCGGATCTCGGATGCGGACCAGGATGGGGAGGTTCGTCTCGGCATCCGACCTTCCCGAATTAACGTGAGTAAAGAGAAGATCTCTGACCGTTCTTTCCAGTTGCCCATTTATGCCATTGTCCGCCGACCCGAAGGCACAGTTATCACATTTGAGTTGGAAAAGTGCTTTTTTAGGGCAAACGTGAAGGGTGCAGCCCGATACAGTATGTCGGAGAAGGTCTGGCTGGATTTTGACCAGGAGCACACCTTTTTCTTCAAAAAGACCATCAAGATCTCCAAATAAAGGGGGGCGAAAGGTGAGTAGAGTCGACATCAAGAACGTATGGAAAATTTACGAAGGGGATGTTCAGGCGGTTCAGGAACTGAACTTTTTCATAGAGGATGGAGAGTTTCTGGCGGTTTTAGGTCCCTCTGGTTGTGGGAAAAGCACCACATTGAGGATGATTGCTGGGCTCGAAGATATAACCAAAGGGGATATCCTGTTTGATGGAAAGAGGGTAAACGATCTGAGTCCCAGTGAACGAAACCTAGCCCTGGCTTTCGAGTCTTATGCCCTCTATGCGAGATTAACCGTACATGAAAACATTGCGTTTCCTCTCCGTGCCAAAGGCATGAGCAGGGCAGAGGCCGATAAGAAAGTACTGTGGATCGCCAACATATTGAATGTCACCGACATTCTGAAGAAAAAGCCGGGAAGCCTAAGTGGCGGCCACCAGCAGCGTGTCAACCTATGCAGGGCTTTGGTTCGACAGCCCAATATCACCCTTCTTGACGAACCGATTTCTCATATGGACGTGCGTGTCCGTGCGAATATGCGGGCACGAATCCGAAGATTGCATGAAGAATTGAAGCTCACCACTATTTACGTGACCCATGACCAGGAAGAGGCGGTTTCCCTGGCGGATCGCGTGGCTGTCATGAATCATGCGAAGCTTCAACAGATCGGCAGCGTGGACGAGATTTGGAATCACCCTGCAAACAAATTCGTTGCCACCTTTGTCGGGGAACCGCAGATGAATTTCATACCTGGAAGGCTTGAGGGCAGGGAAGCAGTCTCCATCGGTACAAATGGCGGAAAAACGACCTTTCGATTGGACAAGGAAGTAGATGCCAAGTTTGTCGGTTCTGAAATTACGGTGGGGGTTCGGCCCCAACAGGTGCTGGTATCTCAAAACGATGAGATAAACGATGCCATCCCCGGAATAGTTGATTTGACCCAGTTTCAGGGGGAGTCGGTAATTGTGACGGTAATCCTTGATGATGCGGATGAAACGGAGTTGAAGGCGGTTGTTGAACCCGATCAAGAGCCTGAGAGAGGCAAAAAAATCTGGTTGAAAATGTCGCCTGAGACCATCCATCTTTTCGATGGTGAAGTACCCATTCTTCGATAGATCTTTTTTTGAAGTTCGGTATTTGGCTGATTGGTTAACGGGAAGAAGCATCGGGTAGACAACAGATCTGAGGAGGATCCGTTAAAAGGATGGCTCTTTGGAGGCTTGGAAAAGGGAAGATGGTTGGGGGGTGATATCAGAACAAACTGAACGGATGGAAGGTATGGAAAATCAAGAGAAACAGTTTAAGGAGGTCGTTATGAAGAAAAAGCGTTTTGCCCAAACATTCATTGGTTTTGCTCTCATGGGTCTATTGTTGTTTTCTCTGTCACCTGTTGCAATTGCGGATTGGCTGGAAACACCAACTCCCAAGTTCAAATTGGCGGATATTCCGGAAATCAAGAATAAGCGGCCGATTCATATAGCACTTTTCGGCGGCACCAAGCAGTTTGACATTGAAGTGCCCAAAATGATAAAGAAATTTGAGGAAAAAACTGGCGTAAAAGTCACATTTGAGAAGATGATTATGACCAGTATCTATCCCAAGATTAACGTTGAACTGATGTCCGGATCAGGTGCGTATGACTGTATCGTGATGGAGACCTCCACGACCTGTGAGTGGGCCCCTTATCTCTGGGATGTGAGAGATTTGGCCAAGAAATTCGAGCCAAACGGTTTGGCCGGTCTCGAGAGCGACCTCGCGGGTCATGACCCGGCGTTGCTCAGGACTACCTGCGACCGTTCAGGAAAGCTTCGGGGTATCCCCTATTGGAACTACGAGCAGGTCCTTTATCATCGCGTGGACTGCTTTGAAGATCCCATCGAAAAGGCCGCGTTCCTAAAGAAATACGGATACGACTTGAAAGTGCCCGTTACGCGAAAACAGCTGTACGATACGGCTGAGTTTTTTACCAGGAAGAAAGGTGATAAACTGAAAGGCAAGGTGCTTGAAAAAGACGTTTACGGTCTGGCACTGATGGCTGGACGCTTTGAAATCAATGACGAAATCAGTTCCATGATCTGGGGCAACGGCGGTCATTGGGCAACCATTGTTCGGGATGAAAACGGCGTTGCCAAGGAATTCGTCATAACCAAGAAAGACAAACAGAAACAGAAAGAAGCCATTGAATACTACGTCAGCCTGCTCAAGTTTGCCTCCCCCGGCTGCCTCACCGGTTTCTGGGATTTCTGCTGCGCCCAGTTTGTTGAAGGACAGGCCATCATGCTGCCCCACCTCTATCTTGTGGTGGAGGACTGGACATGGCAGGTGGAGAAAAAGGTGCCCGGCGCCAAAAAGGGAATGGCTCTGTGCGTGGGCCGTCAGGGATACATCGGGGATTTTGCCGAATGCGTGGCAAAAGCCAGCAAGAACCCCGAAGCCTCTTACTGGTTCATCAAATACCTGGGTGGTTATGAGTGCCAGAAACAGCTGATGGAAGGCGGATTTCCCGGCGTGCGGATTGATATCATGGGTGATCCCAAGTATCAGAACGATCCCAAATGGAAAAAACCCATCGGCGACAGAGCGTACATCAACTCTCTGGCGCTTCAGGTGCAAAACAACTATGTGAATGATTACATTCACTTTAACAGTGCAGCCATGGGTAAAATCTATGAAATGCAGATTATCGAACTCCATAATGCTGCCATTAAAAAATACACGCCGGAAGAGTGCGTGAAAGTCATAACGAAAAAGACCATGCAGCTGCAGAAGAAGTTTGGACAACTGCCCATTCGTGAAGAGAAGTAGGGGCTGAAACCTGCTACCCCTGTAACCTTTGTTCACGGGGGTAGCAACTTCCTTCAAATACTTTTGTCTGAAACTTCCAAAGGCACAACAGGGGCAGGAACCTCAGCTCTGAATTTTCGCCTCTGAGCCAGCGTTCAACAATGGACCTTCGGGCTATTGTGTTCAGTGGCGAAAAACTCAGCCTGAAAAAGGGAGCGCCGATTTAGCAGGTCCGCCTTCAAAATGCGTCTTTTAGAGAAAGTCGGGCCATTGAAACGCGAGGAAGGGAAATTGAAACAAAGAGAGGTGGTTTGAATGGCAAATCGCACAAAAGAAGAAGTAATGCAGATGAATCCATCAATGCCGGTGGAGAGCGTGGATTTTCAAAAGGTCCGAGAACGGACTTTTTGGAGTGTGCTTAGCGATGACAAATATTATAAATGGGTTCTTTTGATACCGCTACTCCTTGTCCTTCTTATGTTCATGCTCTACCCGCTCTTTTACTGCATGTGGTATTCTTTGCATGAATTTGGCATGGTCAAGGCTGCCACCTTTCTCGGTTTGGAAAACTACCGCGATGTTTTGCGGGATGGAGAGTTCTGGCTGGCATTGGGCCGTACCGGAATTGTACTGGTGATCAGCATCGGAGCAGAGCTGATCATCGGCATGGCCATTGCGGTTTTGTTCAACCGGGAATTCAAAGGTCAGAATCCTATTCGGGGGCTGATCCTGCTCCCCCTGCTGATTGCACCGCTGGCCGTCTCCATGATGTGGAATTTTTTCCTGCAGTACGATTTCGGCATTGTGAATCTGGTTTTGGGCTTGGTAGGGATTCCCAAAACAAGTTGGTTTGCACCAGGGGTGGGGCTATACACAATCGCGGCCATCTCGGTGTGGCAATGGATCCCTTTTTCAATTTTCGTTCTTCTGGCAGGGCTCAAAAGCTTACCCAGAGACTCCTTTGAAGCGGCCAAAGTAGATGGCGCAACCGCCTGGTACACATTCAGAAGACTCACCCTCCCAAATCTCGCGCCTTTGATTATGATTATTGTCCTTTTAAGGACCATGTGGCTAATCAGGCTCTTTGACCCACTTTACGGAACGACTCGCGGGGGGGCTGACACGGAGCTTCTGGACTGGCAGATCTATAGAAACACTTTTGTCTATTTTGATATCGGCCGGGGATCCACCCTGGCGATTATCTCGCTTTTTCTGACGATGATCGTCTGCGGTGTTCTTTTTAGACAGTTGATGAAGGCCCTTTCGGCCACAAGCGAATAAAGGAGGTAGAAAAAATGAAACGAGTCCTTTTCTGGGCAGTGACACTGCTTGTGGTATTCACCTTTGTCTCTCCCCTGCTCTGGATGTACCTTACCTCATTCAAAACCAATGCGGATATCTACACCCAGGATCTGGTTAAAATGTTTTTCTTTTCCCCCATCGGGGAGAACTATGTAAACCTCTTTACCAAAACGGTTTTTGTGCGGGAGCTTATAAATACCTTGATCATTTCAATTACCAGCACGATTCTTGTGATGCTGGTGGCCTTACCGGCTGCATACAGCTTTGCCCGCTATGAGACCGGAAATGGCCATTTGCTGTTTGTCACCATTTCCACCCGAATGTTTCCCGCCGCAGTGGCAGCCATTCCATTCTTTATGGCTTTCAAGGGATTGGGTCTTTTGGATACACGCTTTGGTCTGATTATTCTCTATCTTTATTTTAATGTTTCCTTTGCTGTGTTCCTGCTCTACGGATTTTTCAGGGAGATCCCCGCGGAGCTGGAACAAGCGGCTACCATTGATGGGTATGGACGCATCGATATCTTCCGTAAGATCATTTTTCCAATGATTAAGCCCGGTGCGGCGATAACGGCCATTTTCTGCTTTATCTTTTCATGGAATGAGTTCCTTTATGCATTCCTATTTACAAGGAATATGGCCAGGACGCTCACCATGGGCCTGGCCTCTTTCTGGGCCTCGGGACAGGTCGATTGGGGAACAATGGCTGCATGTGTGTGTTTGGCCATTTTGCCAACCCTCGCCGCAGCTTGGTTTATGCAAAGGTACATCATTCGCGGCTTGACATTTGGCGCTGTGAAAGGATAGATGGGTTTCGCCAAAATGTATCAACTCTCAAAAGGGTTGACAAGGATTTCACAATTAATAAATTCTCATGAAAAAAAAGGAGTTAGGAAAACGTATGGAATTGAAACAAAGAACAATCATAGAAGACTCAAACGACACGGCCGATGACCTGCAGAAAGACCTTTTTTCCACCGAAGAAATACAGATTGAAGAAATGGCCATAGATGGGATTTGCGGAGTCTATTGATATACTTGAGAAATGCTGTTGCCACAAGGCTGACGGCGTATCAGATGATTATCCGTTGGCCTTGTCTCCGTCCATAAATGGCCCTTTTCCGCAATCTCGACGTCATGTGTCCTTGTACAGCGCACTATCCTAAGCCTCCGGGTCCGCGTCGGGGGATTCTCTATGATCTTGCGAAAGATTGTGCATTTGTGAATAGGTAATGCATGGTGCCAGACACTGATTATTTGGATGGTCACTGGCCTTACCTCTTTCTTGGGGTTGTCTAGTCACCAAAGGCGTGGTTATAAATTAGATCAATGAAGCTAAATAAAGATACAAAGTATTTTCTATCACAGGATGCTCAAGTCAGAGAAGAAAATTTCGGACTCCTCTTTTACTCCATGAAGGGTCCGCAAATCTATTTTCTATCTTCAGGGAAATTGCTGAATGCCTCTTTTTTTGAGGGAAAACAGAGTCTGGGACAGGTTCTACCAATGAAAAGGAAAAACCCTTCCTTGAAGGATCAATTAATGGCTGCTTTGGAACAGCTGGTGAAAAAAGGAGTTATCGTTGAGCGCTAAGATGGCCAGGATGGGGCTCCGGGCACCGGTCAACGTGACCTGGGAAATGACCCTCAAGTGCAATCTCCGTTGTGTCCACTGCCTTTCTGATGCCGGCGCTCCAGCTCCAAACGAATTGAGCCATTCGGAATGCCGCAATTTGGTGGATCAATTGACGTCACTTCGGGTGTTTCAGGTTAATATCGGCGGCGGTGAACCGTTTATTCGTGGAGACTTTCCGGATCTGCTCACGTATTGCCACCAAAAGGGCCTGATTACATGCGTCAGCACCAACGCGATGCTTGTTGACAACGCTTTGGCCCGCCACCTTTCCCAACTGAAAATGCTCTATTTGCAGATCAGCCTGGACGGCGCCACAGCCGACGTGAATGATCCCATAAGGGGGAAGGGGACCTACAAACGGGTCCTCGAAGCTGCTGATTGCCTGGCGCGGCATCACGTGAAGTTCAGCATCAATGCGGTGCTAACGCGAACCAACTACCCGCAATTGGAGGATTTGAGGAGAATGGCTGGGAACTACGGCGCCGAATTGCGGGTTTCTCGCTTCCGCCCCTCGGGCCGCGCCAAGGAATGCAGGGAATCACTGGCCCCTGATAAATGGCAGCTGGAGGCGTTTGCCGAATGGCTGGAAGGACACGATCTGGTCCGGACCGGGGATTCCTTTTTCTGCCTCACTTCCGAAAACAGAAGACGAAAGGGGCTCGATATGTGCGGGGCCGCCAAGATGACCTGTTGCATATCACCAACGGGTGACGTATACCCTTGCGCCTTTTTGCAGGAAGGGCCATTTCTGGCCGGGAATATTCGGAACACCTCCTTCAAGGAGATGTGGGACCGGTCTCCGGTCTTAAAAGAACTGCGCCATTTAAATGTGGAAACGTGTATGACCTGTGACCGGTTCGAGGCCTGTAGAGGGGGGTGCCCGGCCATGGCCTATCATACCTACCACGATATCAACATGCCGGACCCTGAATGTTTGATCAATTTGAGATCCGGTTTCAGTGACAGGGCAGCCAATGTTTGATCATCTGAAAAGCCCCATCACCATCGGGAAGACAGCACTTTCCAATCGCGCCTGCTTTCTGGCCCACCGTACCAATTTCGCTAAAGGGGGGCGTCTCACTGACCGACATGTGGCCTATTACCGGCGCAGGGCCGAGGGGACATGCGGCCTCATCATCGTAGGCGAGATGGCCATCCATGAAAACGATCGCCCCTGGGAGGCCATGATCGAAGTGTACGGTCACCATGCAGTGGAAGACTTTCAAAAGCTGACCCGATCCATTCATGAATTCGATACCCGTATCTTTGCGCAACTGAACCATTACGGTTTTCAGGGAAGCGGCGCCATCACCCGCCACGCGGTCTGGGGCCCTTCAGCGCTTTCGGATATTGCCTTTGGCGAAACCGCCAAGCCCATGGAACCGGAAGATATCGACACGGTGGTCGATTCGTTTGTCCGGGCCGCCGTGGTTGTCCGGGACGGAGGCTTTGATGGCCTAGAAATCGATATGGGACCCGAATCTCTTTTGAGACAGTTTCTTTCCCCCTTGAGTAATCACCGGCAGGACCACTACGGCGGCAGCCTGGAAAACCGCATGCGGCTTCCCCTTCAGGTTCTGGAAGCGGTACGGAACAAAATAGGGGAGGATTTGACGGTAGGAATTCGCCTCTGCGCCGACGAGAAGTTCTGGGGCGCCATTGAGCCATCAGAATCGAGGGAGATGGCATCGGTCTTCGAAACTGAAGGAGGCGTTCATTTTATCAACGTAGCGGTGGGGACTTACTACAACCTGCACGTTTTGATGCCATCCATGCACACCCCTTTCGGATTTACCATCGAGACGGCCGAGCAGATCAAGTCCGCCGTGAATATCCCGGTGATTGCCAGCCACCAGATCGATACGCCCGAAATGGCGGAAGAGATACTTGAAAGCGGGAAGGGGGACTTGGTGGGTTTTATCCGCAATTTCATCTGCGATCCCGATGCTCCCAAAAAGATACGTGAAGATAAACCCCAAGAGATCCGCTATTGCGTGCGGGACAACCAAGACTGTGTGGGACGCATCAACCAATCAAAACCCCTATGCTGTATTCAAAACCCGAATGTCGGTTACGAAAATCAATCTCTCGTCCACAATCCGCAATCGGTAACCCGGAAAAGGGTGATCGTTGTGGGTGCCGGCCCGGCAGGCCTTTCGGCGGCCGTATCGGCTCGGGAAAAAGGTCATGAGGTCACCGTCTACGAAAAGGCCGGCAAACCGGGCGGGCAAATCAACCTGGCGCTCAAAGGGGCCGGACGTGAAAACATGGGGGAAGTGATCCGATATTTGATCCGGCAATTGGATCAATTGGAAGTCCCCATCATTACAGGAACAGAAGTGACGGTTTCGGGGATGGTTAAAGAGAACCCCGATGCGGTGATCGTTGCCACCGGCTCGGAACCCTTGAAGAATCCCGTTCCCGGCGATTACGGACCGCCGTCAGTACAGAGCGTATGGGATATTATGGAAGAGCGTTACCCCGTGGGAGAAAGAATTCTCTTTGTGGATGAAAACGGGGGCCACCACGCCACCGCCACCGTTGAAAAACTGGCCGACCAGGGGAAAAAAGTAGACATGATTACCGGTGATCTCTTTATCGGAATCGAACTGGCGCCCTTAGGGGACCTGTATCTCACCCGGCAGCGGCTTCTTCAAAAGGGTGTCACCTTCACCACCGATGTGAGGGTAGATGCGATTAACGGAAATCGCGTTACAGCAAGGGATATCTACACGAACCAGCCTGTCAATTTCGAGGGCCACGACACGATTGTTCTGGACATGGGTAATGGTGCCGTGGACCGGCTCTATCATGATCTTAAAGGCCGTGTGAAGGAACTTCACCGTGTTGGGGACTGTGTCGCGCCAAGGAACATCGGGATGGCCATTTTTGAAGGGCAAAAAACGGGAGAGAAGCTGTGAGCGACTACAAATACCTCTTTTCTCCATTTAAGCTGGGATCCGTAATCGTGCCCAACCGGATCAACTTTGCGGCCCATTTGACCAACCTCTCCCGGGACCATCAAATCAGTGAGGATCACATCTATTATTACCGTGAACGGGCCAAAGGCGGGTGCGGCCTCATCACCACTGAAGAGCTGACCGTTCATCCTTCTGACCTGGCATACGCAAAGCTTGTTGATGCTTTTGTACCGGAGGTGGTTCCGGGATTCCTGAAACTGACGGAAGCGATTCATGAATATGACACAAAGATTTTTGCCCAGCTGAACCATAACGGCATGCAGGCGGACGGCAAGCTTTCCCGCCTCCCGGTGTGGGGTCCTTCTCCCGGAAAAGATCCGCTGTTCCGGGAAATGGCCAAAGAGATGGAAATCGAAGACATCAAAGAGTGCATCGAGTACTTCCAGAAAAGCGCCCTACACGTTGTGGAAGGGGGATTTGACGGCATCGAGTTTCAATTGGGGCACAGCTCCCTGATCCGGCAGTTCCTGTCTCCCGCTACCAACTTCAGAACTGATGCATACGGCGGGAGCCTCGAAAACCGAATGCGGTTCTGCCTGGAGGTCGTAGAAGGGGTGAGAAAGACTGTGGGCAACGATTTCACCCTGGGGGTCAGGCTCAACGCCGATGAGATGCATCCGAGAGGCGGGTTGACCATTGCTGATGCCACGGAAATAGCCGTGCGCCTTGAAGCTGCCAACCTCATCGATTTCCTGGATATCAGTCTGGGCACCTTCCACAACCTCTATCTGGTGGAAGGCTCTATGCACACGCCGCTGGCCTATACAACCCCCCTTTCAGCCGCAATCCGATCGAAGATCAATTTACCGGTCTATGCCACCAACCGCATCAATGATCCCCATCTGGCTGAAAAGGTATTGGAAGACGGGCAGGGGGATATGATCAACATGGTGCGGGCTCTGATCGCCGACCCCGAGCTTCCCAACAAGGCCATGGAAGGCCGGGAGGATGATATCCGGCAGTGCATCGCCTGCAACCAGGGATGTATCGGGCGCATGGGCCTCGGATACACCATCGGCTGCATGCAGACACCCGCCGCCGGCAATGAAAAAAAACTGGGTATTGGAACCCTCACCCCCTGCGGTACCCCCAAAAAAGTGGTGATTGTGGGTGCGGGTCCCGCCGGCCTTGAAGCCGCCCGGGTGGCGGCGCTCCGAAAACACCGGGTCATTCTCTTCGAAAGAAACGAGGAGGTTGGGGGGCAGAATATCATCGCCGGCAAAGTGGCCGGCCGCCAGGAGATTCAGGGTGTGACCCGATGGCTCCTCAGTCAGGTGGAAAAGCTGGACATTGATCTTCGTCTAGGAACCCTCGCGGATGAAGCCATGATATCCCAGGAAAATCCCGATGTGGTGATCATCGCAACCGGCTCAACACCCAAAGAAAGCCCCATTCCGGGAGAGTACGGTTATCCCCAGGTGGTGAACTCCGTGGATGTGCTCACGGAAAAAGTTGAAACCGGCGAAAAAGTTTTGCTCATCGATCTGGACGGTCACCACCAAGGAACGGGAACGGCGGAGTTTCTGGCGGACCGGGGCAAGAAGGTACACGTGCTGGTGCCGGCCCTGTTTCAGGGTTCTCAGTTGGGACCCCTTCAGGATCTCTTTCTGGCAAGGCAGCGTTTGGCCTTAAAAGGGGTTACCTGCACGCCGGATATTGCGGTCCTGGAAATCAATGGAACCATTGCCAAGGGGCTTAATGTCTATTCAAATGAAATGATCGATTTTGAAGGGTACGACACCGTTGTTCTGGCGGCCGGTAACGTGTCGGACGAAGCTCTCTATTTTGCGCTCAAAGGAAAAGTGAAGGAATTGTACCGGATCGGAGACTGCGTGGCGCCCAGAAAGACGGACATGGCCATCGTGGAAGGGCATCGGGTGGGAAGAAGCATATGAATGACACGGCTCACAAGAAGCACCCTTGGGATATATGGGTTCTGGCCGAACACCGGAGGCAAACCTTTGCGCCTGAGACCTTCGGTTTAATTAGCGAGGCGCGACGGTTGGTTTCCCAGTCTGAAAACGGCCGGATTACGGTGCTGGTGCTTGGGGCACAGCTTCCCGAGGAACCGGAGACCCTGGGTTTTCATGGCGTGGACCGGGTGCTGACACTCGAAAGTCCAATCCTCTCCCACTATCACGGGGAGCGGGTCGCCCAAATCCTGTCTTCCTTGCTTGAACAAAATTTGCCAAAAGCCCTACTGACGGCCCAAAGTGCGGATACGGCGGACCTCTGCGTCAGACTGGGAGGGCTCCTTGAAACGGGTGTGGTGACCCACGCAATGGATCTGCGCGTTGACACCAAAGGTGAATGGAGCGCCGTCCGTCCCATTGCCAACGGGTATCTCTTTGAGGAAATTAAGGTTCAAACCGAAAAGATGCCCATCATCGTTTTTCACCCCGCTGTCCTGATGCCGGCTGCTGAAGTTGGGAAAACCGTGGCACAAATTGAGGTGATCCCGGTTCAAGATCTTCCAGATGGCCTCAAAACGGAAATCATCGAAGTGATTGAAGCGGATCCCGAAACCCTCGATATCGAAGAGGCGGATATGATTGTTTCAGCCGGCCGCGCCGTGGGCGGAGAAGAGGGCATGACGAAGATCCATGAGCTGGCAAGCGTGCTGGCTGGATCGGTTGCGGCCACAAGACCGGTCATCGACCGACATCTCCTTCCGTATGAACGCCAGATCGGCCAGACCGGTAAAACGGTCACCCCGCGCCTCATCATCAACTGCGGTATATCAGGGGCCAACGAATACACGGCGGGCATGGAAGGGGCCGAAAAAATTGTTGCGATCAATACCGACCCCCGGGCCCGTATTTTCCGATTTGCGGATCTGGGGATTGTAGGAGATCTTCATGAACTGCTGCCCTTACTCATAAACCGAATTCGTGAGATGAAAGATGCCTGAGTCTATTAAGAAACATCTCATATTTGGGTGCTCGATGCTGTTGCTCTTTCTTTTAGCGAACACGCCGTGGGCATATGAAGAGCCGGAGTGCATCAAATGCCACCGTGAGGGAAGCACCGAAAGCACGCTTCATATGAACGAGAAAGCCTTTGAGAATTCGGTCCATTTTAATGAGATTACCTGCACGGACTGCCATGCGGATGTTACGGACGACACTCATATGGAACAAAAGGGTTCGGGGAAGGTGGATTGCAGCTCGTGTCATGATCAGGAGAACCGGCACGGGATAAACTCTCAAAACGTGGGAACCCGACCTCAATGCCAAGACTGCCACACAAAACATGCCATTCTGGGAAAAGGCCATCCCGATTCCTCGGTAAACCCGGATAACTTCCCGAATACCTGCGGGTCTTGTCACTCGGCCCAGTTTGGTGATGCGGGTTTTATGACATGGTTGCCGTCGGTTCAGATCAGGACCCACGCCAAACAGGATTTTTCTTGTGATTTTGACGAAAGAGACTGCTTGGGGTGCCACCAGGGAAGGGGCGCCCATGGCGAACAAACCCCCGTTAATGATGCCCAATGCTGGAAATGCCATATTCCCAAAGGTGACCGGGCGGCGGTCGTGGGTGACATCCACCCCAAGGCCGCTCAAAAGAAAAGCATCTATCACGGGATCGCAGGAATACTCTATGGGGCTGCCGCCCTGGTTTTGATGGTGAGCGGTTGCCGCTTTTTCATGCGCCGTTTCTCAACAAAAAGCGGAACGAGGAGGTGAATGATTTGCTGTTAACCGCTTTTGATCTCCTCTTAATTGCTATTTCCCTGATCGTTTTCCTGGTGGGCCTTGAAAAACTGAGGGCCTCATGGCGCGTGGGGCGCAAAGAAGATGTAAAGTGCGATCTAAAGGGTCTCTTTTCATACCTTTTAGGTCACCAAAAGATTCTTCAAAACCCGCCTAAAGGGGTGGCCCACCTGCTGGTGTTCTGGGGCTTCATCTTTGCCTTTCTGATGGGAATTCTTCCCCAGTTCGGGATCTCCCTCCCATCCCCAGTGGCCGGTATCTTGTCTTTCTTAAGCGACTTCTTTGGCCTTGTGCTTTTGTGGGGCCTTGTGGTTTTCCTGTTGAGACGAATCAGCAGCGATCCCCAAACCGGGCCCAAACGGGTGATATTCCCCATGATCCTCCTTGTGATCATGGTATTAAGCGGTTTTCTGGCCGAAGGGACCCGCCTTTCCATCACGGATGCACCATGGCACCTGCGGACGCCTATCGGGAGCCTGCTCTCCAAGGTTTTAGCACCTTCCCCCCTGCTCATGCAGAGTATGATCCGCATCCACTTTTTTGCCTTGCTGGTTTTTATTGCCATTTTACCCTTCTCCTTCATGCGGCATCTCATTTCTGGAACCCTTAGCGTGGCGTACCGGGAAAAAGGGCCCAAGAGAGTGCTGAGGAACTTGAACCTGCAGAAAAGTGGCGGTGAAAGCCCGGTGGTGGGAGCGCAATCGGTCAGGGACTTTACCTGGAAGCAGTTGCTGGAAATTCAGGCCTGTGTCTCATGCGGCCGCTGTGATGAGGGATGTCCCGCCGCCATTTCCGGAAAACCCCTTCATCCCCGCGAGCTTATGGGGGCCATTCACGACCGTATTTGCATAGGACCTTTGGCATCTCTTGAAAAGAGCATTTCACAAGACGCCCTCTGGGCCTGCACCACGTGCATGGCTTGCGTGGAAAGGTGCCCGGTCTATGCCAGCCCCATGGACAAACTCATGGAGATCAGACGGGCTGAAGTTATGGGGGAAGGGCGTCTGCCGGAAGCCGCAAGAGATATGATGCGGAATCTTGAGGTTTTTGGTGATGTGAACGGCCGGGGTCCGTCGCACAGGGAAGACTGGGCAATGCATTTGGGGATACCCCATATTTCAGAGGAGCATCTGAATCCGGAAATCCTTCTGTGGGTGGGATGTTCCGGCGCTTTTCATCCCCGGTACCAGGAGACCTATCGTGCGCTGGTTAGGATATTGAAAGCGGGCGGAGTGCGATTCGGGATTTTGGGGCATGAGGAATCTTGCTGCGGTGATGGCGCCAGAAGGTTGGGGGATGAAACGCGGTTTTTGTCTCTTGCAAGGAAGAACCTGGCCGTTTTCAAAAAGTACCATATTAAAAAAATTGTCTGTCTCTGCCCCCACGGTTATAACACCCTTAAAAACGAATACGTTTCTCTGGGAGGTGATTTTGAGGTAATTCCAGCGGTCCTTTATGTCCTTGATTTGATCAGGCAAAAAAGGATCACCCTCAAATACCCCGTCAACAGACAAATGGCCATACATGACCCCTGTTATTTGGGCCGTGTGAACGGCATCTACGATTCCTTGAGAGAAGTGATGGCCAGTGTTCCCGGTATCAAACTTCATGAACTCGAACAATCCCGAGAAAATGCCCTTTGCTGCGGAGGGGGGGGTGGCCGCATGTGGCTTCATGAAAGCATCGGAAAGAATATTAACCATCTGCGCGCCGAACATGTGGCGGAAGCGGGTGTGAACCTGGTAGGGACGGCCTGCCCCTACTGCCTGACCATGCTGGAGGATGGCATTAATTCTCTTGAGATGGAGAATCCGCCCAGGGTCATGGATCTGATGGAGGTGATTGATGCGGCCTTGGGTCGCACCTACTGATTATCCCATGCATATTATCGTTTGTGTCAAACAGATTGCTTACACCTATGCCAGAACCGGAAAGGAACTGGAACGGCATTTTCTCTCCAAAGAGGATGTGGTGTGCCGGGTCAACCCCTATGATGAAGTGGCCGTTGCTGCCGCCCTCCGTGCCAGGGAACTTTCCGGCGCATTCATCAGTCTGCTGACCCTGGGGCCCATCATTGCGGAGACGGAACTCCGACGTTGTGCCGCTTTTGGCGTAAAGGGGCTTTACCAAATGGATACGTCAGGAACACTCGATCCGTGGCAGAAAGCAGTTCTGCTCTCCCGCGCCATTTCAAAGATCGGTGCGGACCTGGTCTTTTGCGGCAAGGAGTCTTTGGATACGCGAAACGGTCAAGTGGGGGCGCACCTGGGGTACTGTCTCAAACGGCCGTTTGTTTCGAACCTCAGAGATCTTCATCAGGTTTCCAAGGAAGAGGGACTAGTGGTGGAGCGAAGTGCGGGACGCGGCAGGCGGGAGATGGTCCGGTGCCCGCTCCCCGCAATATGCAGCGTGGACGCAGGGAATCTCTCATTACCGGTGCCCACTTTTAATCAGATGGAGGCAAGCGGTAAACTACCAATCACTCAGATGATGTTCGATGAGAGCACCATAAACCCAAGAGCCCTTCGAACCCGTATCGGTCCCCCGAGACCCCGCCCCAAGGCGCCCGAGCCCCCCGACAGCAGCCTTTCTTCCTATGAACGGTCAAAGGCCCTTTTGACCGGCAGCCGTCTTGAAAAGACGGGAGAGATGCTGACGGGAAGCCTCGATTCTCAAGTGGACGGGTTCATCTCTTTTCTTCAAAACAACGATTTTCTTGAGACAATGCGAGACGATCCTGAGGAGTGATCCTTTGGAGAACGGACCGCAACAATCGTTGCCCACTTTAGGCTATCGTCTGGCTGCGCGGGTTTCCATTCGAGAGAGAAGCGGCAGTATTGTTCTGATTCTCTCCTATCCCCTTAAAACGATGACGCTTCACTCAGCCTGGCGGGTGGTCGTCAGCCGTCTGAAAGGGAAGGACTTCATATCGTTAGATGAGATAAGGGCCTTGATGGGAGACATGGACATGGACCGGGTGGAATCCATGTTAACCACCCTGGCGGTAAAAGGATTTCTTGAGCAAAAAGGCGTTTCAAAGCTGGAAGAATACCCAAAAGTATCCGTTGTCATTCCCGTTTACAACCGGCCAACTGAAATCAAAGAATGTCTTCAATCGCTTTTACATCTGGATTACCCCGTGAAGCAGCTGGAAATCGTGGTTGTGGATGATGGGTCAACGGACCACACACCCATTGTGGTTTCTGAATTCCCGGTTCGTCTCATTCGCATGGAGAAAAACAGACAGGCCCCGTTCTGCCGAAATACCGGCGCCGAAGCGGCTGAAGGAGAAATCCTGGCTTTCGTGGATTCCGATTGCCTCGTGGATCCCCAGTGGCTGAAGGAACTGCTGCCCACCTTTAAAGATGCATCAATAGGCGCCGTGGGAGGTCGCGTGGATGCCCATTATAGACGATCGGGACTTGACCGGTACGAAGCGGTCAATTCTTCCTTGATCATGGGCCGACGTGCCATGGTCTCACAGAGAAAAGAAAATGTTTTTTATGTGCCGTCGTGCAATTTACTGGTTCAAAAAAAGGTATTTCAACATGTCGGGGGTTTCAGAGAGGAACTGGTGGTGGGAGAGGACGTGGATCTCTGCTGGCGCATCCAGGATTTTGGCTTTAGAATCGCTTTTCAACCGGTTGGCAGCGTATTGCACAAACACCGAAACCGCCTGATCCCCTTCTGCAAAAGGCGTTTTGAATATGGCACCAGTGAACCGTTGCTTCAAAAGCTGCACAAGAAAAGAAGAAAGAAATGGATCTATCCTTTGGGGGGATGGCTTTTCTTGATATTGGGAATTTTGGCCGTGACAATGAATCTTCCATTCTTGTTTCTCCTGTGCGGAGGCATCATTTTGTGGGATGCTCTTCTTAGATGGCGTACAATTCGAACAAAAGAGCTGCCGCTGGGGTTCTTATCCATTTTCCTGGCGGTTGTGCGGAGTTATTCCGCCTACGGCTATCATCTCTGTGCCTTTACATCACGGTATTACCTGATCTGGGCAATCTTCCTTGTTTTCCTTTTGCCAACGGCTTCAATGATGATTCTGGTGATGCATCTCCTGGTGGGATTGGTTGACTTCATCGTGAAAAAGCCCCAACTTAACCCATTTCAGTTTCTCTTTTATTTCACCCTCGATCAGATATCCTATCAGTGCGGCGTTTGGCGGGCGTGCCTTAAGGAGCGCTCCTTTGGATCGGTGAACCCGAAGCTGGCCCTGTCGGCTTCTTCAAATACTGGTTAGCATGGACCCCAACACCTATAACTCAAGAGATTGGGCTTATGAATGTTTTTGCAAGTTAAATCAATATAATATCAATTTGTTCTTTTTAGAAAACCTGAAACCCCAAAGCTGAGTTTCCAAAAAGGCGAAAGGAGGAATTTATGCAACAAGCAGCAGAGAGAATCAACCTCGAAGGGATAGAGCCCTATGACAAGGATTGGGGAACCGGTACTTCGGGTCAGATGGAGAATCCGTCACCCTTTCCCCGCATCAACGCCTGGCGTAGAGAGTTTTTGCGTACACCTCTAACCATTTCTCCGGACCGTGCCGTGCTGTGGACCCGGCAGCTTCAGAAAAACAAGGGAAAACCACTGATTGTACGAAATGCCGAAGCGTTGGCTTACACCCTTCGAAAGGTGCCTATCGAAATCGGCAAGTATGAGCTGATTCTAGGCAATATGGGAGCGCCACCCAGGTCGGCACCGGTGTTTCCCGAATTTTCCTATGAATGGCTGATCCACGAGATGGAAAACGAACCCTTTGAAAAGCGGAAGGGCGATCGCTTCCTCATCAGTGCGGAGACCAAAAAGGCATTAAAGCGGATTCGAGGCTTCTGGAAGAATGAAACTGTTCATGATTATGCCAAATCATTGATGAGCGAGGAGGAACTGAAAGGGACCGGCGCCTATGGAAAAGGGGTGTATCTCCTGGGGAACTACTTCTTTGGAGGGGTGGGGCATGTGTCGCCCCGCTATGAGATGGTTTTTGAAATGGGTTGGAAGGGCATTCGGGAAAGGATAGAAGAGAAGATCGCCGAGCTGGATCCATTGCTTCCGGAGAATGTTATTAAGCTGCAATTCCACAATGCGCAACTGATAGCCCTGGAAGGCATTATCGCCTACACATCCCGTTACGCCGATCTGGCGCGAAATATGGCGTCAAAAAAGAGGGGGGTGCGTCGGAAGGAACTCCTTCAAATGGCCGACAACTGTGAATGGGTTGCCGAGAATCCACCCAGGAGTTTCTGGGAGGCCCTTCAGCTTTGGTGGCTGCTCACCATTACCATTACCATCGAGGGTAACGGTCATTCCATTCACTGGGGCAGGTTTGACCAGATCCTGTATCCCTTTTACGAAAAGGATGTGGCAGAGGGCGAAACGACCCCGGCATTTGTGCAGGAACTTATTGAAGGGGCCTGGATCAAAATCAGCGAACTGACCAAAGTCAGGGATGCCGGCTCTACCAAAGCCTTTGGAGGGGTGGAGTTGGGAGGCCCTTCCCTGACCGTCGGCGGCCAGACACCGGATGGGAAAGACGCCACCAATGAGCTCTCCTTTATGGCGGTCGATGCCCTGGTACATGTTCGTCTGAATGCCCCCTGGATGACCAGCCGCTGGCATGCAAACTCCCCTCACGAGTGGTGGGTGAAGGTCACGAAGGCGGCAAAAGTGGGCCTGGGAATGCCGTCTTTCTTTAACGATGAGGTGATCATTCCTTCCATGATCAACCGGGGTCGTTCCATTGAAGATGCGAGAGATTATGGGGCCTTGGGTTGCGTGGAACCCGATTCGGGTGGGCGGGAATACGGTTGGCACGACGCGGCCTTCTTTAATCTGAACAAGGTTCTCGAACTGGCCCTGAATGATGGCCAGTGTATCGATTGCGGCGCCCATTGCCCCAGACACGCCACCTGTGCCGGCGCCGGCTCTCAACTGGGCATTCGAACCGGCAACCTTAGTACGTTCCAAACCTTTGAAGAGGTGAAGGACGCCTATGTAAAACAGATGGAATACTGGGTGGATCGTCTGGTGAGATCCGAAATCTGCATGGATTTGGCCCATCAGGCCTTGAAACCGCTGCCATACCTTTCGCTCCTGGTGGAAGATTGCACGGAGAAGGGAATGGATGTAACGGCCGGAGGAGCCCGGTACAATTTCGTGGGTCCGCAAGGGGTTGGCGTCAGCAATGTGGCCGATGGACTTTCCGCCATCAAACAGTTGGTCTTCGACCAAAAAACGGTCACCGGCGGGGAATTCCTTGAGGCCCTCAAAGGAAATTGGGAAGGTTATGAGACACTGCACGCCCTGGTCAACAGTGCCAAGGTCTCCCACTACGGTAACGATGACAAAGGGGCCGACCAGTTGGGATGGTTCGGCGCCAAAACCTATTGCCGTCTGTTGGAGGGCCGTCCCACGGCCCACGGCGGTGAATTTCAGGCCGGTCTTTATCCCGTTTCAGCCAATGTGCCGCTGGGGGCCCTGCAGGGGGCAACGCCGGACGGGAGGAAGGCTGGGGAACCGGTCGCCGATGGCGTTTCACCGGTTCATAATGAACGTGGATCCCATGATATCAAGGGACCCACGGCGGTGGTCAAATCGGTTTCACGACTGGATCACGGCATTGCCTCAAACGGTACCCTGCTGAATATGCGCTTCAGCCCGTCAACCCTGGCGGGAGAAGTGGGGGATGAGAGTTTCATCGGTATGATGAAGGTCTTTTTTCGGCGGAAGGGGATGCATAATCAGATCAATGTGATCAGTCGAAAAACCCTTGAAGATGCGATGGAGAATCCTTCAAAATACAAGGGTCTCATTGTCCGGGTGGCGGGTTACAGCGCCTTTTTTACGGAGCTGGATCCAAGTGTGCAAAGAGATATTCTGGAGAGGACGGAGTTATCCTTTTAGGAGGTAATTTTCTCGAATGGTTGACATGACTTCCTCCCTGAAAGGGACCGTCTTCAATGTTCAGCGGTATACCGTTCATGACGGTCCCGGAACCAGGACCCAGGTGTTCCTGAAGGGATGCCCGTTGCGCTGTGTTTGGTGTGACAACCCCGAAAGCTGGAAACACGATCCGGAAGTCGGGGTTTATCCCAAACGGTGTATTGATGTGGAAAAATGCGGTTTGTGCATGACGGTGTGTCCTGTTGATGAAGGGGATATTTTCGAGGTCAAGGACAAACACGTCACCGCCATCGACCGAAATCTTTGTACAGGGTGTTTGAAATGTGCCGAGATATGCCCCGCAAACGCTTTGACGGTCTGGGGCAAACGGATCACGGCAGCCGATCAGATTGAGGAGGTTTGCGAGGACCGGGCATTTTTTGAGGAAACCGGCGGCGGTATAACCCTGTCCGGGGGAGAGCCGTTTGTTCAAATGGATTTTACCCTTGCACTTTTAAGGGAATCAAAAAAACGGAAGTTGCACACCTGTGTCGAATCCGCCTTGCCGGTATCGTGGGAATCCTTGGAGGCGGCGCTTCCTTTCATCGATTTCTTTATCACCGATATCAAACATATGGATCCAAATAAGCACTTGGCATACACCGGTGTTTCGAGCGAACGGATCCTCGATAACATCATAAAACTCTCCACCACGGGAATTCCCATGGTGGTGCGGATTCCAGTGGTGCCGGGTCATAACGATTCGAAGGAAAACATCCGGGAAACGGCTGCCTTCCTGCGGCATGAATGCCAAAAGAGCATCACAAAACTGGAATTGCTGCCGTATCATGAACTGGGCAAGATGAAATATGATGCACTGGGCAAAACGTATGCCCTGGAAGGGGAAAGAATGCCGTCAGCAGAGTTATACAGGGAACAATTGGATGGTTTGATTGAAATCGTCCACGGCTATGGATTCTGAGCGACAATGACACCCTGACGCATACCCTGTTCAGACGCCCTAATCAGGGGACCTGCCATCGGCAGAGTTGAGTATCGCCTCGGCCCTCCGCCGAGCCCTTTCAAAGCGGTCAATTAATGGTTCTTCCTCCGCTTCATGAAACGGGTTGCCGCACAAAAAGTAGAGGGATTGCCACAGAAAGAAAAGCCAGATGCCCAGTCCCCAGGAAAGGGCTGTACGGGGTGAGAAAAATGCCATGAGGGCCACTCCACCGAAACAGATTGCCAGTTCTTTGCCGATACTTCCCAAAAGCGTCCTTTGAAAACAGATGCCGCTGCGCATCCAACTGAGCATCAAAAGACAAGAGACGTAAAACATGCTCGGCGGGGATTTCAAAACCAGCAATAAAGAAGGGAGTGCCATGGGTAAAAGGATGCTGGAAAGGGACGTTTTGGACCATCGGGCCAGGATCACCCCGTACATGGCCAGGCAAATCCATAGGGTCCACTGAAACAGATGAAATCTAGAAAAGGCCCACGGCGGGGTGCTGGCCATAAGAAACATGAGAATGCCCCAGACCAGGCCGAAAACCAGGGTGCCCAATATGGCTTTTACGGATGAACTCATCATAACACCTCCTTTATTGTGCGTTCTTTCAGGCGGAGCAGTTCAATTTCTACTTCTTCATCAGACACATCCGGATCAAAGGCCAGCCCCGTTCGTTTAGGAGCCGTTCTTTGCCAAGTTTCCCGGCCTGCCCGGTTGAGATAGACCATTGACCGGTGTTTAAGCCGCTCGTACTCCAGCCGTTGTTTCAGAAGGCATTGCGCAATTTCGCCCGTTTCCCGCTCAAGTTCATGAATATCACGTTCCAGTGCCTGCTTCTGAGGGTCCAGGGTTTTGAGCTTTCCGATGATAAACCGGGCCATGTCATCCCTCGCCCCATCAAAAGCAATGGAGAGATCCTTTTGGAGCGCCGCTGTTTCCTGATGCGTGCGGGCCAATCTCTTTTCTCGGTGTTCTTTGACGATCTGAAGGCGTTTCAACGCCACATCCTTTCGGCTCAACGCCTCCTCCATCTCCCGCAAGTGTTGTTTGAGCAGGAAACTTTTGTTTTCAAACCGATCCATCAAACCGTGAATATTGGCTCTGCAAAGCCTTACAAGTCTGATCATGGGTCCCATGATCCGATCCTCCTTGGGAGCGGGGCGGCCAGACCGCCCCATAATGGGCGCATTTATGGATTCAGGCGCCTGCCGGTGTAACCCTCATACTGGAGAGATTTGGCATTCCGTTTCTGTTTTAAAAGGACCTCGCCCCTGGTTCCTAAGAAGGTCTCTTCTACGACTTCCCTCAGCTTGCCGACTTCATTTTTCAGATTGCTTTCCACGCCGGCTGCCTGCACGGCTTGGTTGATCTCTCTTTTCTCCGCTTCATAGGCCTGAATTCTCTCCATGGCCTTTCGCTGGTCACCCTTTTTGATTTCCCGGGCGACCTCTTCTTTTAGGCGGTTAAAGTCATCTAAAATGACTTTTTTCTCCCATTCATCTCTGTGGATGGCGGATAAGGCTTCGGTTCGGTTGTTTACGCAGGCGATGTGGAAGGTTTTGGATAAAAGGGCTTGATAACGCTTGTTTTGATGCCGGTAATCCACTGAAACCCCGGAAATCGCATATGCCCGTTCCGAGACCGTGGGAATACGGAATGTCAGAAACAGTTTTTTGGTTTGGCCAGCCAGCAGGTCCCCTGGAAAAAATTCGGCAACCCCGTCTCGGATTCTAAACGGATACCCGGATGCATCCACCAGAGTCACGCCATCTGAGAGGGGAATGCTGATTTTAACGGAACCCGCGGTAACGTTCCTGGCATTTTGAAACTCCTTTTGAAAAATAAGCGCAAGGGCGGCAGGGTCCTCCAGATAATGGTAGTTGCCGGAGCCATGATTGGCAATGGACGTCATGAGCAGTTCATTGAAGTCGGCCCCAACACCGATGGTGCTGATGGAAAAGGCCGTCTCAGTTGCCATGGCGGCCATATGCCCCAAAGCTGCCGGGTCGGTGATTCCCTGGTTGGCAATGCCGTCGGAGATGAGGATCACTTTTCCCGAGTTGGCTTGGATCGATCGCCCAAGGAGCAGGTCGATCCCCTTCTTGAGTCCGGCCCCCAGATTGGTCCCTCCCCCTGCGGACAAGTGGCGTACGATTCTTGAAAACCGCTCCCGGTTTTCAACCGTCATGGGGGAGAGCGATGAATGGGCCTGAACGGAGTTGGAATAACTCACCAGCGCAAATCGGTCTTTTTCAGACAGCTGCGCCATGAGGCTTAACACCGCGTCTTGGGCGTCATCAAGCTTCTTGCCGTTCATGGATCCGCTGCGGTCCAGCACAATAACCAGATCGGCATGCCGCTCTATTTCATCTTTCCGCACCATCAGATCACTGGCTTGAAGTTGGAGAGATAGCGTGAATCTGCCGTTGCCACCCGAAAAGACCTTGTCCCGGGCCAATCGGCCTGAAATGGTGACAGGTCCGTCAGAAGGTGAAAAAGGATTGGTGTCGCCACTAAATCCTCCGGGATCCACCGGCCCCGTTCGGTTGACATAGGCCATGGCCAAAGACGTCAACGCGATGAGGATACCCACAATCAATAAAAGGTTTCTGGAAGCGCTTTTCATGACGATCTCCTTTCTGTTCTCCAAAAATTTCCTTTCTGTGTCGAAAAGATTTTAACTGTCTGAAATTTTTATGCAATTCAAATAAATGCAAAAAATCCCGGAGAAATTTTTGCATAAGTTTTACTTTGAAACGCCCATGCATTGGGTTACCATTTATATGGCTTGGTTTCAGTGCGATCCGGCAAACGGGAAAGGAGAACCCCAGATGCGACAGCCCAGAGCCAGTATCCTGGTGATTGAAGATGACCCGGCCATTTTAAACGGCCTGCTGGATGTCCTGGTTTTTAACGGATACCATGCCATGGGCGAAGAAGATGGTGGAAAAGGGCTTAAAAAGGCAACCACAGAGAATTATGATTTGATCCTTATGGATGTCATGCTGCCCACCCTGGACGGCTTCAGCATCTGTAAAGCGCTTCGGGAAAGAAATCCTTCTCAACTCATTTTGATGCTGACGGCAAAGGGATCAGAAGATGATATTGTCACGGGCTTTAAGGCTGGCGCCGATGATTATGTGAGCAAACCCTTTTCTCTTCGTGAGTTGATGGTGCGGGTTGAGGCGTTGCTTCGGCGGGCCGGCAAAAACCTGGGAGACGAATCCATTCGGCACAGAGGCGTTTTGTTTGACGGAAAAATCCTGAAGGCGTTTTTCTCGGATGCCGAAGCTGAACTGACCCGGCGGGAAATGGATATCATTTCATACCTCTATCGCCACGGGGACCGGATCGTGTCTAAAAAAGAGCTGCTCACGGAGGTCTGGCATTACGCGGATGCGGATATCGAAACCAGAACCGTGGATATCCATGTACTGAAACTGCGAAAAAAGATCGCGGGACTGATCGGAGATGAACCCTTCATCATAACCGTGCGGGGCGAGGGGTATCGCCTGGAGCCTGACACATGAAACGCCTCGGGCTGCTCATTCTGATCTTTACCATGGCCCTGTCCATCCCTTTGGCCTATTTTGTGTGGCGGACCTACCGGAGCCTCGAACAGGAGGAAATCAGCCAGTTGAGGTTTTTTGCCGAAACCCTCTTCAATGAGATGGAGCAGGAGATGGCGACCCTGGTGAGGCGTGAGGAAAAACGGGCCGTTGACGAATACAACTACCGCGATTCCTCAGGCCGCAGCGGTCAAAGGAATGAGACGGCGACGTCATTGCCACAGACGGCATCGCCCCACGAATCCTACATTCTGGGCTATCTCCAAAACAATCCGGACGGATCATATGAGACGCCCCTTGCGCCAAGATGGGAAAGTGCCCCGCCAGGGCTTCAGCCGTTGGTCAAGCGTCTGGAAGCCGTGAATGATATCTTTAACAGCAAGCGTACCGCGGTTTTGGCCGAACCGGTGACCCCCGCGCCCGTAACTGTCCATGGGCCCCGGGAAATGTCTCAGACCGCGGGTTTTGCGGAAAAATACCTGGATTTGGGAAAATCCCGGCGGCAGAAGTCGCATCTGGGCGCTGAAAAAAAACGAATCGAGCCCATTACGCAGGATCAGGCCGTGAACCTGGTTCAGAAAGACGAATCCCGTTATTCAGGAAAAAGCGACAAAAGGGTGCTCCCATCCCAGGCCAGAGCGCCTGCGAGGGAAGGCCTGTTGGAGGAGGCGGAAGAAGTCTCAAACAAGGATAAAGAGGGTGCGACCGGCGCATCCAGACCGTTTGATTTGAAAAACACAAATGGGGGCCAGCTTGAGGTGGAGGTCGATCCCATGCAGTCCGTGTTTATCGATGAGCAAACCATTTTCGTTTTTCGCCGGATTGCCGTGAATAATCGCATTTACCGGCAGGGGTTTGTTCTTAAGATCCATAACTTTATGAATCATCTGGTCAATGCATATTTCATTGGGCAACCCATGGCACGGTTTGCCCGGCTGGACCTGAGCGCCCTGGATCAGAAGCGGCAGGTCTTTTCCCTCCAGGCCGGCGCGGCCGCCCGAAAAGCGGTTTTTCGGCTGGAACGGCGGTTTCCGCGTCCGTTTTCATTCTTACAGGCGTCTTTGACCTGTGAAACCATGCCCAGGTCCCAGGGCCGGAAAACCCTGAACATCATGGTGGCCGGCCTGGGCATTATAATGCTGGCGGGTCTGTTTGCCATTTATCAAAGCGCCAGGGCGGTCCTGGAACTCTCCGAACGTCGGTCAAGGTTTGCATCTTCAGTGACCCATGAGCTCAAAACCCCTCTGACCAACATCCGCATGTACATTGAAATGCTGGAGCAGGGGATCGCGCGGTCAGAAGAACGCGAGCAGGCCTATTATAAGGTTCTCAATTCCGAGAGCGGCCGACTGTCCCGTTTGATCAACAATGTTCTGGAGTTTTCAAAGCTGGAACGGAAAAAGCTTCGCCTTTCGTGGGTCACCGGAACCTTTGAAGAAGTCATCGACGAACTCAAAAGCGTCATGCAAATAAAACTCCGTCAGGAAGAGTTCAATCTCAAGGTGATCCTTGAAAAGGTGCCACCCTTTGAATATGACCGGGAATTGATGCTTCAAGTGTTGATCAACCTGCTTGAAAACAGCGTGAAATTCGCAAAAAGCGCATCCCACAAAGATATTACATTGCGGGTTGAGCCGGAGGGCAAATGGATCAGGATCAGCGTATCCGACCATGGTCCTGGAATTCCCAGGCACGCGCTCAAAAAGGTGTTTGACGATTTTTACCGCGTGGACGATTCTAAGGGCCCCACCACCCGGGGTACCGGCATCGGTCTGGCATTCGTGAAAAAGGCGGTGACGGCCCTAAACGGCAAGGTGCGGGCTGAAAAGAATTCACCTTCAGGGTGCAACATCGTTATTCATTTGCCGAAAAAAGCCGCATGAAACCGCCCTGTCAAACTCACGGGCTTTCAGGCGGAAGTAATTGACCACCCGTGCGAGCTGTTGGATGAGGTCCGGCGTCAGTTCCTAGATGGCGCCGTGGGATCTCACAATCTTTTCAAACATTTTGGCCATCCCGGCAGAGAGCGTGTAAACGGATTCGATGGGTAGATTGTCCTCGGTTGTGGCGTCGAAAAAGAGGGTCAGATCCGATTCCATTCCATCCTCCGGCTTCCAATAGCAGATCAGAAGGGGCACCTTCGGCAGAGGATGAAGCACAAGGGAAATGTCGGATGAATAGTGGCGTTCCACCTGCTTGCCGCTGAAAATGTTCAGGATGTCTTCAAAAAGCCCGCTGTATCTGTCGGCCAGGTTCTTGATCGGTTTTTCGCATTGTTGTCCAAAAAGGCCCTGCCACTCCCTTCCTCCCTTGAGTTCCCTGAAAGGAACCCACGTTCCCGTGGGATCCGTCCCTTTGCCATGAATTACGTGATTCAAAAAGGGTCCGATAACCCATGAATTGATGTGGATGTCCGAGAAGAATTGCCCTTTTGAATCGACACTGAAATCCTTTCCCAGAATCTTGAGCGTCAATCTGCCGTCTGTAAACCTTCCACCCAAACGCTCTGCCGCGTCAGCAAGATCGACATCTGCCAATTGTTCTCTGAGCTGGCCCAATGCTTCCTCGGCATCTTGATCCGCGCTCCTGCGTTTCTGGACCCCATCGGCAAAGAGATCGAGAACATCGCCTTCAAGATTGGGACATGATTGAAGGTACTCTTCGCCTTTGTGCACCTTGGCCGCAAAGGCCATGCAGGTGGCCTCCCCACATTTTCGGCAGTTGCTTTTGTCGAGCAATTTCAAAATATCGAGTACATTATTCAGTTGTGCCATTTTATTCTCCATTAAACCCAGTATTGAGCGCCATCAAAAGTGTGGCCCCATGATTTTTTCATTTGAGGGATCCGCATTTAAAACGGAGGTCTGACTTGGTTTCACATTGAAGGTTTTGGGAGAAAAAACATCCCCCCGTTGGGGGATGGGTGCGGTTTTTCTGATATTTTTTCACACCAAATGGTGACGTGCGGCCCAGACCGCGGCTTGGGTGCGGTCATTTACCCCCAGTTTGTTAAAAATATGGATGATGTGACTTTTGACGGTGTGGGGGCTGATGTTGAGCATGGCCGCAATCTGATTGTTGCTGCTCCCTTCCGCCAAGATGCATAGAACCTCCAGTTCCCGTGAAGAGAGGGGCATGGGAAGGGACATGTTGGCGGTCTCCGCGGTTTCAGAATCCGTGGTTTTGGATGTCTCAAAACGGGATTCCCGGTTCTTTTCCGTCCCCTTTCCGAGCTCGGCGGCTTTTGCGGTATTGATGTTGATGGCCACCGTGGAGACCAGGTTTCCCTTTTCGTCGTATACGGGATAGAATGCCTGTTCTCCCAGTGGAGACTGAAGGTGGGGACACTTCGCCGGAACCGTTTCCTGAAGGCTGAGGGCGGCGGCAAAGGCCATGCAGGAGGCATATCCGCACTCGCCGCAATTGGTTTTCGGCAAAAGCTTCAGTATGTTGAGTACGGAAACCCGCCGGTGTATCCTGTGGTTGGGTATTATTTCGTCCCGGCGCGACCGGATGTCATTTAGGAATCCCATGAATCCATCCAGCAGAAGAACGGCTTCATCTCGGTCCTCAACCGGCGATATGAGGCCGGCCCTGGGGTAGAGCGCAATGAGGCGGTCTCCGTATACGAACCGGATAAAACGGGGGGACTGATGAAGTTCCGCTCTTTCGGCCACTGCGTTCAGATAGGGAAACAGGGATTGAGCATCCTCGTTGAGTCGAAAGGAGGCCATCATGTCATTTACGGAAACACCGCCCGGCTTGAACGCCGGGCACCGGAAATAGACCTTCAAGCCGTGAAACGAGAATTCAGCGGCAGATGGTTGAAAAGAACCTTGAATGCCGCTTGCGGGCGGTCTTCTTTTTGAAAACAGGTTATCCATCTCATTTGGCGGCAGGTCATGGACCGTTTCAACGGGGATATACCCTTTTATCGGTTCCATTCCCAATGATTGTACATGACCTGACATGAAAATGCCACTCCTTAGACAGAAAAGATCGCTACCGGTAACGGGGCTGGTCCCTGGTTTCTTCGTGGTAAGCGGCGACACCGATCTCTTTCATGCGCTCCTGCATTTTGATCCATCTCTTTTGCAGGTGTTCATCAAAATTCGTCTTGTTGCACGGAAACTCACGGCACTGAAAACAGAAATCGACCCCTTTTTCCCTAAAACAAGCCTGGACCCCGCAATCGGGCCACTTGCACGTCCCATTGCGACACCCTTCGCAGTCGGGAGACGCCAGATAGTCCAGGAGCCTTTTAAAGGCCTTATAATCTTCAAACTGCGGCAGAAAGCTGCTGAACCGTTCGGCATAGATGTCAAAATTGCCCAGGGAATTCTTAAGTTCCCGACTGTGTTTACCGATATCTCCACTTTTAAACGCAAAGCATTTTCGACAGCTGAGCCCACAGGGGGCCAAGTCTTTAAGAATATCTTCTTGATTCATGGGTTGTTTCCCTTCTGACGGTTGTTTTGCAACAGGGTTTCAGAGTGAGCCGTCCAACCCTTCGGCAACATCATGCTTGCAGACGCGACACCGCTGGGCACCTCTAAAGAGGGGTTCCCCGCAGTAAAGGCCGCATGGCGCCATGAGATCCCTGTTTCTTATCTCTTCCTCGGTCCATCCTTTCATATCAGGGTCCTCCGGTTATGGGAAATCACAATGAAGAAAACATCTCTCTCTTGGAAAAGAATCCCCCATTCGGGTGATGTTTCCAGGTTTTGGCATTTATAGACACTGACGATTTCTTCTGTTCTTTGTGACCGAAAAAATGCTATACTTGTCCAATTCTTCTCTTGCCGGGTATTTCACGATGTCCGGCTTTTACCATTAGTCAAGCGTAATACTCTGACGGGATCATGACAAGCCAGTCGAAAGATCGGGCAAGCGTTCCCATACCCCCGCCTCTCATCTTCTTTGCCGTTCTAGGGGCGGGTTTCGTTCTGGAATACCTCTTCCCTTTGGGTTTGCCCCGGGGATTTCGGATGATAGGCATCGTCATCGGGGCGGCCTTAATCACCATCGCAGGTCTGCTTTCCATTTCGGCCCTCGGTTCCATGCGCAAGCGAAAAACACCTTTCGATCCCTCAAGGCCCACAACCAACATTGTACGAGAGGGAGCCTTTCGCTTTTCCAGAAATCCCCTTTATCTGGCCCTGGTTCTGCTGCAAGGGGGTGCCGCGTTTCTCTTCCTGTCAATCTGGCTTTTTATGGGTTTGCCGATTCTGTTCATCCTTCTCCAGCTTCTGGCGATAGGGCCGGAGGAAACCTATCTTACCCGGAAATTCGGCCGGGAATATCTGGACTACAAAGCATCCGTCAGACGATGGATCTAGGAAAGCACATGTGTTTGTCTTTCAAAAACGCTTGACACATTTCCGATGCCCTTCCGTTCTTGATACCCTTTCCCCTGCGGTCACACGGCCCTTAATGGGGCGAAGTCACCGGCCCTAGAAATCAAGATTAAACTGGCTCAGGTAGTCTTCCATGCGCTGACGTTTTTCCGGCGCCAGGGGCGGGCATTTCTCACTTCCCCGGATGCCTTCCGTTACCTGGGCGGCAAAGACCATGCAGGTTGCAAGTCCGCATTCCATGCAATTTGTCCCGGGCAGCAGCTTCAAAATCTCAAAGAGCTGAGGGCGGGATGCGCCTTTGTAGCTCGGCTCAATCTCGGCGCGGTTTTCCCAGGCCGCATTGATTTCCCGCTTGATCCATTCAATAATTTTGGTGGCTTCTTCTTCATCCTTGAGCGCATTGACTGCGATTTTTCGCGAATGTACGGAGATCAGTTTCCCGTGCACCTTAAAGGTGACGGACGGCGGGTCCAAAATGAACGTATGACCGCCCAGGGCCGCATTTAAATAGGGCAGCGCTTCGCTGACATCTTCGGTGAGATGGGCAAAGCAATGAACCGATTCAAAACCGTGATTGCATTCGGGTCTGAATACTTCTTTGGTATAAGATTTAAGCAGCATGGTTTGCCTCCTTATATGGTGGTGAACGACTTGACGGCCGTTTGAAAGACCGGAAAAACCGCCAAATGATAAAAAGGTTCTAAACATAAAGACGATTGGCCGTAGAAAAAGGATACAATTCTAACGGTTGATAATTATTGGAAAATGCGATATAAAAGTCGCTGATATCGCGATGGACGATTCATTTCAATCCCACCCATGGCATTTTTTGATTGCAGAAGGGAAGAACATGGAAATTCGACACCTCCGTACTTTCAAGACAGTGGCAAGCCTTCTCAGCTTTAACAAGGCTGCCAAGGAACTCCATTACGCCCAGTCCAGCGTCTCAGCCCAGATCCAGGCCCTTGAAGAGGAATTGAAGGTTCGCCTTTTTGACCGTCTGGGCAGAGGTATTATGTTGACCGAAGCGGGAACCAGGCTTTTTCCCTATGCGCAAAAAGTGCTGGATCTCTCCGAAGAAGCCGTATCCGAAATTTCAGGAACAAGGGTGCCTGAAGGCCGTCTTACCATCCGAGTTCCGGAAAGCATGGCGGTCTATTACCTGCCGCCTGTAATTGCCAGCTTCCATCATCGATTTCCCAATGTGCGGCTCGATTTCACCACATGTGCCCATGAGGGTCTGCAGGAAGACCTGAGAAAAGGGGTGACGGATATGGCGTTTCTTCTGGCCGAAGGGATCCAGGCCGGCGATCTGGAAGCGGAAATCCTTGGATTCGAAAAAATCGTCATGGTGGCCGCTCCCCATCATCCTTTGGCGTCGAAATCGGCCCTTACGGCCGAGGATCTTAAATCGCAAACCCTGCTGTTTTCAAAAGTGGATTGCAGCTATCGCAGAATTCTCGAGGCAACCCTAAAACAGGCGAAAATTCCGGTCAAAAGAACCTTGATCTTTCACAGTGTCACTGCCTTGAAAGCATGTCTTAAGTTAGGTCCGGGGCTCACAGTGCTGCCGGAATTTGCTGTTTTACGTGAATTGGCTCGGCGGGAACTGGTGAAACTCCCATGGAAAGAGGGGACCTTTGAAGTGGCTGTTTTGATGATCTGGTACAAAGAAAAATGGCTTTCCCCGGCGCTTCGGGCATTCATGGAAATGGTTACGGAAGGGATGAAAAAGAGAGACGCAAAGACCTGAGATATGGAACCCAAATTAAGATCAGGGCATCCTCCGAACGGGTGATGAATTCATTTCTCCTTTGTGCGACCAAATGAACAATGTGTGTCGGAAAAGGGTGTCAGGGCCGAAAAACCGAAATTGAGAAAAGGAGAAAGCAGATGCCCGTTGCTTCAGTCAATGCCATTGAATTAGCCTATGAAACCTATGGTCTACGGGAAGACCCGCCCTTGGTCCTCATTATGGGACTTGGGGAACAAATGGTCGCCTGGCCGGGAAAGTTCTGTCAAATGCTGGCCCATAACGATCTTTACGTGATCCGTTTTGACAACCGGGACACGGGGTTGTCAACGAAAATGGATGAATTGGGGATTCCGGATCTCATGGGAGCATGGGATGCGTATTTCAGGGGAATCGCCATCCCATCCCCCTACACCCTTCAGGATATGGCAGCGGATGTAAACGGTTTGCTCGACCATCTGGAGATTGAAAAGGCCCATGTGTGCGGCTTTTCCCTGGGTGGAATGATCGCCCAAAACATGGCGTTTCGGTTTCCGGAGCGAATGGCCGGTATGATCTGTATGGGTTCGAGCACGGGAGAACGGACCCTGCCGCCGCCCAAACCGGAGGCACAAGCGGCGATGTCGGCACCGCCGCCACCTTCACGGGATGGGTTTGTGGGCCACAGCGTCAAGGTATTTCAGGCTTTTTCAGGGGGATCCTCCCTTTTTGATCCCCAGTGCCGGACCGAAATTGCGGGCCTCACCTATGACCGGGGCCTTTATCCGCCGGGCTTTGTGCGGCAGAGTGTTGCCATGCTGGCGGACGGAGATCGCACCGCCCGTCTTAAACAGGTCCGTTTGCCAACTCTGGTGCTTCAGGGAGAATCGGATCCCCTGGCACAACCGGCTCATGGGAATGCCATCGCCGCGGCAGTGCCCGGCGCGGAATGTAAAACAGTGGCAGACTGGGGCCATGGACTTGATTATCCCGGATTGTGGCCCCAACTGATTCAGCACATGATGAATTTTCAAAGAGCTCAGCTTATTTGAAGCAGTTCGGTGTCAGGGGCTGCCTGATATTTTTGGCTTATCCGGTTTGCCGTGCATTGCCATCAAGGTCATGAGCGCCGTGGCGCATAGGGTTTGGGCGCCCTCTTTTATGACAAAGACCTCGGATCCGCAGACGGTCAATGTACGACCGGGCTTCAGGACCCGTGCCCGGCTGAGAAGGCGCTCTCCGTCCCCCGGCGCCAATAGATTCAGCTTGTATTCGACCGTCAGAATGGAGGCCTCAGGGGGCATCAGCGTAAATGCGGCGTATCCGCCGGCATTATCCGCCAGGGTGCCGATGACACCGGCGTGAAAATAGCCGTGTTGCTGGGTCAGGTTTGCTTTGAACGGGACCTGGATTTCACAGAACCCGGGGGCGACGTCCGTCAGCGTTGCACCCAACAGCACCATGAATCCCTGGCGTCGGAAACTCTCTGTAATTTTATTCTTGAAATCCGGATCAAAAGACTTGAAATTCGGTTTTGGTGTTTCCTTTTCCATGGGTCCTCAACCTGTCATTTTTTTTAAACACTTCATGCCCCGCTTCTCCATGTTCCAATAAAAACAGTGCTCCGGCCAGGTTCGGCATATCTCCATATACCTGCCCGATACCCTTGAGACGACCAGGGGCTTTCCCTTATGATTGGAGACTGCGGCGCAAGCCGCCTCTTTGGAAGCGTACGCCGCTTTACCTGCCTCCACCATGGCGTCCGCCAGCTCTTCAAGGAACACGGCGCAGGTAGATGGTGCATCGGGAAATTCGCAATTGCAGAGGCGTTCACCAATGGCGCAATTTCGAGCATCCTTGATGTACTCAAATGCCTGCTTTTCGCTGATGGCCAATGGTTCAAGTTCCGAGAGTTTAAGAGCGAAAATCTCTCCCAGCTTTGTATCGGGTAACGAGCCCTCAATGTTTTGCATTGCGTAAAACGCCTTTTTGACGGCTTCCGCGGCTTCACCTGATTGATATTGCTCGATGGTTGCCATGATTCATCTCCTTATCTTGGCGGCGCCAATTGATTTGCTGAATCTCCATTAGAGTTCCAGTTGTCATTATCCCCGTTTCAAACAAGGGCTTTGCTCCGGTTATCCATTACCATCCTAAGAACATGGACGCCATCTTCTTGCCATTGTGACTGAAAAATATCCATTATGCCATTTTTTTTTGAGTTTTCCCCAGCTCGTCCACTGAAGGGGCTCCAATTTTTAGGCGCTTATGAGCCTTCCCCCTCATGGAACCCAGATATATGGCACCAAGGGCCATTGCCGCGCCCACGGCCTCCACCAATGAGGTGGGCCGTCCGAAAAAAAGCATGTCCCAAATGAAAGCCCCCGTGGGCTGAAGAAGGATTGAGAGGCCCACCACTGAAAGGGGAATCTTCGGCATCCCCTCTATGATCAGCCACCAACCCGCGGCGTGGCAGATCAATCCCAACATCAACAGTGCGCCCCAGGAGATCCCGTCAGGAATGACAAATCCTTCAGGGCCGCGCAGTACCTCAAGTGCCATGAACAGTGTTGAAAAGATCGAGGCAAGGGTGATATTGGCCAGTGGGGAGAGAGCGGGTTTAAACCCGGAGGACCAGCGCATGACAATCAAAAAGGCCCCATACCAGATGGCGGCGCAGAGTCCCAGATAAATGCCGTACCTGTAATCAGGTCCGAGGCGGGACCACTCCGGTGCAACGATCAGAAAGAGACCGCATATGGCCAAGGGGATGGCCAAGACCATATGGCGGCTGGGCCGTTCCCCCAGGAAATAGTAGGCGCCGAAAGCGACCACAAAAACCTGGTGATTGGAAAAGATCGTCGATAGGCCCGGTCCGATGAAATGAATGGAATGGTGCCAGAAAACAAGGCCCAGGAAGAATAACAGGCCCGCCCCGGCGGCGGCCACAGCCGCCTTCCAACCGCACCACAACCGTTGCCTCCTAAGGAGTACGACCATTAGAAGTGCCAGACTTCCAAACAGCATCCGGTAAAAGCCGGCTGTGGTGGGTCCCACGTGGGCAACTTTTACGAATATCGAAGAGAAACTGATGATCACCGCCCCTGCGAGGACCTGTATCCGGGCTTTTTTGGTTTCTGAGGATTTCTCATCCATTGGAATATTTCTCGTGCAAAAGACCGGGTTTATATGCTTGGATGGCAGCCGGAACAACCAATTGACGGACATTGTGCTGACCCACCGTTTCAACTGACGGTTGCGGAAGTTGATCCCTGAAATGGATCTGGATTGCAGCAAAGCCCACATCCTTTAACATCTCCTCCAATTCCCTGGCCTCGGCCGCGCCGGAGATGCAATGGCAGTAAAGATCCGTATCCTTACGCAATTTGTCGGGAATGGGAATGCTGGCCACCATGTCCATGATCATCAAACGGCCTCCCTCTTTAAGGACCCTGAACGCCTCTGCAAAAACCCTTTGCTTGTCCGTAGAGAGATTGATAACGCAATTTGAAATGACCACGTCCACAAGGCTGTCTGCCACGGGAAGGTTCTCCAATTCTCCCAGCCGGAATTCAATATTGCCGCAATCCGTTCCTTCGCTGTTTTCCCGGGCTTTTCTGACCATTTCAGGGGTCATGTCCACGCCGATGACATGCCCCCCCTCCCCCACCTGTTTGAGGGCTAAGAAGCAATCAAAACCGGCACCAGAGCCCAGATCCAGAACCGTCTCTCCGGGCTTAAGAAGCGCACCGGCCAGTGGATTTCCGCAGCCCAAACCCAAATAAGATCCGGCAGGTGCCTCGCAAATGTCCTCTTCAAAATAGGTAAACCGCTTTGAAATGTCAGAGGAGGTACTCGGGGCCGAATTTCTTTTGCCGGAAGATGAGACCGAACAACATTCCGATCCCGAGCACGGATTTTCCCCTGCCGCGGCCATTCGGGCATAATATGAGCGGACGGCTGATTTGATTTCGTTTTTATCTCCCTTTTTCATAACCATCATCCCCATTAAACATGAACGCATTTACATTGTCTTTGTAGAGTGGGACGGGTCTATGATGAAAAAGATGCAAAAAAAAAAGGGATATGGTGAGAACAGAAGATGGGTTGAGGGCTTGAAATAAGGACCTGGGCAGAAGTCTCTCCCGGGCTCTATGGGCCGGGAGAGGTGCTTTTCGGTTCGAAATCAATCACTCTCCCGAGAGGATCCAGCTCAAATCTGCAGCAGTTAAGCAACATGCGCTTTAATTTCGCTCGGGCTCTCTGGGTCCTTGATTTGGCACCGGACAAAGAGATGCCGAGCTTTTCACCCATCTCCTTTTGCGTCATGCCTTGATACGCCGTCATCTTGACGGCTTGGCGGTATTTTTCCGGCAACCGATCGACCATGTTGTCGACGCAAAGGGTCAATTCCTCCAGGACCGTTTCGCCAAGGGATTCATCCTTCAGGTGAAGGTTTTCCGGCAGGGCCGCCATGGGCTTCCTGCTTCGATAGTAATCGAAAATGGTATTTCGCGTGATCTGATATACCCAGGGTCCGAATTTGCGACTGTCCTTAAGGGTTTTGATGTGCAGGTAAACCTTGAAAAAGACCTCCTGCAGAATATCATCCGCCATGGTTTGGTTGGAAACCCGCTTTAAAATGAACTTTCTGAGCCTGTCGCTCCATTCTTCCCAGATGGTTTCAACGTCATTTCCAGGTGTCAGGTTTGAGATGAGAAATGTCGACTCGGTCATGATTTTTCTCTTAAAGGTTTTGTATGATAAGAGATGAAACAGATTCATCTGCACTTCCATATAGACGGCAATGCCCGAAAAAGGACGCAAACTATCTGCCTGCAAACACGTGAACCAGGAATCTTCTAAGCGGGTTGGCGGCAGCCCTCCTCTGGATTTTGGGGCGTTTGCCGCAACAAAAAGCTTGCTTCACTTCTCCGGTACTCGATTCTTCCATGTCAACAGCCAGAAACGCATCCCGGTAATCCCGGTACTGCAGATACATGTTAAGTCGAATTCCCATATGTGCACGTTTATATCTTTCCAGTATTTCTTTTGTGGTTTGCATGGCAACCTCCTTGATGCTGACGAAAACAATGGACCGTTCAACCGGTCTGATAAAAAACAAATGCCCTTTTGTTGGTATGACGGTCTTAAATACGGAATCGTGACAGAAATTTTTTTGGTGATACATTTGGGGTTGATGCCTTTGCCGCCATCTTTGTTCAGGAGGTCTTGGTTTGCGCCTGCCAGTGTTCAGAGAAAAGATCCCTGAATCTTTAAAGAGAAGGCTTTAGAGAATCCGTTTGAAATTGGGGATCACCTCCGTATTGTTCTTTATCATTTGCCAGACGGGACAGATGGAAGTCTCGGCAAGTTGGATGGCCTTTTGAATGTCTGAGTCAACGGCATCTTCCGAATCCACGGTGAAATGGAGAAATATCTTTTGGAGCTTGATGGGAGGCTGATCTTGCCTCAATCCTTTTGCCTGTACCGTCATTCCCCTGATGGTCCGACCCATCTTTCGGAGCAAATAAAGAACGGTGGTTCCGCTGCATCCGGCAAAGCTCATAAGGAGAAGTTCCAGGCCGTTGTAACCCTGCCCGTCCCCAATGGGCGCTTTATAATCGAAAAGGATCGGCTGGTCGGGATTGGAAATGGATGTGCCCTTAAATTGTACTTTGTGATTGATCAAGGTCGCTGACACCTGTTCGAATTCCTTTGACATATGCGGTTCCTCCTTATGATGTGAGAGTATCTGGTGGTTTCCCCGTCTCTTCAATATGTCCATTTTACAATACTCATATTGAGAAAAAATCGCCCACCCGGGGGATGTCAGGGAATGTTGTTTTTTAAGTGTTTGCTTCGATTCCGGCCATGGTCTCGATTTTATGCTTGACTATTTAAATTTGACCAGTTAAAAAGAACTAGCGTCTCGCCATTCTGAACAAGGACGGGAAAATAGGCTTTTATCAGGAAAATGAACATTTCAAAGTTTGTTGTTTTAGGAACCCTCGATATTCTGGGCATCGCCAGCGGCTATGACATCATACGCGAACTGGATCGGAAAATGATCAGCCGCTGGACCAATGTCAAGAGAGGCTCTATTTATAATGCCTTGAAATCACTGTCTAAAGACGGGAAAATCCGCGAAGTGGACCGCGTGAAAAAGGGCGCTTTTCCCACCATGACCCTGTATGAGATTACGGATTCGGGTCGTGATGCGTTTGATGAAATGCAGGAAGAGGCGTTTTTGGGGATTTACCCTCTCTTCTTGGGTTTCAAGCTGGCACTGAAGTTTAACAAACGGCGTTCGAGCAATGATATCAAGATGTATGCGAGTAAGGCCATCAACGTCATCGATATGAACTTAAAGGGGATGAGCGCATATCTGGAAACGCTCCCCCTGGCGAGCCATCAGAGAGAATCGGACGGGTTCTTTATTGAGCATGACCGGATGCTTTTTTTGGAAGAGAAGCGGTGGATCCAGATGGCCGTCAAAAGGCTTGATCTTGCCCAGATCAGCACCCGGTCGGATTGACGGCTTGAGCGGGCGCCAATATTTTTTTGGAATGATAGTCAAATTTGACCAGTCTAGTAAGACTAATCGTTTTTGAGTAATCAGAAAAGGAGGCTTCAATGATTTCATTAGAGGTTAACGGTATTGTTCATCGGTTGGATGTTGACCCGGAGACGCCTTTGCTTTGGGTTTTGAATGAACAGTTGAATCTAAAAGGGACCAAGTACAGCTGCGGTATAGGGGAGTGCGGTGCGTGCACGGTCATCATCGACGGAAAGGCGGCGCTTTCCTGTACCATACCCGTGGAAGAAGCCCAACACCGCCGGATCACAACCATTGAGGGATTGGAAGGTTCCATCGGAGATGCGCTTCGTCGGGCCTGGATCGAAGAAGACGTAAACCAGTGCGGCTATTGCCAACCGGGCCAAATCATGACGGCAACAGCGCTCTTGATGGAGAATTCGAAACCCGATGACCGGACCATTGATGCTGAAATGTCGGGGGTCATTTGCCGTTGCGGCACTTACCAGAACATCCGCAAGGCGATTCATGCGGCGTCCAGGGAGGTTGTCAATGGAAAAGAGTGACATCAATGAGAGCAGACGACGCTTTCTGAAAATAGGGATCATTGGCGGTGCCGGACTCGCAGTGTCGGCCCATTGCACCCACTTTGTTCGGAAGAGAGAGGCTCTGGCCGCGGGGAACGTTCATCCAAAGGGAGGGGTTCCCCTTGGTCCCTGGGTGATCATCGGCTCAGACGATATTGTTACGGTCATGGTCAATCATTCGGAAATGGGTCAGGGGATCACCACGGCATTACCCATGATAGTGGCCGAGGAGTTGGCGGCCGATTGGAACAAGGTGCGATTCCGCATCGCGCCGGTGGCTGATGTGTATAAGCATCCCGACTACGGCATACAATGGACGGTTTCA
>JANQDY010000199.1 GCA_028278625.1 Thermodesulfobacteriota bacterium
CCCTTCGGGTGTCAGATCCGGACGGTGGCACAGGGTGGGTATGGCGATTTCCGCATCCTGGGCCGCTTTCAGTATCGTCGTCCCTTCAAGTACGGTCAGTTTACGACCATCCATTTCAATTTGTACTTTGCTCATTTTTACCTCAGCTATTAAAATTACCTTGATGTTTTCCGGGCGGAAGACCAACCGACGGAATTAACCACCGCCGATCACCATTGCCAAAAACACGTTGTCCCCATCACTGGCAATCAATGAGGTGCGGCTCGGCCTGTGGTTCACTAAAACGGATGTGACCATCTCTTCCGGTATTTGTAGTTCTTCCACCAGTTGGCTTACCTTTTTTCCTGCCCCCTCTTCCATTACAATCCCTCTATCGTGATCGTATTCATTCCAGTATTTTCTCAGCAAAGGGCTTAATTTTATGACGACTGACATGCAAATATTTCCTTGTTGATTTTGTCCCGTGAAAATCAGCATCATTTTTTCATATTATGAAATTCCATTTCCAGACCATTCAAAAAAAATTACCAAGCCATTCGCGCGGAGATTTTTTCCGTTGTTTCCTGCGCCATCCGTATCAATTCACGGTTAATTCTTTCCATGGTCATCGTAAAAATGGATCCGGTGATACTGACGGCAGCGCCGATTCGGCTGCTGCCCCCTCTGTGGACGGGCGCCGCCACGCAACGGATTCCCTCATAAAACTCTTCATTGTCGATGGCGTAACCCAGTTTTCGAATGTTCGCAAGCTCCGCCAGCAGATCGCTCATGTTGGTGAGGGTGTTTTTCCCGTATCGCTTTAAAGGCCGGTCCCTGTAAAGGGCCATCACCTGCTCATCTGAAAGCCCGGAAAGAAGCAGTTTCCCGGAAGCCGAAGGGTGCGGATCCGCTGTAAATCCCACATATGAAGCCAGTGATAGCCCTGATTTTTTGGGAATCATGTCAACGGCGGCCACCATCCCTTTTCTTAAAATGTACAGATGGATGGTTTCATCGCATTTTTCGGACAACTCCACCAGATAGTCATGGGCGATCTGTCGAAGATCAATATTGTCCAGTATTCTCTTTGAGATTTTCAGAAAACCGAAACCGAGGGAATATTCCTTTGTCTTCGGGTCTTGGGTGACATAATCGTCTGCGATGAACGTGCTCAGAATATGATGGACCGTGCTGACGGGATAACCGAGGGTTCTTGATATTTCAGTGAGGGTCACGCCCCTCTGGTTTTCACTGAGCAAAGAAATGATTTTAAGACTTTTCTCGAGGGATGAAAGTTTCATGGCGTCATTTCATAATATGAAAACGTTTTTAAGGATTATGCTAGCCAAATTCACAAAAGGGTGTCAAGCACTTTTTTCGTATTTTGAAATCGGTTTTAAAAGCAAATTTATCGCCGGAAAAGTGAAAAAATCCCTTGACAATGACAATACTATATGATGTCTGTAAACATCATATGTTTACACTGCTCATATGAATTGATGTTCATAATAACCATTTTTGAAAAGGGGGTGATATGGAGATTCTTTGACAAAAATGTCAATGGCCCGGAACTTAGGTAGCTTTTATTATCAACTATGGAGAGCGGCAAGGAGGGAACGCTATGAAGCAAACGGTTAAATCCATGGGAATCGTCATCACCATCGTTCTAACGTTTTTCGGAGGCATCACACTTGCATCCGCGGCTTCTTATCTTGATATCGCCAGAAGCAGCGGCGTTGAAATCGTGCAGGAGGGAAGCGCAACCATCTGGAAGGGCGACTACGCAGGCAAGATAAAGCCGAAAGGGCCTCTTGCCGGAAAGAAGATCGGCCTCCTGGTGGCCTGCGAATTCAGCGATTGGCAGGCCTACTACCTGTCCGAGTATGTGGCCGAGTTCGGCGGAACAGCGCAGTTTATCATGAACAACAACCATCTTTGGAAGAATACCAGACCCATGAACGGTATTCGAATCCCCCGGGGTACCTGGGGCCTCACCCTGACCGAAGGGATGGACGGCTTGGGCATCAATGGAAACCGGGTCGAATATCCCGTGGTCATTAAGGAAGACCCCAACATGGTGGCCCCGGGTGTGACGGGAAACATCAAAGTGGCTGATCCCGCCAAATATGATGCCCTCATCATTCTGGGAAGCCACTCCGGCGACATTCTGGTGGCCGATGATGTGGCCCTGGCCTTTATCAAAAAGATTGCCGATCGGGGCGCTCCCATCGCCGGTATCGGAGCGGGAATCATGCCCATGATCAATCTCGGCCTCGTGCAGGGGAAAAAGGTGGTGGGAAATCGCACGGTCGACTACATGCTGCGAAAGATCGCCGTCTACAGCGCCGCTTCCGTTGCGGTGGACGGCAATATCATCACCGGCAGGGATACCTTCTCCACGGCCGGGGTCCTTCGTGCACTGTGCAAGGTTTTTGATCCCAATTTCGTGGATAGGCACAAGGGCATCCTGAAGGGAAAGACCGTCATGGCCATGACAGCCGAGGACTGGGAGGATATCGAACTTTGCGCACCCACCATGGAGCTCATGTACCGGGGTGCCAACATTGTCGTGGGGCTGTTCGATCCCATCCAGAAGGCGAGACCCGCCATGCTCGATTCAGAGGTACGAACCGGTAGCTTCGGCACCACGGTTCCATTTCAGGAAATCCCCGACAGCTACTACAAAATCATCAAAGTTTGCGACTTGAAGATGTCCGACTTTGACGCCTTGTTTATCCATGGCGCCATGAATCCGTGGCGGCTTACAGTGGGGACCCATGCCCAGGAATTCCTCAGGGATGCCTATGCCTTCGGGAAAATCATCGCTGCCATCTGTCACGGGCCCATTCCGGTGGCGGCCGCCGATATCGTGCAGGGCAAAAAATCCGCCGGGTGGCTGGCCGTCAAAGACTCCGTGGAGATCATGGGCGGCATTTACAACTGGGACTGGTCCGCCGTTGTGGACGGAAACTATGTGAGCGGACGCATCCCCATGGACGCACCCGAATTCGTGGATGCCATCACCATGTCGCTGTTAAGGTAACGAACCGAAAACCGGACTGTCCATCCATCTGAATTTCCAAAACACCATTCAACAATGATGGGTGGACAACCCGCATCATAATAGAGTAAAGACAACCGGAAATAATGCATTTATTTAAGGAGTAGCGGATATGAAAAAAAAGAGACTGTTTTTGGGAATACTTCTCGCCTGCTTCGCCACCTTCTGCTTCATCTCCACGGCAGGAGCAGCGCCTAAGAAAATCCAGCTGGCCAGCGCTTATGAGCCCACACATATTTGTGCCAAATCGGCCGTAAAATTCAAGGAACTTGTGGACAAGGGAAGCAACGGTGAACTGGTCGTGGAACTTTTCCTGGCCGGCGTCATGGGCTCCGAAGAGGAAATCACCGAATCGGTGAGCATCGGTGCCGTTCAGATGCAGTCGGGCGGCGGACTCCCCATCAAAACCTTTGCCCCCAAGTATTACTTTCTCGATTCCCCATACGTGATCAAGGACTGGGCCCACTATCAGCGGGTTTTCTGGGACAGTCCCTTGGGCGCTGCCGCCAGGGAACAGATCGCCAAAAAGGGAAACACCATGTATCTGGGTGTGCTGTATCGCGGCATGCGTCAGTTTACTTCCAACAAACCGATTATCACGCCCAAGGATCTCAAGGGCATCAAACTGCGTCTGCCTCAGTTGCCCACCTGGATCGCCGTATGGAAAGCCGTGGGAGCCCTCCCGGTGCCGGTGGCCTTGACGGAGCTGTTTTCAGCGCTTCAAACCGGCGTTGCCGACGCTTCTGAAGGAGATGTGAGCCAGATCCACTCATTCCATCTGAATGAAGTGCAGAAGTATTTGTCAATGACCAGCCACCTGGTTCAGACCGGAGCGCTCACCATCAATAAGAGATTCTATGACTCCCTCACCCCTGACCAGCAGGCCCTGGTCACAAAAGCGGCCAAAGATGCCTGCAAATGGGGCTCTGATCAGATCCTATCAGGTGAACAGGATCTCATTGCGGATCTCGAAAAAAAGGGCATGAAGGTGGTCATTCCGGAAGCGGATGCCTTTAGAGAAAAGGCAAAACCTGCCGTGGAAGAGCTCTTCAGAACCCAGTGGCCGGTAGCCACCTGGAAAGAAGTCCTCTCTTACTAGCAACCGAAGCAACCGACAGAGCCATCAAGGAGCTGAGATGAAGGCGGTAGCGCCGCCTTCATCTTCATTTTACAGTGTAAATCGCCGGAGCAAACGCCTATGAAAAAGAAGGCCGTGACCTTTAACAGCGTGCTGGATACCATCATCACCATTGTGTTTATCTTCATGCTCTTGTGTGCCATCATGCAGGTGTTTTTCAGGTATGTGGTTCAAATCTCGGTGCCCTGGACCGAAGAAGCCGCCAGGTTCTCTTTGATTCTGGTCACTTTCTGGGGCGCGGCAACGGCGCTCAGGGACAAAGAGCATATCAGCATTCCCACGCTCTTTGAAAAAATTCCGGAAAAGCTGCGCCTGGCATTGCAGGTAGTCTTCATTGTGGGCATCGGTGTGTTCCTGGTCTATTCCTTTATCGGCAGTATCGAGATGGTGCAGCTGACCTGGGAAACGCCCGTTGGCTCCATCAGCTGGCTGACCACCGGCATGGTCTATTTGATTCTTCCGTCCGGCATCACTCTAATCATGGCCTATCTGGTCATATGGATGGTGGAGACATTGGTCCTTCTGGCCGGTTCCAGAGAAGAAACCGGGAAAGGGGCAGACGAATAACACATGGAACTCTTTATTTTTATCGCAATCCTCATTCTGCTTTTCCTGGTGGGCATGCCCGTGGCTTTCGCCATGGGAATCACCGGCTTCGTCATCCTGAAACTGCTCTGGGGAGATGCCATCAGCCTGGGGATCATTGCCCAGCGTCTTCTCTACGGCGCCAATAATTTCGTGATCCTGGCCATCCCCTTCTTTTTGCTGGCGGGAAAACTGATGAATACCAGCGGGATTACCAACAGGATCTTTCACTTTGCCAACCTCCTGGTGGGACATCTGAGAGGAGGGCTCGGACAGGTGAACATCTTGGCCAGCATGATTTTCTCAGGCATGAGCGGCCTTGCCGCCGCGGACACCGCGGGTCTCGGGATGGTGGAGATCAAAGCCATGAAGGATGCGGGATATGATGCCGATTTCAGTTGTGCGGTCACCGGCGCCTCATCCACCATCGGCCCCATTGTTCCCCCAAGCGTGCCCCTGGTCATCTATGGTATTCTGGCCAACGTATCCATCGGACGGCTGCTGGTGGCAGGCATTATTCCGGGTATTCTGGTCATGGTCGCCCTCATGATCATGGTCAGCTTTTATGCCAAAAAGCGGGGGTTTCCCCAAAGGGCCAAGCCGGAAAGATCCGAGCTCTGGACCGCTTTCAAACATGCCATCGGCCCGATCATGACGCCGTTCATCCTGATCGGTGGAATACTGAGCGGTATATTTACGCCCACGGAGGCCGCTGCCATTGCGGCCCTTTACGCCTTTATCCTGGGATTCTTCGTCTACCGGGAAATCACCCTTTCCGATCTATGGAACATCCTTCGGGAGACTGCCGTACAGACCGCTACCATTACCTTTATTATTTCATGCGCCATGTTCTACGGCTGGGTTCTCATTCGAAGCCGCACGCCCATTCTTTTACTGGATCTCTTTGCGGATATCAGCACCAGTCCCCTGGTGGTTCTGTTTATCCTCAACGGATTTCTCCTGGTCATCGGCTGTTTCATGGAGACCATAGCGGCCCTCAGCATTTTGGTGCCCATTCTCATTCCCCTGCTGCTCAAGGTGGGCATCGATCCCCTTCACTTCGGTCTGGTCATGGTGCTGAACCTGATGATCGGCCTTTTGACGCCACCTTTCGGCATCAATCTTTTTATTCTTAATAAAATCAGCGATGTACCAACCCTGAAAATCGCCAGGGCATGTCTCCCGTTTTTCGCGCCCCTTTTAATTGTCTTGATCGTAATTACCATATTTCCAGGAATCGTTACCCTCCTGCCCGATTTGTTTTTCGGCCAGGCAAAATAACGTCTATATGAGCCCATTTGACAGGAAGAATGAACATGATGACCAAAGAGAGCATGAACGGCAAGAAGGCGTTTTCCAAGATCAAGTTTCAATCCAGGGCCGATCTGGTGGTGGATAAAATCACTCTCTCCGTCATCAATGGGGAGCTGTTGGACGGGGAGCTACTGCCCCCCGAGCCTCAGCTGTGCGAGACTTTCGGCATTAGCCGGAGTATCCTTCGTGAAGCCATTCGCGTACTGGTCTCCAAAGGTCTCGTGGAAGTCAAACAGGGGCACGGCACTTTTGTCCGCCGGCCGCGAATAGAAGTGCCGGAAGAGGCCATGAGAAACTTCCTGATGACCCACTCCTTTTCCCTGTTCCAGCTCATGGAGGTTCGCACCCCACTTGAGGTGGAAGTCGCCCGATTGGCGGCGGAAAGGCGGGAAAGGAGTCATCTTCGAAGCCTGGAAGAATCCCTGAAAATCATGACCGTCGCTTCAAACAGTGTTGAGAAGTTTTCCGAAGCAGACGCAAGCTTTCATGATGCCATTATCGATGCCAGCGAAAATCCTCTCTTCGGCATACTCATTCGCACCATCATGGCGAATCTCCATTTTAACCGCCAGCTGGGCATCCGTCATTTCGGCATTGAAGTGGTGATGGAAGAACACCAGCGGATCTTCGAAGCCATTAAAATGCGTCACCCGGACCTGGCGGCCCGGCGCATGAAGGAGCATATGGAGCAGGCCCTCGTGAGGGTCAACAATGTTAACAAACTTCTTAAGGAAGAAGATGGCACACCGGAAAGAGAAGCCGTAAACCCTTAAATCATAACCGGTATGAACCATGACAATTAGATCCAACGATTGCATTCTGGCCGTTGACGTTGGCACACAATCTCTGAGAGCCTCTGTTCTTTCATCCGATTTGACGTTGCTTGAAAGAGAGAAAGTCTCCTACGCGCCAGAGATGAAGTCCGGCAATCGCGTGGAAATTGATGCGGAAATCCTATGGAACGCGCTGGTTGTAGCCTGCGGGAAGCTGACCCTGCGGCAAGGGATCAGCGCCGTTTCCTTTTCGACCCTCTGCCCTTCCCTGCTCCCCATGGACAAAGAGGGGAATCCCCTTCACCCGATTATCCTCCACCTGGACCGCCGCAGTTACCCACAGGCCAAATGGGCGCTGGATCGGGTCGGCGAAGAAGCATTTTTGGGCATTGCCGGTAACCTGCCCGTACCGGGGGGCATTTCCGTGACCAGTCTTCTCTGGATTCGGGACCATGAACCCGAAATATACCATCGTGAAGATGTCTGTTTCGGACATGCCTGTACCTTTATCCTGAAGCGCTTGACCGATCGATTTCTCATGGATCCCTCAAACGCTTCATTCACCGGGCTGTTTAACACGGTGGGGTACGGTGACTGGGATGAGAGGCTTCTCGATCCCCTGGAAATCGACCGGCGTAAACTGCCCGAAATCGGCCACTCAGCGACGGTTGCAAACGAAATGACGGAAAAGGCGACCCGTCTGCTGGGACTCCCCAAAAGGATACCGGTGGTGGTCGGCGCCAACGATACCACTTGCGCCGCCGTGGGGGCGGACGTGCTTCGTCCGGGAGACATCATGAATACTTCCGGCAGCGTTGAGATCCTTGTGCTGGCACTGGATGAGCCCCTTGTGAGCCGGAATCACCTTTTAAGAACCCACGCCTACCCCGGAAGGTGGCTGGCCATGCGCACGGTGGGCGCGGGCGGAATCTCTCTGGAATGGTTTCGCAAGAACTTCTGCCGGGAGATGACCAGAGAGGTTTTCTATGAGGACTACCTTCGCCAGGTCCTCTCCTCCCGAAAACTCCCGGAAACCAGGTTCCACCCCTTTCTGGCCGGGGACAGACATCGTGTCAAAACCCGGCGGGGCGGCTTCTCGCGCCTGACCCTAAAAACCGGACGGGATGACATGCTGCTGGCCCTGAACCACGGCATTGTCTCTTTTCAGATGGAAAGCCTTACGGAATGGAAAAAGAGCCTGGCCCTTTCGAATACCATCAGCCACGTGGGCGGCGGAGCGAGCAAGGCCTACACCGACTATAAACAGCGCATGCTGAAGGAATATCAGTTTCAACAAATGGGTGAGACCACACTTCCCGGTGCCGGCAGGCTGGCGCTGGATGCCGTGGGTTTCGCCCGGACGTAAATGGTAACCCTTTTCGTCAGGTCTTTGAAGGATAACGAAATGGCATACAAGACGGGAGATCATGACCGATGGAATTCCCTAAAATGGTAAGGATCAGGCAGAACTTCAAGATAGAGAGCATCACCGATATTCCCGGTGCGATCCGTTCGGAATTCAAGCGCATTAACCCGGAAAAAACCATTTTACCCGGTCAAAGGGTCGCCATCACCGCCGGTAGCCGGGGCATCCATCGAATCGATCTCATACTGAAAGCCCTCATCGATGAGCTCAAGGGGATTCATGCCGAACCCTTCATCGTTCCCGCCATGGGAAGCCATGGGGGTGCAACCGCCCATGGACAGAAAGAGGTGCTGGCACATTACGGCATAACGGAAGCCACCATGGATGTTCCCATCCAAAGTGCCATGGAAGTAGACCGGATCGGGGAAGTCCTGGATGGAATCCCTGTTTTCATTGATAGAAATGCCCTCGGGGCAGACCACATCGTGGTTGTCAACCGGGTGAAACCCCACACCGATTTTGAAGGGGATATCGAAAGCGGACTCATGAAAATGATCGCCATCGGTCTTGGAAAACAACATGCGGCGGACGGCTATCACAATCTTTTCATGAAACAGGGCTATCACAGGATCATTACGGCTGTCGCCCGGGAGGCCATCCAGAAATGTCCCATTACCTTCGGCATTGGGGTGGTTGAAAACCAGAAGGATGAAACCCATACGATCGAGGCGATTGCGGCACCTTCGATCGAAGCGAGGGAGAAAGAACTGCTGGTCAAGGCAAAGGCGTTGCTGCCGAGAATCCCTTTTGACGACATTGACATTCTCATTGTCAATGAAATGGGCAAGAACTATAGCGGCACCGGCATGGATCAGAACGTTATTGCTCGAACAACCATCGCTTGCCACATGGTTCCTGATCGCCCGAAAATCGCCCGCATATTCGTGCGGGATTTGAGCCACCATTCAGGGGGCAATGCCATCGGCATTGGAAATGCCGATTTTACGACCACCCGGCTGGTAAACAAGATAGACCGGGAATCCTCCTACATGAATGCCATCACGTCTTCGGGACCGGAGGGCATCAGGATTCCGCCGCATTATGACAGTGATCGTGAAGCCATTCTAATGGCATTGAATACCATTCCGGACAGCGACCCAACCAGGGTCAGAATCGTTCATATTGCAAACACGCTCAAGCTGGATGAGATGGCCATATCAGAAGCCCTTTTCGAAGAAGCGGTGGAAAACCATGCCATCGGTATATTGGACAGCCTCGGTTCAATGAGATTCGGCGATGGCGGCAATCTGGATTACGGTTTCTGACAGTATCCATTTGATTCAGGAAGAACGGCTCTTGATCACGGCCCCTTCCGCCGCCGAAGAGGCCAATCTTGAATAGAGCTCCAGATATCCCCGCTTGAATTTGGGTGCGGGCGGTGACCAAGACTTGAGCCTTTCCTTGATCTCTTGGTCCGGGACATTCAAATGAAGGGTTCCTTTCTCCACATCGATATGGATTTCATCGCCGTCCCTCACGATGGCGATGGGCCCCCCTTCCGCGGCTTCCGGGGAGATGTGGCCCACGAAGCAGCCGTTGTTGGTTCCGGAAAAGCGGCCGTCCGTGACAAGGGCCGTGGATTTGTTTAAGCCCAAGCCGTAGAGGTATTTCATGGCCTTGTACATTTCCCGCATGCCGGGCCCCCCTTTTGGTCCTTCATATCGGATGACCACAACATCCCCCGCAAGAATCTCCTTGTTCAAAATGGCCTCATTGGCCGCTTCTTCGGAATCAAACACCCGTGCTTTTCCGGTGAATTGAAAGAGGCCGGGATCAATGGCGCCCGGTTTGCTGATACCGCTGCCCGGCGCCAGATTTCCTCTCAAAACGGCGACACCCCCCATTTGCCCGAACGGTTCCGCCATGGTCTTGATGATCTCTCCGTTTTCAGGGAAAAGATAGGTAAAAGACGCAAGGTTCCGGGAAACCGTTTCGCCCGTGCAGGTCATCACGTCACCATGAAGAAGCGGCATCAGGCGCTCCATGACCCGGGGAATGCCGCCGGCTTTCCAGAAATCCTCCATATCCCACTTGGCCGCCGGATTCACCTTTGCGATGTGTGGGGTTGTGCTCCCATATTCCTCGAAGGCCTTCAATATATCCACATCCGCCTCAGCCTCGTAGGCAATGGCGGACAGGTGCAGGACGGCGTTGGTGGAACCGCTGATGCCCATGCAGACTCGGACGGCGTTTTCCAGGGATTTCCGGTTGATGATCTCTCTTGCGGAGATGCCCTCCTCCACGAGGTTGCAGACGGCAATCCCCGTGGCCCGGGCAGCCCGCAGCCGGTCTGAGTGGGTGGCCGGTATGAGAGCGCTTCCCGGAAGTGCCATCCCCATGGCCTCACTCAAACAGCACATGGTGTTGGCGGTGCCCAAAAAAGCACAGGAACCGCATGAGGGACAGGCAAGATCCTCCAGCGTAGTGAGTTGATCTTGGGAGATCTTCCCGGCCCGAAACATGCCCAGGGCTTCGTCGATGGAAGTCAAATCCGATTTTCGCCCGTCAAATTCGATCCCTCCCAACATGGGACCCCCGTGAACAATGATGGCGGGAATGTCGAGCCGGGCAGCGGCCATGAGCATCCCCGGAACAATCTTGTCGCAGGAAGCCAATAGAACAACGGCATCAAGGCGATGGGCCGAAACACAGATCTCCACCGAGTTGCAGATGATTTCCCTGGACGGCAGAATAAAATGCATGCCGTCGTGGCCGTTGGCCACACCGTCACAGGCACCGATCACGCCGAACTCCACGGGGGTCCCGCCTGCGCGGTAAATCCCCCATTTCACGTGCTCGCTGATCTGGTTCAGGTTGTAATGGCCCGGCACCAGGGTGTTCCATGAATTGGCGATGCCGATCATGGGTCTTTGAAGGTCGTCATTGGCGTATCCCATGCTTTTGTAAAGGGCGCGATAGATGCCCTTTTCCGGACCCTTTAGAATTTTTGCACTTCTCAGCTCTTTTTCTGCCATATCAATAGACCTCCTCAAATAATCCACTGAACCGATACGCCGCCCTATCGGTACAGTATGGACGAAAATGCGTATTTGTCCCCCCTGAATGAATTTTCAAAATGGCAGACCGGCCATTTTTGCCCATCGTACATGGTACGCTCCATGGCGAGAATCGGATCTCCCACGGAAATGTTGAGTAATGAGGCTTCATAGGGAGTTGCTTTAACCGCATGCAGGCTTTGAACCGCGTAAGCCACGGACAAATTGTATTCTTCTTCCACAAGTGCTGAAAGAGATCCCTCGCTCAGATCCTCATTCAAGAGACCGGGACAGTATTTCTCGGGTATGTATGCGTAATTAACCGCCAGCGGTGTTTCATTGGCCAATCGCACCCGGATGATCTTGATGATCCCATCGCCGGCCTTGAGATTAAGCTTCTCCATGAGCTTGGTTTCGGCTTTGATCACCTTCTTTTCGATGACGCGGGAACTCGGTTTCAATCCCTTCTTCTTGCTGTCTTCATAGAAGCCCACCAGCTGGGTCGCTTCCCTTTCGATTTTCTTCTCGGAAATAAAGGTGCCTGACCCCTTTTTTCTGACCAGTATGCCGTCACTCACCAGCTTTCCCAGGGCTTGTCGCATGGTCATCTTGCTCACGCCGAAAATATGTGCCAGTTGCTCCTCGGGCGGAATTCTCGTGTTGGCCGGAAGACGCTCCTTTTTGATGCCTTCGCTCATGGCTTCGCTGATCTGAAAATAGAGAGGAACCGGACTCGATTTGTCAATCAAATACCCCAATTCCGAAAAGAGAAATTCAGCATCATTTTTATTCATAACGTTAGCGCTCTCTTTCTATGACGGCTTCGGTAATCATTTCTATCATCCAGAAAGATGCTTCCATTTGTCAAGCTCAAGGACCTGTGGGTTCGCAACATTTTGCGGCCGCCGCCCCTCGAAGAGATCTATGACACACCGTGTGGCTTCCGTGGCCATACGGATGACGCATTCATGGGTAAGAGCAGCCGAGTGGGGCGTCAGCAAGATGTTGTCCAGTTGCAGCAGAGGATGATCTTGTGGCACCGGCTCAGAACTGAATACATCCAGCCCCGCCCCCAGGATCTTTTCGTTTCTCAACACTTGATAAAGGGCCCCTTCGTCGATGAGAGACCCCCGGGAAGTGTTAATAAGAATAGTGTGCGGCTTCATCCAAGAGAGCTCTTCTTCACCGATCATGTTTCGGGTCTGGTCCGTCAAAGGGACGTGAACGGATATGATATCCGAATTTTCACAGAGTTCCCGAAGCCCGGGAAATCGAACCCAATCTTCACATCCGTCTTTGACATCCCCGGGCAAGAACGGATCATGGGCGAGGATTTCCATTCCGAAGATCTTACGGCAGCATCGTCCCAGCTCGGAGCCGATACGGCCAAAACCGATCACGCCAAGGGTCTTCCCTCTCATATCCCTTGGCAGGTTCCGATAGCGAATGGCAAAATTCCCCTTTCGCACTTCACGATCCATTAAAGGAAGCCGCTTTGATAACGCAAGGGCAAAGGCCAGCACTTGTTCCACCACGCTGCTGGTGTTGACCCCCAGATTGGAGGTCACCACAACCCCCTGTTCAGAGGCCGCCCGGACGTCCACATTGTCCAACCCGCCGCCTGTTCGCGCCACAATCTCAAGATCATCGGCACAGGAGAGAATTTCCGGGGTGATTTTTATTCCGGTTCGGAGAACGATCCCATGGACCCCAGGCAGGAGCGGTTTCACGGTTTCGGGTGACGGATCAGGGGCCGTTACAATTTCACAACCCGCTTTTTCAAGGGCCTTCACCGCTTCTGATTCAATCGGTTGGGGCAGCAGTACTTTTTTTGCAGACATTAGAAAACCTCTTTCTCCAGATTTTTCAATTTAGGGGCCAAGGAAACAGACTTTTTGCCGGTGAATCAAAGGGCATCAAATCGTTGGAAAACGAATAGATTAACCTATACATCTATATATTAATAGAACTTAATTGTCAACATATTCAAGTATTTTTTTTGATGAAGATTCAGTTCCTTACAGGGTTTTGTAATAATATGGAGTAAATGACAGCGTGTTGCGCAGGCTATACGGGCGTTGCTCTTTTTTGTGCGATCAGAAAGCCGTTCTTGGAGGGTCCTGAGGCTCCACACCGGCCTTTTTGAGATCCTCCTGGGCATTTTTCAGGTGATCAATCATGCATTTTTCCGCTTTTTCCACATCGTGATCCTTTATGGCGGAAAGAATCCGTTTGTGCCCTTCAATGGCACGCTCAAGCCCCTCCACAACACCGATTGTGGCTTTCCGGGATTCTCTTAGGAGTTCCCTCAAAGGACCAAACATGAGTTCAAAGACTTTATTTTGGCTGGCCTCCGATAGAATATCATGAAACTCCGTATCCTTATCAACGCACAACTCAAGATCGTGAGGGTTCTCCTCCATTGCGAGGATGGTTTTTTCCATGGCCGCCATATGCCTGGTCTCAGCTCTCAAGGCGGCAAATCTGGCAATCTGGCATTCCATTGTTTGTCTCGCTTCAATCAATTCAGCCAACGACGCCTTTGATCTTTGAAGGGTCAGTGAAATGATCTCCGAGGCCGGCTCGGTGGAATAACCGGCAACCCTGGTGCGGCGCCCCTGTGTGATGTCGATCAAGCCCTGGGCCTGAAGGACCCGAAGGGCCTCGCGCATGCTGAATTTACTGACGTTCATCTGCTTGGCCATCTGACTTTCGGGCGGAAGTTCAGTGCCGGGTTTTAGATTGCCATCCAAAATAAACGCTCTCACGGATTTTACCGCATAATCGACTTTTTCTACTTTTTGTGCAGGTTCCAGTTTCCTTGCCGGCATGTTGTCTGTTCCTTCCTCTAAATTATTACATCACCTTGGATGATGTTCGAAACATCACTTGTTAGAGCTTAATCCTTCTGTTCCCATTATATCCTTTTGGCCGGATTTTTCCAGATATTTCAGCGCCGTAAGGACATTTTCCTAGACGTCTATATATGTATTCTTTTTCTCTTGACAGTCTCATGTTATCATGATATCTATATATCCTAATACCATGACAGGGTCAAGGCGAAAAACTGAAAAGCGGCCATAAAGAGCTTCATCTCCATATGGTTGCCTATGATGCGCCCTTTTTTGTGTAAGGAGGAAAGATGAACAGTAACATGAAGGCCTTTGTACTTCACTCACCCGGAAACATGCGGCTTGAACAACGCCCAATTCCTAAACCGGGCCCAGGTGAGGCCCTTGTGAAAATGAAATCCGTCGGTATTTGCGGTTCTGATATTCATTATTTGAGACATGGAAAGATCGGTTCTTTCATTGTCAATGAGCCCATGATCCTGGGGCATGAAGCCGCCGGGCAGGTTGCGGCCCTGGGGCCCGGGACGACCGGGTTGGAGGTGGGCGCCAGAGTCGTAGTCGAACCGGGCATACCATGCGGCACATGTTGGTTTTGCAGAAACGGACGATACACGAAATGCCCCACGGTCAGATTCATGGCGACGCCACCCGATGACGGTTGTCTGGTGGAATACGTTTCATGGCCTGTGGATTTCCTCTTTGAAATGCCGGACAACATCTCTTTTCAGGAGGGTGCGCTGGTTGAGCCCTTTGCCGTTGCCCTTTATGCCACAAGGCGTAGCGGTCTTTATCCCGCGGCCAGTGTGGCGATCCTGGGGGCAGGTCCCATCGGCCTTTCCGTACTGGAAGCGGTGAAAGCCATGGGCGCGGGAGATGTCATTGTGGTGGATGTCATGCCCAACAGATTGACGCTGGCCAAAGAAATGGGCGCAACCCATGTGCTGGATGCGGGGTTGGTGGATGTGGTTGAACAGGTTAAATCGCTCACCGGCGGAGAAGGCGCGCATTTTGTCTTTGAGACGGCCGGCACCGCCCCCACGTTTCAACAAACTGTCAATATTGCGAGGGATGGCGGTTTCGTCGTCCTTTTGGGACTGGCCCAGGAGGATGAAATCCCCATGCCCATGGTGGAATCCGTGGTCCGGGAAATCAATTTCGTGAGCAGTTTTCGCTATAACAACATCTTTGAAGAAGCCATTACCTTGATAGGGCACGACCGGGTCAACCTAAAACCACTCATTACCCACGAATTTCCCTTTGATCAGGCCCTTGAAGCCTTTGATGTGGCTGAAAATGCCGAGGAGACCGCCGTGAAAGTGATGATCAATTTCTAAGGCCATGCACATCGGAAAAAGGGACGGACCGATAACAATCCAGATAGAAGGGAGGGATGCCATACTTGTAGGCCGGGTTTGGGAAGTCGATTTTGTAACGCTAACATAAATCTATGGAACCTAGGAGGAAGCAATGAAAAGAAAAGTGTTAACGTATCTATCAGTCTTTATGTGCCTTGCATTCGGTATTCTTCTTTCCACCAATGCCGGCGCCTGGGATCTCAAGGAGGCGGCAAAGCCCTATGCCGGCGCAACGGTTCGCGTTACGGCCATGTCGGGATATCAGTACAACGCTAATGCGGTCAAACTGGGGGAGCAGTTTGAAAAAATCACGGGGATCAAAGTGATCATCGATATGGTCACCTATGGGGAAGTCATCGAAAAACACATGATGGAGCTTTCATCGGGATTGGCGGCCCATGACCTCTATGACTGCGACAGCATTTATCTGCCGCAGTATGTCCCCTATTGCGTGCCCATTGACGGATACATGAAAGACGCCAAACTGATGGACCCGGGCATGAACATGGGTGATTTTTACCCGCAGTTGGTGGAAGGCTTGAGCTACGCCGACAAGCTTTACACGTTTCCTCAGATGAACACATTCGCCAGCCTTTTCTATCGAAAAGACCTGCTTCAAAAGGCGGGCATCAAGGCCCCGGCTCCGGACGAAGCCTGGACCCTGGATCAGTATTACGATGCCGCCAAGAAACTCACCCAAAAGGATGCCGGCGGCAAGACCGTAGTTTATGGCGCCACCTTGAGCGGTGCCAGGACCGGCATCGGCGATGAAGTCTACACCCTTTTTTGGGGTTCGGGCGGAGCCATATTCGATGATACCATGAAACCCACCTTTGGAGAAGGGGGAAAAGATCATGCCATAATGGTCAAGGTCCTTGGCCTCATACAGAAATTCTATACGGAAGGTCTCGTGCCACCGGGCTCAACCGATTACGAAATCGGAGAAGCTTCGGGCGTTTTTGAACAGGGGTTGGTGGCCCTTTCATGGAACTGGAATCTTTGCGCCTCCTGGATGGACGCAGAGAAAGCACCGCAACATGGAAAGATCGGCGTTTCCCTCATTCCCAGGGATGATCCCAAGGCCAAAAGATGGCATCGTCAGGGGACCAAGGGGTATCTGATTTCCAAAGCCTCAAAGAACAAGGAAGCCGCCTACCTTTTCATTCAATGGCTTTCATCTCCCGAAATACAGCTGAAGCAGATGGAAATGAATGATTCCACCCCGCCCAGGATTTCCGTTCTTGAGAATTCACCATTTGTGGACAAATTCACCCACCTTCCACAATTGCGCTATGTCTCCAAAATCAAAGGCGACCGGCCGGTCCCCTATATTCCGGAATGGTCCCAGTGTGAAGACATCATGGCCGTTCCCTTTCAGCAGTGCATGATCGGAAAGATCAGCCCGGAAGACGCGGCCAACGAGGCTGCGGAAGGCCTTGAAAGGTTGCTGAAGGCGAAGGGTTACTACCGGAAAGGCAAGAAATTCAGAGCCGCCGACGGCAAATACCCGGTTTGGCTGACCGGGAATTACCCTAACTAGGCATTGGTTCTGTTGAACGAGACATGAAAAGGATGGGGAAGATCCCTTCTCCATCCTGCCTTTTCCCTTTGACCCATTTAGGAGTTTCCCATGGAAAGTATCAACTCCAGCCCTCGAAAACCGATGAAGGACGGCGCCTTCATCACCACGCTGATGGCTCCCACCATGATCGTGCTCTTTGCCATTACGTTGTACCCCCTTTTCTACAATATCTATCTTGCCTTTCACTCGGTCTTTCTGTCTGATCCGGACGCACCCCGGACATTCATATGGTTTGAAAACTTCGTTTCCGTATTCACCAACAAGAAGGTTCTTTCTTCTCTCCTTCGATCACTCATCTATACCGCCGTGGTCGTGACCTTGGAGTTCTTCCTGGCACTGGCCATTGCTGTTTTTTTAAACAGGGAGTTTTTCGGAAAACGCTTTCTGATCCCCTTTCTGATTGTGCCATTGATGGTCACACCGGTGGTATCCGGTCTGATCTGGAAATATATGTTTAATGGAGAGTTCGGTATCATCGGCTGGGTTCTCATGAGCTTGGGTTTTAAGACCTTCAGCCTTCTCTCACACCCTTTTTGGGCTTTCGTGGGCGTGGTGATTCAGGACATCTGGCATTGGACGCCCTTTCTGACCCTTTTGTTTTATACCGGTTTGATTTCTCTGCCCAAAGAGCCTTTTGAGGCCGCTTCCATTGACGGTGCGAGCAGCTGGCAGGTCTTCAAGGATATCACCGTTCCCATGCTGAGGAAGATTTTTTTGATCGGTATCCTGCTTCGCACCATGGATGCCTTCAAGATTTTTGATGAGATTTACATGATGACCCAGGGAGGCCCCGGAAATGCCACGGAAATGGTCAACTACTACGTGTATCGAAATACCTTCCGGTATTTCAACATGGGCGAAGGGGCTGCCCTGGCGCTAGTGGTTCTGATTATCATTATCGTTATCAGCAACATCTTCATCAAAGTAATGAAAGACAAAAACGAAGCAAATTGAAACGAAGGACACTGTCATGAAAAATGATATTGTAGGCCAGAACAACTCTCTGTTTCGACGCGTGATGTTTTATGTAACCGCTCTTGGTCTGTTTCTATTTGCCGTTTTCCCCATCGCGTGGATGGTGGCAACGGCATTTAAACACAAAAACGACGTTTTTGCGGTACCACCCAAATTCGTTTTTACACCCACGCTGGAGAATTTTCACTATATTTTCACGGAAGCCCCTATTCTGCACTATTTGGGCAACACAGTGGTCGTCTCCGTTATCACAACCATCTTTTCAGTGGTCATCGGCATTTTCGCCGCATACGCACTCGCACGGTACCGTTTTCGCGGAAGGGAGGACCTCGCTTTCTATATCCTCTCCATTCGCATGTTTCCCCCCATTGCCGCGGCCATCCCCATATTCGTTATCATGAAGAATTTGGGGCTGTTGGATACGCGGACCTCTCTGATTATTGCATACACCACCTTCAATCTGCCTTTCGTGGTATGGATGCTCAGGGATTTCATTGCCTCCCTTCCCCATGAGTTGGAAGAAGCGGCCATGGTCGATGGAAAATCCCGAATGGGAGCCTTTTTCGGCGTCACCTTCCCTCTGCTGCTCCCCAGCCTTGCCGCCGTATCCATCCTCTGCCTGATCTTTTCCTGGAACGAGTTTCTTTTTGCCCTGGTGCTGTCCCAAAGAAATGCAAAAACCCTGGCGTTGGGGTTGACGGAGTTCATGACGTGGCGGGAAATCGGATGGGAAAACATATTTGCAACGGCCACCATTCTGGTGGGTCCGGTAGTGGTGTTCAGTTTCATGGTTCAAAGATATCTGGTGCGCGGCCTTACCATGGGTGCGGTGCGTCAGTAATAATCGCAGATTAGCGCCTTAACCGTCCACAAGTATTTTTTCGGACATTATCGGAGGTTTTTGATGTGGCAAAGGTAACTGTCAAGAGAGTTGAAAAGTATTACGGCAAGGTCCATGCGGTAAAGGGGATCGATATCGACATTAGAGACAGGGAGTTCCTCTGTCTGCTGGGTCCCTCGGGGTGTGGAAAATCGACCACTCTTCGCATGATCGCAGGACTTGAAAGTATTTCAAAAGGTGAAATCCATATCGGAGACGTCTTGGTAAATGATCTGGCACCAAAAGATCGGGACGTGGCCATGGTCTTTGAAAACTATGCCCTTTACCCCCATAAGAACGTTTTTGAAAACATCGCATACCCCTTGCGCATTCGAAAAACGCCTGCCCATGAAATTGAAGAGCGTGTTCAGAAGGCCGCCAGGATACTAGAAATCACCGAACTCCTCGATCGCGGGATTGCACAGCTGAGCGGGGGCCAGAAACAGCGGGTGGCCATTGGCCGTGCCATTGTGCGGGAACCGAAAGCGTTTCTGTTGGATGAACCCATTTCCCATCTGGATGCCAAACTGAGGACCCACATGCGAGGTGAATTGAAACATCTTCAGCGGGTGTTGAATACCACCATGATTTACGTAACCCACGACCAGTTGGAAGCCATTTCCATGGCGGATCGCATCGTGATCATGAATTTCGGCGAAATCCAGCAGATCGGCACCCCGGATGAAATATTCAATGAACCGGCCAATATATTCGTGGCCGGTTTCGTGGGAGATCCGCCCATGAACTTCATTGAGGGAAACCTGAAGCGGGAAAAAGATGCGGTCATCTTTGCCAACAACGGTTTTCGTGTACCTCTAACGGGTGCCCAGTCCAAAAAGCTTGTGGAAAAGAAATTCGATCTTTCAAAAAGGATGGTGCTCGGCATCAGGCCCGAGGACATGGCCATTTCAAAAGAAAAACACAAAGATGCCCACGCCATGGGAGAAGTGTACGTGACCTCTCCCATGGGCAAAGACAAGATCATTGAAATGGAGATTAACAAACACCATATCAAGGTCATTACCCCCGTGGATTATGAGATCGAAATGGGGGAAACCGCCTGGATCCGTATGAACACCCGCAGAATGCACGGTTTTGACATTGAATCGACGGAAGCGATTTTCTAACCCAGCACTTGCATTCTAAAAACGCTGTTTTGTTGCTTTTTCCTTGACAACCGGTGACTCGGCTTATTAGGATTAAAAATCAGTATAGAGGTATAGGTTTTTTGTTTCATTGCATGACACACCCTGCCTGGTAGGCCTGCAGGCGGTTGCGAGGAAACCATGAATTATCATCTTGAGAAAAAGACGGCCGTCATCACCGGTGCAGGAGGGGCCATCTGCGGCCATATCGCAAAAGCCCTGGCAAAAGAAGGCGTCAAGGTTGCCATCTGGGACATTTCCGGGGATGCCGCCGAAAAAATGCGCAAGGAGATTCTCTCCCTGGGCGGAGAGGCGATTGCCGTTCAGTGTGACGCCTGTGACAAGGAGAATGTTTCCGCAGCCCTCGAAGAAACCCTTTCAGCCTTTTCTACCATCGATATACTGATCAACGGGGCCGGGGGAAGTCGAAAAGAAACCACAACCTCCGATGATTTGACCTTCTTCGACATTTCGCCGGGCCACATGGAGCAGGTTTTCGCACTCAATTATGCGAGTGCGGTGATCCCCTCCCAGGCGGCGGGACGCGTTTTCGCGGAAAAGAAATCAGGCGTCATTTTAAACATCTCTTCCATTGCCGGTATTTTGCCGCTCACCCGGGCATTAAGCTATTCCGACGGAAAGGCAGCGGTCAACAGTTTTACAAGATGGCTGGCCGTCCATATGGCCCAGGAGTATTCACCGGATATCCGCGTCAATGCCATCGCACCCGGATTCATGCTGACCAACCAGAACAGGTTTCTTCTGGTTGACGAACAAACCGGTGAAATGACACCCAGGGGAAAACAAATTCTAAAAAACGTACCCATGGCGCGTTACGGAGAGCCGGAGGAAATTGTAGGTGCCGCGCTCTGGTTGCTCTCTGAAACGGCGAGTTTCGTAACCGGCGCGGTGATCCCTGTTGACGGAGGTTACAGTGCGTTTTCAGGCGTATAGCGCAAGGAGATTTTTACGCCTATCAATCTATTGTTGCGGAGGAAAAAAATGAAAAAAGAGATCAAAGGTGTGTTTGCACCCATCACCACACCTTTTGTAAATGAGGCGCTTTCCGTTGAACAGCTCAAGGAAAACATACGGAAGTACGGCAAAACGCCCCTTGCGGGATTTTACGTTCTGGGAAGTAACGGGGAGGCAAAAAGCCTCACGGAAGATGAAAAGCTAACGGTTCTGGAAACCGTGATGGCTGAAAAAGCAGACCATCAGTTGGTCATGGCGGGTGCCGGATACGAATCCACCCGACAGAGTATCGCTTTTTCAAAGACGGTCGAATCCATGGGAGCCGATTTCGTGACACTTCTGACACCCTCCTATTTCAAGAAACGGATGACCGATGAAGCCATCGTCAAATACTTCGAGGATGTGGCCGACGCCGTTTCCGTTCCGGTCATTGCCTATAACGCACCGGGATTCACCGGGCTTACCATCTCTCCCGGCGTTATCGGCCGCATCTCGCGCCATGAGAACATTGTGGGCATGAAAGATTCCAGCCCGGGCAACATCGGCAAATATCTGGCTGCCAGAGCGGACAACTTTTCCGTCCTGGCCGGGAGCGCCAGCATTCTTCTGACCGGTATGGTGCTGGGTGCGGCAGGCGGGGTGGTCTCTTTGGGCAACGCCTTTCCGGACAAAGCCTGCGAACTCTACGACCTGTATCAGCAAGGTGACATGGAGGGCGCCCTTAAGACCCATTACCTACTTTTTCGGCTGAATCAGGCGGTGTCCGGCAGTTTCGGCGTGGCCGGCGTTAAATACGCCATGGATGTGGCCGGTTACCACGGTGGAGATCCGAGACTCCCCCTGTTGCCCATTACCGATGAAGGAAAAAAGAGTATTGAATCCGCAATTGAAACTGCGGGGGTTTCATAATATAAGGAGGTCAAACAATGAAGTACCTGGTCAATATCGAAGATAAAGCGCCGGACGAGGACAAGCGTTCCTTACGGTATGTTGTGAAGAATCGCGAGGATGAAACCCTCAGGGATACCTATTTTCTGGTGGACCCGGAGGATTCCCCCTCCAGGAATCTCAAAATGGGGCACACCATCATCTACCCCACCGGCAAGACCACCGGTCATGCCCACGACGATATGGAAGAGGTCTATTATGTTCTCGCAGGAAAAGGGACCATGGTTGTGGGAAATGATGAATTCCCCATTCAGCAGGGCGACGCCTTTTACGTCCCATTTGGCGAATATCACGTGACCTATAACACCGGTAATCAGCCCCTGGCAATTCTGTGGGTCACCGGTCGCGTGGAAAAGGGCGCATAAGGAGCGGGCAATGGAATCTTATAAAATGCTCATTGACGGCAAGTGGTGCGATTCCGAAAACGGCGATACGTTTGAGGTGATCAACCCGGCGACCGAAGAAGCCATTGCTGCGGTTCCAAGGGCTACGGAGAATCAGGTTCTGCGGGCGCTTCAGGCCGCGGAAAGGGCCTTCCCCTCCTGGTCGGCACTCTCACCGGAGCAGCGGGGAAAGTTTCTTTGGAAAGCCAGCCACATCCTTTTGTCCCGAAAGGAGATGATCGGCGGCCTCATGACCCGGGAGCAGGGAAAACCCATGAAAGAGGCGGTGGGCGAAATTGAAAAGGCCGTGGAAATGCTGCAGTATTTTGCCGAAGAAGGCAAAAGGGCCTATGGAAACATCATCGCCAACACGGATCCCATGGATCAAAGCCTCGTGGTCAAACAGCCGGTGGGTGTGGTGGCGGCCCTTTCCGCATGGAACTACCCGGTGGAACTGACAGGCTGGAAGGCGGCCGCATCATTGGCCGCGGGCTGCACCATCGTGGCCAAACCACCGACGCTAACGCCCTTGTCTCCTCTGGAATTCTGGCGGTGCCTGGTGGATGCCGGCGTTCCCGACGGTGTCATTAACGCGGTGACGGGTTCGGGAGGGGAAGTGGGACGACAACTGGTGGCCAGCCCCATGGCCAAAAAAGTCGCCTTTACCGGATCCCTTGAAGTGGGTCTCAAAATCCAGGATCAATGCAAGGATTCCATCAAAAAGATCTCCCTGGAGCTGGGGGGGCATTGCCCTCTCATTATCAGCAACAATTGTAATCTTGAAAAAGCGGTTCAGGGAGCCGTTCGCAGGTCCTTCAGGAACATGGGGCAGATCTGTATCGCCATCAACCGGATCTATGTTCACAAAGGTATCCACGACGCCTTTCTGGACGCCTTCAAAAGAGAAACGGAGAAACTCACCATGGGGGACGGCTTTAAGAATCCCGATCTTGACCTGGGTGCCATGGCGAGCCTCGAAGGGCTTCAAAAGAGCATGCGGCACGTGGAAGATGCCGTCCAAAAAGGGGCCGAGGTGGTTACCGGCGGAAGACGACCGGAAGGTCCGAAATACGAAAAAGGGTACTTCTTTGAACCGACCATTTTGTCCGGGTGCGACCATCAGATGCTCGTTATGACCGAGGAGACCTTTGGCCCGGTGGTGGGCGTCATGCCCTTTGGCACCCTGGACGAAGCCATCCGTCTGGCCAATGACACACCCTATGGTCTTGCTGCCTACGCATTTACCAACGATCTGCACGAAATGGGCAAACTCTCCCGGGAACTGGACGCCGGCAGCGTGGCCATGAACAACGTGGACGCGGGCATCATGAATGCACCTTACGGCGGTTGGAAACAGAGCGGTGTCGGATACGAACATGGCCACGAAGGCCTGGAGGAGTATCTGAACCTCAAACACATCAGGATCAGGTATCAGGAACCCTGATGATTTTAGATGATTTTAATTGACCGATAAAGCGGCACCATAACGGGGGGAGATAGACAATGGAAAACGCGTATGTGATCGGCATCGATATTGGAACTTCGGGATGCAAAACACTCATTATCGATCAAGAAGGAAAGATCGCGGCAAAAGCGGTGGAAGAATACCCGTTGTTCACCCCCAGGCCCGGCTGGTCCGAACAGAACCCCGAGGACTGGTGGCAGGCGGTAAAGTCAACCCTCACAAAGACGCTGGCGGATTTTCGTGACCGCACCGCCATCAAAGGGATCGGTTTGAGCGGCCAGATGCACGGCCTCGTGGCCCTTGACAAGGAAGGGGCGGTTTTGAGACCCGCCATCCTGTGGAACGACCAGCGTACCGAGAAACAATGCCGGGAAATACACGACACGGTTGGCGGCATCGAGGGTCTCTTGAAACTGACCAATAACCAAATGCTCCCCGGGTATACGGGCGGCAAGATCCTTTGGGTCCGGGAAAACGAACCCCATATCTATGAAAAATTTCATGCCCTTTTAAACCCAAAAGACTATGTCCGGTATCGATTGACAGGAGAACTGGCCACCGAGGTCTCCGACGCATCCGGCACCGGGCTGTTCGATGTGCGAAACAGGGACTGGTCCTATGCCCTCCTGGAGAAGCTTCACATCCCGAAAGAATGGGTGCCCCGTTGTTACGAATCACCGGAGATCAGCGGAGCGTTGAAAGGGGAGCTCTCTTCGGAACTGGGACTGCCCAAGAACCTTCCCGTTGCGGGCGGCGGCGGCGATGCGGTGGTTCAAACAACGGGAACCGGCCTGGTTACGCCTGGCATCGTCGGAACAACCATCGGAACCGCCGGGGTTGTGGCCATGGCCCTTGACAGCTGCAAGGAGAATCCCGAAGGGAAGCTCCAGGTATTCTGCAACAACCTGCCCCACAGATGGCATACCATGGGCGTGACCCTGGCCGCCGGCGGGTCATTACGGTGGATCCGGGATAGTCTGTGTGCTTCGGAAAGGGACGTGGCCCAATGGATGGGAGCCGATGTCTACGAACTGATGAGCAAAGAGGCATTCAAGGCAAAACCGGGGTCCGAAGGGCTCTTTTTCCTCCCCTACCTCATTGGAGAGCGATGTCCCCATGCGGACCCCAATGCCAGGGGCGGCTTTCTGGGACTGACCCTTCGCCACAATCGAAGGGACATTCTGCGGAGCGTTTTTGAAAGTGTCATCTACAGTTTAAGGGATGTGGTGGAACTCATTCGGGAGATGGGCTATGAAGTCACCCAGGTGCGCACATCCGGCGGGGGCGCTCTGAGCCCTCTGTGGCGGCAGATCCATGCCGATGTCTTTAACAGCCAGGTGATTACGGTGAGCGGCAGTTCAGAAGGCGGGGCCTACGGTGCGGCCCTGGTGGCGGGGGCCGGCGTGGGGTTGTGGAAAGACGTGGAGGAAGCGGTGGCGGTGCTGAAGGCCGAAACCCGGGATGAACCCATCCCTGAAAACGTTGATCTTTACAACCGCCTGTTTCCCATCTACCGGGATTTTTACGGCGCGCTCAAGAAGAGTTTTGACCGTATTTCGGAAATTTACGCCTGAAGTATGGATGAAAAAACGCCAACGAAATCCCAGTCACCAGGTTTCAAACCAAGAGATATTTTCTTTTCACCTCTTCATTCTCCCTCAAATCCTGAATGGTCCCGTGATAGCGAATCCTGCCATTATCAATCACATAGCCCCGGTCACTGAGACCTAAAGCCACCTTCTGATTCTGCTCGGCCAGGAGAACCGTCAAGCCTTTATGACGGAGCTGGCCGATCTTTTTCTCCAGAACTTCCACCACCAGAGGGGCCAGACCCTCCGTGGGTTCATCCAGCAGGAGAAAATCAGGATTGGTCATCAGGGCCCGGGCGATGGTCAGCATCTGCTGTTCCCCGCCGCTTAAAAAGCCGGCCTTTCTGGAACTGATATGTCCCAGGGCGGGAAAAAACGCATATATTGTCTCCCGTGTCCATGATGTTGCTCCGCCGGTCCTTCGTTCCGATATCTCCAAGTTGTCGTCCACCGTCAGATCGGCAAAGACGCGCCGGTTGTCCGGGACGAATCCCATGCCCCACCGGGCGAGCTGATAAGGCTTTTTCCCTTTTGCTGATTCTCCTTTAAAACGGATCATTCCGCGTTTGGGCGGCGCAAGACCCATAATGCTTTTCATGGTGGTGCTTTTTCCGGCCCCATTCCTCCCCAGAAGCGCAACGATCTCCCCGCCGGAAACCTTGAGCGATATCCCGAACAGAATGTGGCTCAGGCCGTAATAGGTATGGATTTCCTGCACTTCCAGCATGGTCAGCCCTCTCCCAGATAGCACTCTTGAACCTGGCGGGAATTTCTCACCGTATCGGGATCCGCCTGGATAATGGTAACCCCCTGATGCATCACCATGATGCTCTGGGCCACATTGAAAACCACCTCCATGTCATGTTCACAGAAAAGGATTGTCAGTCCCCGGGTTTTGGCCAACCGTTGAACGAGCGCCATGGTTGCCGCGGTCTCCTCGGCGGACATACCAGCGGTCGGTTCATCAAGCACCAGCAACTGGGGATCATTCCCAAGGGCAATGGCGATTTCCAGTGTTCTTTGATCTCCATGGGCCAGGGAGCCGGCCACATGTTCCGCCTTGTCCATGAGGCCCACGTTTTCGAGGATGGCACGGGTTTCTTCCCTCGCCAGGCGACTGGCAGGCTTGAAAAGACGCGTGTTCTTCCCCTGCTCTGAAAGGACGGACACCTGGACGTTTTTAAAGACCGTCAGGCGGGGGAAGATGTTCGCAATCTGAAATGACCGTGCGATTCCTTTGCGGCAGATCTCATAGGGTGGAAGGGAATTGATTTCTTCATTGTTGAACAGGATCTTTCCCTGATCCGGCCTGAGCTGTCCGGTGATCAAGTTGAACAGGGTTGTTTTTCCCGCGCCGTTTGGGCCGATCACCGCCACCGTCTGACCTTTTTCCACCGTGAGGTCCGCCTGACTCACGGCTTTGAAATCATCAAAGGATTTTTGTGCGCCCATAACCCTTAGCATGGATCCCTATTCCTCCCCGGCCGGTTCTCTTCTTTGAAACCCCAGCTTATGAGACACAAAGCCCCACACCCCTTCCGGGAGAAAGAAGATGAGGAAAATCAAAATGATTCCCAGGATCATGGTCCAGTATTCGGTGTAAACACCCACAAAGGTCTTGAGCGACACCATGATGGCGGCACCGATGATGGGTCCCGCAAAGGTAAACCACCCCCCCAAAAGACACATAATGAAGATTTCAAGGGAGAAGACCCAGAAGAGGAGATCCGGAAAGACCGACCCTTCCACCACCACGAAAAGGACGCCCGCCACACCCGCGAAGAAGGTGGCGATGACGATGGCCAGGAGCTGATGCCGGCGGACATTGATGCCGATGGCTTCACACCGTTCGGGGTTGTCCCGGATGGCCTGGAGCGTGGCCCCGAAAGGCGATTTGAAGATCAGGTACATAAGGATCAGGCAGAGGACCAGGAGGATCAGGCTGAAGTAGTAGGCACCCGTGGATGAAGCGATGAAAGACGGCATGGGGATCCCGTGGATGCCGTCATCCCCGCCGGTCAGACCGTACCACCGAAAGGCAATGGCCCAGACCAGTGATCCCAATGAAATCTGGAGCATCCCGAAGTAAAGCCGCGTCAGCCTGACGCAGAACATGCCGATGAGAAGCCCCACCAGGGCGGCCATGAGCGGCGCGGCCACAAAGCCGATCCACATTGGTAGGGACGTTTTGGTGAGCATGAGGGCCACGGTATAGGCCCCTACTCCGTAAAACGCCCCGTGATGAAACTGGAACAGCCCGCCGTGTCCAACCACCATGTTGAGGCTCATGGCCAAAAGAGCGGTCATGAAGATGACGGCAAGGATATAGATATAGAACCTGGGAATGAAGGAAGGGAGGATCAAAAGGAGAATGAGAAGGACCGTCACCGAGACCAGCGATTTCAGATTGAATGATGTTTTTGAGGCCGTCCGCATTCTGTTACCATACCGATTTGAGGAGTCCCCTGGGCCGCCAGGTCAGAACAATCACCACGGCGGCATAGGGAAACACAATGGCGAACTGGGGCCAGAAGAGGAGGCCGAAAGACTGGGTCAGTCCGAATATGAGGGAACCCACCAAGGCCCCCCACATATTGCCCAATCCGCCGATGGCCACAATGAGGAAGGCCTCCATAATAATATCATGATCCATCCCCAGGGTGATACTGATGGTCGGCGAAATCAGCGCGCCGCCCAGCCCCGCCAGAAGACAGCCCAGGACAAAGGCAAAGGCAAATACCCAGCTCACATTGATGCCGATGGCGCCCACCATCTCCATATCAACGGCCGCCGCCCGGGAGATCTTTCCGATTTTGGTCTTGTTTGTAAAGAGATAGAGGAGAATCGCCACCACGGGGCCCACAATCAGAAGAAACAGGTTATACCTGGGAAAGGGTGATCCAAACACGGGGATGGAACCCTGCAACATGGGAGGGGCCAGTATGGAACGGTAATCCGCACCCCAGATCATTTTCACCAGATCGCCCAGGATCAGCATCAGGGCAAAGGTGAAGAGAAGGAGCATGAGGTGCTCCCGCTCGTAAAGATGGCAGAAAAGAGACCGCTCGGCCACAAGGCTCACCAATGCCACGATCAGGGGGGAGATCAGAAGCGCCAGCCAGAATCCTAGGGTGCCGCCGCCGAAGAGGGAAGATATGCTGAAGGCTGAAAACGCCCCGATCATGTAAAGGGAACCGTGGGCCACGTTGGGAACGCGCAAAACCCCCAGCACCAGGCTCATCCCGGATGAGACGATAAACAAAATCATCGCCCGGCTGAGGCCCACCAGGAATTGACTCCCCATGGCAGCCAGGGTAAAGGTCTCCGCGGACTCCATTTTTCAGCTCTGTCGATAAGATTCATGGGATTGAGGGATCAAAGGAAAAGCGCCTTCAATGCCTCAATCCCAATGCCCATGATGCGGCAGTGTCTAAGATTATTTGCTTCTCGCCTTTTTGATCTCGTCACAGGTGGGCATGACCTGGTCGCCGGTCAGGGTGACAATGTCCGTGGACATGACGAAGTTCTTGCCCACCTCCTTTTTGGTAATCCCCAGATACATGGGAAGAACCACCTGATGGTCGCAGGCCCTCATTTCCAGTTCACCCACGGGGCTTTCGATTTTCAACCCTTCCAGGGCATCAACGAATTTCTCCTTATCCAGGGATCCCGCTTTCCTGTAAGCTTCCGCGATAAAATAGGCGGTGATGTAACCGTGAAATGCGGGAAAACCGGGCGCCTGCCCATAGGCGGCCTCGAACTTTTTGACGAAATCGTTATTGGCTTTGGAATCGGGATAATAGAAATGGTAGTCCATGGTGCCCATCACACCTTCAGGGGCCCCGGCTCCCAAGGGTTTCAAGACCGCGTGGTCCGTTGCCGTGTGAATCCAGATGGGGACCTTTTCGGCCATGCCCGTCGCCTTGACCGCCTTCAGGATGTTGGTCATGCTCCGGCCACCGGTACAGAATATGACGGCATCCGGTTTTGCCGCCAGGATTTTGGTGATATAAGGCACGAGATCAGGTTCCCCTGGCTTCCACCACAGTTCTCCGATCATCTTTACATCAGGTTTGGCAGACTTCAGATTCCGCCAGGCCGCATTGGCGATGGCGTGTCCGTATTCATAGTCATCACCGGCGACAAAGTAATTGACATACGGTTTCTTGGAAAGAGCCACGCCGCCCGCCTTACCTGCCATGGCCGTGTTTTCACCGCAAGAAAACACGTAGCGGTGCCCTTTTTCCCCGGTGATCCGCTCGCTCTTGGAAATCCAAACGATGAAGGGAACCTTTTCCTTCTTGGAGATGGCTTCTGAGACGGCCATGGCTGCCCCGCTGTTGATGGTCCCTACGATCACATCCACTTCCTCCCTCATAACCAGTTCCTTGGCCATGCTGAGGGCCAGATCCACCTTGAATTTGGTATCCCGTTTGGTCCATTCGATCTTGCTGCCCAGGACCCCCTTCTTGTTGATTTCATCCACCGCCAGTTTGAATCCATTGAGTGCGTCCTTGCCATAAACAGCCGGGGGACCGCTGTAGCAGTCAATGATTCCCACCTTGATATTGCGCGCCTCCGCATGACCCGGCAGAAAAACAAGCGTCATGGCAAGAAGACATCCAAACACGACCACACCCGCCAACGAAAAACCCCATTTCATTCCTCTCCATTTCGTCATTGTCTTTCCTCTCCTTGTGCTATTAAAGTTGCCTTAATTTACCTTCGGCGCATTTGCGCGCGTTCACCCAAGATAATGCACTTTAAGTGTTCGATGTACATCATGAAAGGGATGAGGTCAACCTAAAAGAATATGGTGTCTGAACGAAGAACCCTTTATAACGATATTAAAGGAACATCTTGCGAAGCGTTTTTGAAAGTGCTATTTACACCCTTCGGGATGTTGCTGAACTTATTCGAATGCTTCAAATGAATGGCAAAAGAACATGCTCAAAGCAATCGTGTTTGATTATAACGGCGTCCTCGTGGACGATCTGAAGGCCCATGAGGAGGCCTACCTGTATGCTGCGAGGGTCTTTAACCGCCCCCTGTCTCTTAAAACCGTGGAACAATACGTCTCTTACGCCATCGATAAAAAAAGGGAATACTATTTTGGCAGCATTTCCGACCAGGAATGGGATGAAATCCTGAAAACCAAAACAAACCGCTATTTCCAAATCACCGCACAGAACAACCCTGTCTTCCCCGATGTTGAAACGGTACTTGAGGCCCTGTCCCTGAAATACACCCTTGCCCTCATGAGCAATACCACCAGGGAGAATTTCAACGGGGTTTTTCCAAACGCTCTGGCCGGCTATTTTAAGGAGACCCTCTTTGCCGATGAAATGGAAAATCCAAAACCATCCCCTGAACCGCTGTACAAGATCATGGGTCATCTGGGCGTTTCAAAAGACGCCTGTTGTTACGTGGGAGATTCTCTGCTGGACATAGAGATGTGCAGAAAAGCAGGGGTGATGATCTTCGGTGTGGCAACGGGACACGTCCCATTTGAAGAATTGAAAGACGCCGGAGCGGATCACGTGGCGTCCAGCCTTACCGAAGTAAAAGAGTATCTCATCGGCTGAACAAGGCAATGACTTGTACGCATGAGAAAGCCATGCGTCGAAGTATTTCTGATCCTAACGGAAGATAGAGAGAGACCAATGCAAAGATACATCACGTTCGGAGAGATCATGTTGCGCCTCAAAGCGCCCCATCGAGAGCGGCTTTTTCAGTCCCCTTACCTTGAAGCCACCTTTGGCGGCGGGGAAGCCAATGTGGCCGTCGGACTGGCAAAGCTGGGGCTGGAGGCCGCTTTTCTGTCCGTAATTCCAGATAGTGGGGTGGGAAGTGCCTGTGTCGCCGAGTTAAAAAAGCACGGTGTCGACACCTCCCTCATCGTCAGAAAAGGGGAAAGGCTGGGCATCTATTTTCTGGAGCCGGGGGCCAACCAGCGGCCATCCAAAGTGATCTATGATCGGGCCCACTCGGGCATTTCAATGGCCACCACGAAGGATGTGGACCTAACAGAAGCCTTTAAAAAGGCCACCTGGTTTCACATTAGCGGCATCACGCCGGCTATTTCCCGGTCAGCCGCGGATCTCTCCCTTCATGCGGTCAAAAAGGCAAAGGAATTGGGACTCACCGTCTCCTGCGATCTCAACTATCGAAAAAAACTCTGGCAATACGGCAAAACCGCACCGGAGGTCATGGGGGATCTCGTTGGGCATGTGGATCTCGCCGTGGGGAATGAAGAAGACTGCCAGAAAGCCCTTGGGATAGATTCACCGGTGGATGTGGCGTCCGGAACCCTCGAAGTGGAAAAATACAAGATCCTGACGGAAAGCGTCCTGAAACAGTTTCCCAATCTCAACCGTGTAGCGATTACATTGCGCGAAAGCCGTTCGGCGGACCACAACGGCTGGTCAGCGGTTCTGAATAACGGCCGTGAATTCATTGTTTCAAAACATTATGGGATTCGGAATATTGTAGACCGGGTGGGAACGGGAGATGCCTTTGCCGCCGGGTTGATCTACGGCCTCAACAATCTGAAGGACGATGCCGATGCCCTTGAATTCGCGGTGGCCGCATCCTGCCTCAAACACTCCATTCCCGGAGACCTGCCGCTCCTTTCTCTTGATGAAGTGGAAAGCCTGGTCAAGGGTTCGGCATCGGGAAGGGTGCAGCGGTGACCGATCATGGGTCTTCACACAGAATTGAAAAGGGAAGAAGCTTTATGCCTGAAAATATGATCATCCAAAAAATGGAAGAATGCGGCGTCATCCCCGTCATTGCCATGGAATCCGCCCCACTGGCCCTCCCTCTGGCCGACGCCCTCATTGGGGGGGGATTGCCGGTGGCGGAAATCACCTTTCGCACCGCCGCGGCAGGGGAAGTCATCAGGATTCTCAACAGGGAACGTCCCGAAATTTTGCTTGGGGCAGGGACCATTCTCACAGTCAAGGACCTCATTCGTGCCAAAGAAAGCGGCGCCCGTTTCGGCGTGGCACCGGGCTTCAACCCTTCCATCGTGCAAAAAGCACGGGAGATCTCTTTTCCCTTTTATCCCGGGGTCATGACACCCACCGAAATCGAAAAAAGTCTCTCCATGGGCATTAGACAGCTGAAATATTTTCCCGCCGAGGCAAGCGGCGGAATCCGGATGATAAAGGCGGTCTCGGCCCCCTTTGCCCATTTGGGCGTTCGATTCATCCCCACGGGAGGCGTCAGCATTGACAACCTCAAGGGGTATCTTCAAGAAAAATGCGTTTTGGCGGTGGGCGGCACCTGGATCGCTTCAAAGGCCATGATCTCTGAAGAAAAATGGGACGTAATCGAGACCAATGCCCGAGAAGCAAGGGATCTTGTCCGCAAGATCCGGGGTTCATAACACAATTTATTTCATTTCAGCCTCTGATGAAAACAGAACTGATTGCACTGGATTGGGGCATCACGACATTTCGTGCCTATCGCCTGGACGCCCACGGCAAGGTAATGGAGATCAAGAGCGAGCCGGCGGGCATACTCAGGATACCTGAAGGACAATTCGAAAACAGACTGGTCCGCCTTATGACGCCCTGGTTAAAACAAGGGGAACCGGCACCCGTTATCGCCTCCGGAATGATCACCAGCAAACAGGGATGGATAGAAACCGACTATCTTGAATGCCCGGCCGGGTTGTCCCAACTGGCTGAGCATCTGGTGGCCCATACGACCCACGCCGGATGGAAGGTCTATTTCGTACCCGGCTTCAAATTCACCGGACCCGGAAATGTTCCCGATGTGATGAGAGGTGAGGAAACCCAGGTCTTTGGTGCCTTGGGCCCTGGAGACAAAAGGCGCCTTCTGATCCTTCCGGGAACCCACAGTAAATGGGTCGAATCAAGGGGCCCAATCCTTGAACGGTTCGCCACCTTCATGACCGGCGAAGTATACGCGGTTCTAAAGGATCATACCATCTTGGGAAAACTGGCGGACAAGGGAGTTCACGACACAGAGGCTTTTCGTCGGGGCACCCTGTACGGCCTGGCCGTCTTGGAAAACACCGGCGGATTGCTGCACAGACTTTTCAGTGCCAGAAGTCTTGCCCTGTTTGACCATCTTCATGGGAGCAGCGTGGAATCGTACCTGTCCGGTCTTCTCATCGGGGCCGAGATCAGGGAAGGGTTGAATTGGACGCGGGATGCGGCAAAACATGATTCCGTGACCCTTGTGGGAAACAATCAGCTCACGGAACTCTATCAAAAAGCCTTTCTATACGCTGGATTAGCGGCACAAAAGGCCCAGGAGGCGTGCACGGCGGTCGGCCTCTACCGCATCGCCCGAGCCGCTGGGCTAATGGAGGGATCCCATGGGCCTGTTTGATGCGGGAGACAATTGACTTCTTTTATTAATGCCGTTATATCTTGACAATTTTGCTGTTTTGTTCATCATCATGTTTGCCGACAATCATTCCAAGTTCTGAATAACCATATCGACCGGTATGTTCGAAGTTACGAAAAGGACTCGGATGACATCGCCGCCATTGATCGGAAGAACCGAATTCATAAGCTGACCGAAGATACGTGAGAAAGGAGACAAATGGATGAAAGCACTTGTTCTGGATAAACCGGGGAAACCCCGATCTTTGAGAATCGCCAACATGCCGGTGCCCGAACCGGGGCCGGGAGAAGTCCGCGTAAAAGTTGAGGCCGTGGGCCTTAATCCCGTTGACTACAAGGTAGCGGCAACGGGCGTACCGGATTGGGAATACCCTTTCATTTTGGGCCTTGATGTGGCAGGCACCGTTGACGCGACTGGGGATGCGGTTCAGGATTGCCGGATTGGCGATAATGTGTTTTATCACGGCAATCTGGCGAAGCCGGGCGGATATGCGGAATATGCCATTGCGCCGGCCCATATCCTCGGGAAAAAGCCTGAAGATGTTTCCTTTGCCGATGCAGCCGCCCTCCCCTGCGCCGGCATGACCGCCTACCAGATCCTTTCCCGAAAAATTCCCGTAAAACCGGACCATAAGATCCTGATCCACGCGGCGGCAGGGGGTGTCGGCGGGTTTGCCGTACAGATCGCCAGGAACATGGGGCTTGAAATCATGGCCACCTGCTCCAAAAGAAATTTTGACCATGTCAAAGCTTTGGGGGCCCAGCACGTCATCGACTATAACACCGAAGATGTTACCCGGCGGGTGCTTGACATCACCAAGGGGCGGGGCGCCGATATCGCCATCAATACGGTGGATCCGGAGACGGCAACAACGGATATGGAGAGACTCGCCTTTGCGGGCCATCTTGCCTGCGTGGTTGGCCTGCCGGATTTTTCCGTCATCGAACCCTTTACCAGGGGGTTGTCAATTCACGAGTCCGTTTTGGGCGGCGCCCACCTCTCAGGGGATCGGAAATCCCAGGAAGACCTGGCATCCATGGCCAACGAACTCATTTCAATGGTCCGTGAAGGGAAAATCGTATCGCTTCTAAGAGAGGCCATTTCCCTGGAAGAGATACCTCAAGCCCTCGCCCGTCTGGAAGAACGCCATGTGACGGGAAAGATCGTCGCTCAAATCTAGAACTCTTTGGCGAAAACCTTTTTGAAATCCATTTCGTTCCGCACAACGCAGGAACCGATCCGGTACCGGCAAACTTGACGTGATTATTATCGCCTGGATTCCGGGTCAGGACCCGAATGACAAACCCAACATGGCCATAGACGGAAGCCGCGTCAAAAAAGTTTCTTTCAATATACGGAAATAAAAAAAAACTTGACAAGTCTCAATTCTTTCGAAAATAATATCTGAACACTTTTTCATAATATGAAAATGAGGCATCCATGACGCTTTCATCCCTTGATAAAAGTCTTCAGGTTTTGGACCAGTTGATCAGACATCCGACGGGATTAAAGCTTTCAGAGTTGACCCGGATTCTTGACTTTCCCAAGAGCTCTCTCCACAGCATCTTGAGCACCTACATGGCCCATGGTTATGTCATCCGAGATGAAAAAACCAAGACATACCGGCTTGGTTTCAAGTTCTTATCCATCAGCAAATCCATCCTGGACAATATTGATTTGCGGGCAATTGCTCATAAACATTTGAAAGAACTGCACAAAAAATGTAAAGAGTCGGTTCACCTTTATATCCTGCAAAAGAGGTATATTGTGTGTATTGATAAGATTCAGGACCCGGAACATGGGATTTTTCTCATGACCTACATCGGCTGGCAAACCGATCCCCATCCTGCTGCCAGCGGAAAGGTCCTTCTTTCGGAACTATCTCATGAAGAGATCAAACATATGTATAAAAACCGACCCTTACGCCCATATGGCAAAAACACCATTACCTCATTTACCCAGCTATTCGAAGAACTTGAAAACGTCAGGAAACAGGGATATGCCATAGATAATGAAGAATACTACGAAGGGGCCCGATGTGTTGCTGCGCCCATTCGGGTGGGCGATGAGATTTACGCGGCTGTCAGTGTCACTGGATCCATATTCACCATGACCATGGAACGTATACACCGGGAATTGGTGGAACTGGTCACCCAAACGGCTAGAGCCATTTCAATGGAAATGGGTGGATAATTTTTTTTGCCAAGAACAAAGAACAGAGTTTCATATTATGAAATAACGACTGCAAATTTAAAGGATTATAACCCATGGTGATTTTATGGAATTTCACCTGGATATTGCGGGGAGCACGCCATGCGTTGCCCGGCTTCGTGGACAAAATTTTGGAGGGATAGGAGGTGATTTATCATTCACATTCGGCATTTGGCATAGGTTTTAACTGTTGACCATTATTCTTGAGGGAGGATTAGGAAACATGAGATTAGGAAAACGGAGTATCAAGATCATTGTTGCGCTGGCAGTTTCTTCCATATTCTGCATCTGCTCACCGGCAGTTGCAAAATTCGGTCTGAACGACATCCCGGAAATCAAAAACAAGAAAAAGATCCATGTGGCCTTGGAGGCAGGCGGAAGTGCGGACTTAATCATTCCTTATATCAAAAAGTTCTCCGAGAAGACGGGCGTTCCGGTAACCACAGAAAGCATGATCATGACGGTCATCTATCCAAAGATCAATGTTGAGCTGATCTCTGGCACGGGGAACTACGATATCACGGTCGTAGAAGCCTCCACCACCAATGAATGGGCGCCCTATCTGTATTCGCTGGAAGAACTCGCAAAAAAATACGATCCTAAAGGTGTTGAAGGTCTAAAAGAGGACCTGAAAGGACATTCTCCCATTATGCTTCGCTGTGCCAGCGACGTTAACGGCAGGCTCATGGGGATGCCTTATTACACCTACCAGCAGGTGATGTTTATTCGCCAGGACGTTTTTGACGACCCAACCGAAAAAGCCAACTTCAAGAAGAAATACGGCTACGATCTGGCAGCGCCAACCACATGGCAGCAGGTTCAGGACGTGACCGAATTCTTCACACGAAAGAAAGGGGAATTGCTCAAGGGCAAACCGCTTGAAGAGGATCTTTACGGCGCTGCAGTTATGGCCGGTCGCTATGAAATTAACGATGAAATCAGCACTCGCATATGGTCCATGAATCACGATTGGGCGACCCTCCAAAGAGACAAGAACGGCAAGGCCAAAGATTTTGTTATTACCGAAGGAGACAAGAAAGCACTCAAGCAGGCCCTCTCCGATTATAAAAAAATGATTCCTTTTGTCTCCCCTGGATGTCTGAGTGGCTTCTGGGATTATGTCACAGCACAATTTGAAACCGGAAAAACGGTTATGGCGCCACATCTCTATGTATCATTGGACCAGTGGGCCAGCAACGTGGAAAAAAAGGTTCCGGGAGCAAAGATCGCCCTTTACCCCTGTGTCGGAAAGAGGGGTTACGTGGGCAACTTTCATCAGGCCATTGCCAAAGACAGTAAAAACCCTGAAGCCGCCTATTGGCTGGCACGATACATCGGATCCTACGAATGCCAGAAAGAAATGATCGAAAAAGGCTGGTCCGGCGTGAGGCCCGACGTGCTTTTTGATGAAAAGTATCAGGCTCCGGAATGGAAGATCAAGGTCGGCAATCGGGCGAATGTTTTGAAAAAGGTCTGGACACCGGAGTTCTACGATTGGGTAAATAACCTTTACTATTTTAACGCGGATGCAGCCGGAAAGATCTATGAGATGCAGATTATCATGTGTCATGAGGCAATGACCGATACCCGCTCCATTGACAAGACGGTCGAGGAAATAACCGAGCAGAGTATCGACCTGCAGAATAATTCAGGCTTGATTGAAATGAAAGAGGGAAAATAAGTAAAAGAATGGATGTATCCCCGCAGGGGTGCATCCATTGATTCATCTTATTCGTGCATTCATCGAAATACCACGAAACCACTAGCTTGAGGGCACATCGCATGAAAGGCAAGGCAAAAGCTATAGCACTGGAAGGTCAAGGGACCTATGCTTACCACATGGGACAAAGATCCTTTATGGATATTCTCATTGATGAAAAATATTTCAAATGGATTCTGATTGTTCCCCTTGTTCTTGTGCTCCTCATTTTTATGATTTATCCCCTACTGTATTGCATGTACTACTCCATGTTCAAATACAACATGGTGAGGGATGCTGTTTTCGTGGGATTTAAGAATTACCGTTATGTACTTGAAAATGCCACATTTTGGAGGGCGCTAGGAAATACGACCTACATCCTTGTCATCAGTATTGTTGTTGAACTGGTTGTGGCTATGGGAATTGCCATGCTCTTCAACAGAAAGTTCAAGGGGCAGGACATTGTTCGGGGGCTTTGTCTTCTTCCCCTCCTCATCAGCCCGTTGGCCATGTCCATGATCTGGAATTTCATGCTGCAGTATGATTTTGGCGTGGTGAACCAGTTTCTCGTTAAAATAGGGCTCAAGAAAGTGATGTGGTGGTCTCCGGGCGTGGCGCTGAACACCATCGTTTTCATTTCCATATGGCAGTGGACGCCTTTCTCCATCTTTGTATTGCTGTCCGGTTTAAGAGGACTTCCAAAAGATCCCTTGGAAGCTGCGGCCGTAGACGGCGCGAAACCCTTTTATATTTTCTGGCGATTGACCCTGCGAATGCTTTCCCCCCTGATTGTCATTATTGTTTTATTGAGGACCATGTGGTTGATCAGGGTATTTGACCCCCTTTATGGAACAACGCGGGGCGGAGTCAATACCGAAACACTGGACTGGATGCTTTATCGCGTCTCTTTTGTCTATTTTAACATTGGACGGGGTTCAACATTGGCGATCATTTCATTGTATATGACCATCGCCATATGCGCCATTATGTTCAAAGTTCTCATGAAAAGCATCGAGAGCACCAGCAGTAACGGCGGCCAGTAGTCATAATACATTCGTCTGGAATAAAGCTCGAAAGAAACCAGGTTTTCGGATTTTGAGGTGTAAACAATGAAACGACTAATTTTTGCGTTGTCCGTATTTGTAGTGCTTTTTGTTTTTGTTTTTCCCATACTTTGGATCTACATTACATCTTTCAAGGGGAGCGAGGACATTTTCAGCCTGGAATTTTCAAAGCTTTTCATTTTCAAACCAACGCTTGGAAATTTTAAAAACCTCTTTTCCAACACACCATTCTTTCTGGAAATTGGTAATACGGCGATCATTTGTGTGATCAGCACCATTCTTGCGATGCTGGTAGCCATCCCCGCTGCCTACAGCTTTGCCAGGTTTAACACCGGATACGGACACCTCCTTTTTGTCACCATTTCAACGCGAATGTTTCCGGCAGTGGTTGCAGCCATTCCCTTTTTCATCGGATACAAGGTGGCTGGGTGGCTGGACACCCATGTGGGGCTTATTCTCCTTTATTGCTATTTCAACATGAGCTTTGCCGTATTTTTGTTGTACGGCTTCTTCAAGGAAATCCCCGCGGAACTGGAAAATGCCGCCATGCTTGACGGTTACAACCGCCTGGAAGTCATTCGAAAAATCGTTTTCCCTTTAATAAAGCCGGGTGTAGCCATTACTACGGTTTTCTGTCTTGTTTTTGCCTGGAATGAGTTTCTTTTCGCATTTTTGTTTACGCGAACCGCAGCAAGGACCATTTCAGTGGGCATATCTGCATTCTGGGGATCCATTGAGATTCAATGGGGACCCATGGCGGCCGGTGCCGGGTTGGCCATTTTACCGACGCTGCTGGCTGCCTGGTTTATGCAGCGCTATATCATTCGAGGGCTTACTTTTGGGGCGGTAAAAGGATGATGCAACACATGAAGGAGTACGGTCGCCTGTCAACTCAAAGACAAGTTTTATCAGTAGGAGCATAAAATGACGTTTGGGGATAGATTATTCTGGGGCATCATGTCGCTTATCGGAATTCTTTTGTTATGGCTGGGAATTCTACCCGCAGAGACACCGGCATGGATCGGTATCGCCTTGGGGGCGCTGGGTGGCCTTGCTTTGGTCTTATTCGGTCCCAGGCCAAGAATCGAGGAATTTGAAGAACAGGAACAGGAGCTTTAATCTCCATGGCAGATGTAAGGTTAGAAAATGTCTCAATGAAATATGGAAACCATATTGCGCTGAACCGAATCAGCTTCGAGTGCAACGATGGAGAATTTTTCACCCTTTTCGGGCCTTCAGGCGCCGGCAAAACCACCACGCTTGAATTGATTGCCGGAATCAAGCGACCGTCCGAAGGGGAGATCTTCATCGGCGGCGAAAAAGTGAATGATGTCCCGCTTTACTATCGCGATGTGGCCATGGCATTTGAAAATTATGCGCTCTATTCTCATATGTCTGTCTACGAAAACATCAAATTTCCCTTAAATTCTCCCAAAAGAACGGAGGTTCTTTCGGAAAAGCAGAAAAAGGAACGAATTTATGAGATTGCCCAACTGTTGGGAATCGATAAACTTCTTGATCGGAAGCCTCAGGAATTGAGTGGCGGTCAAAAACAACGGGTATCTCTGGCGCGTGCCATGGTCAGACGACCTAAAGTCTATCTTCTGGATGAACCCATAGCCCACCTTGATGCAAAACTCAAGGTTGCCGCCCGGAGTACCTTGAAACGATTGGCCACAGAGCTGGGGATCACGATCATTTATGTTACCCATGACTATCGTGAGGCGCTGGGACTCTCGGACCGCATGTTGGTTTTACGCAGTGGAAACATCCAGCAAATCGATATGCCTGAGAAAATCTACCACTCGCCTGCCAACGATTTTGTGGCAAAAATCGTCGGCTCCCCTCCCATGAACCTTGTGGACGGCCGGATCATAGAAGACAAAGGAAAGACCTGTTTTAAAGCGGAAAGAGGATTCGAGTTTCAGTTACGTGAAGACAGGATTGAAAAAGCAAAAGCGGCTTCATGGAAAGAAAAAGACGGTACCTGGGTTCGACTGGGAATTAGGCCCCCACATGTATCGGTTTTGAAAGAAAAGAGCCCCAACACCTTCTTCAGTCTCCCGGTGTACACCTCTCTAACCGAAGCCGGCCGTACCATAATGGTGTTTGAAATGGATAACAGCTTTTTTGAGGCAAGATTAAATGAAACGCTAAGGTGTAAAGTGGGCGAACAGGTGCAAGTGGCCTTTGATCAAGATGATCTACATTTCTTTGAGAAGACGATGAAGCTTTCGAAATAGGAGGCTCCCATGGGGGAAGTTGAAGCACGTAATCTTTGGAAAAGCTATTCCAATGGTAAGACTTGGGAAGTAAAGGGGATCAATTTCCGGTGTGAACGAAGTGAATTCATTGCACTGTTGGGCCCATCCGGTTGCGGAAAAAGCACAACCCTGAGAATGATCGCCGGATTGGAATCGATCAGCAAGGGTGACCTGCTTTTTGATGGAGAGCGGGTCAATAATTTGAGTCCGAGAGAAAGAAATGTAGCACTGGCCTTTGAATCTTACGCTCTTTATCCGCCGCTCAATGTATTTGAGAATATCGCTTTCCCGCTACGCTCAGCGGGTTTGGACAGGCGGCATATCACTAAACGGGTTGAAGAAATGGCTGACTGGCTCGAACTGAGAGAAATTCTAAAGAGAAAACCTGGAAGACTCAGCGGTGGACAACAACAAAGGGTTTCTCTGGCTCGCGCTCTCATACGGGACCCGGCGGTTCTGCTACTGGATGAGCCCCTGTCCCATATGGATCAATCGCTTCGGGTCTCAATCCGCGCCAGAATTCGAAGAATCCACGACGAAATGGAAGCAACAACCATCTACGTCACTCATGACCAGGAAGAAGCTGTGACCTTGGCGGATCGAATCATCGTCATGAACTATGGAGAGATTCTGCAAATGGGAACGGCCGAAGAGTTGACCAATACCCCTGCAAATGAATTCGTAGCGGGGTTTATCGGTGAACCTGCCATGAATTTTGTCAAAGGTGTCGCAGATAGTGAGAATCGATTGGTTTTCAAATATGGAGAAGATCCGGTTTCCTGGAATACCGCCTTAAATGTTTTGGGAAACCATCTGGGAACTGAGGTTCAAGTTGGGTTTCGGCCCGAAAAGGTGCAACTCTTTGAAGAAGAACAATCAGACGGTATCCCCGCACGAATCGATGTGGTGGAATTTTTGGGCGAGGAACAAATCCTCACCATCTTGGTTGGAAGCCAAGTGATCAAGGCGATCTGTGCCGCAACTCGCGATTTTAGTCCCGATGATAAAGTTTGGATAACCGTAAATCCTCAACATGTCCATGTATTTGACCTAGAAAGCGGCCTGGCCCTCTTAAATGGGCAAACGCAGAATTCCGCGCATTGAAAAAGGAAATAAAGGACAGCCTTATGAACAGTGCAAAAAGCGAAGCATATACGAGCCTGCTAAATGCCATCAAAGCTTCCGGCATCCATATCTATGAGGATGGCGATGCATTGGTTTTCGGTGGCCGCGAAAGTGAGTTTGGCGGTTATCGAAAGCCCCATGGCCCACTTCTGAACAAACGGATCGGCGTGCTCGTGGCTTCCGAATTCAGTGATTTTCAGGCCTATGAAATCATGCATTATGTAGGGGAATTCGGTGGCATCTGTGAATTCATTTTGGTGGACTGGATTCTATGGAAGAACACACGGCCCGCCATCTCAGGCAAAGGCGTCGAAGGCCAGTGGGGGCTCCATGTGGATCCCATTCCGACGGTGGCGTTTGATAAAGCGGAACACTTCCAAAGTCTCAAAAAGGCCGATCCTTCAAATTATGACGCCATAGTCATCCTCGGCAATCACTCCGCGGACATCATGCTGTCTGAACCGGAAGTATGGGAATTTGTCGCAAAGGCAAATGCCGCAGGCGCGTTGATGGGGGCCATCGGCGAAGGAACCATGCCTTATATTCACACCGGCATCGTAAACCAAAAACAAGTCACTGGAAGCCGTTTAGTGAAATTCATGCTGGAACGTGTTGCCGCATTTAGGGATGAACCGGTGATAATTGACCAAAATCTCATCACCGCTCGAAATACGGAAGATACCCCCGCATTCGTTCGGGCACTTGCCCAGTATTTTGATCCGAATTTTGCCGATCCCCGGGAACACTCCATGAACGGAGTGCGCGCGCTCATGATCTGCGGCGAAGACTATGAGGACATCGAAATGTGCGTCCCCTTTCTGGAGTTGTTGTACAGGGGGGCAAACGTCATTATGGGCACCTTCGATCCACCCATGCGTTCCCGGCCGGGAATGCTGGGGGTCGATGTGGTCATGGGCAGCGTAGGAACCACCATACCCGTTCAAGAAGTCCCTCTGGACCGCTATGCCATTCGGAAACTGGACGAAATAGCCATGGGTGATTTTGATGTCATTGTCATCCCCGGCGGATTTTGCCCCTGGAACGTCATTGCGGCAGGTTATGAGAAATTCATTGCAGAGGCCTATAAGGCTGGAAAAGTCGTCTCAGCCATTTGCCACGGCCCTATCGCACCGGCAGCAGCTGGCATTTTGAAAGGAAAAAAATGCGCTGGCGTGACCCAATGCCTGGATGCCATTCCCATTATGGGAGGTGAATGGTTTGAAGACCGCTCTGCCGTCATCGATGGCAACATCATCACCGCGCGCATGCCTTCGGACATCCCCGAGTATCTTGATGCTATCAATTTGAAGCTGCTGGAATGAATAAACCCTATTGAAAGGAGCCCATTATGGACCGAGCACTCACCATTGTTGTTCGCATTGAAGCGGAAAAGGATAAAGTCGATCTGGTTAAAACCGAGCTTCTGAAACTGATCGAGCCGACCCTCAAAGAAGAAGGTTGCATCCAGTACGATTTGCATCAGGACAACGAACAGCCCGGGATTTTTGTGTTCTACGAAAACTGGGAAACCCGGGAACTATGGCAGACCCACATGAACAGCGACCATTTGCTGGCTCACCAAAAAGCAACGGAGGGCGCCATTAAGAGCGTCGAACTCCATGAAATGACGCGCATCGGCTGAGCAGCACCATTTGTGCTGTTTGATTCTCCAACAAGGATTAAGACTTGGTGCGGACCATGAAGAAGATCCCGCGAGCTCAGGCAAAAAAATATGCCTTTGACTGGAGAGACGAACCGGTCCTGAATGTACGGTGCGGTGAAAGCATTCTAGTGGAAACCTTTGACGCCAGCACCGGATATATCAAGACCCCGGAGGACCACGCCGACCCTTTGAAAAGGCCCGGTTTCGACCACCATCCGCGGCTGTCCAATCCCGTGGCCGGTCCCATCTTCCTGGAAGGTGCTGATCCCGGGGATACCCTCGTGGTGGACATCCAAGAGATTCTTGTGGCAGATTACTCCTGGACCGCCATCGGCCCGCACCGCGGTCCCCTCGGGGAATCCACCCGCTGGCCGGAGCTTTCCTCTAAGTACTCAACCATGGTTTACAGGCACCTCAAAGGCCCCAGCGGCACAAACCGGGACGGAACCTTGCAGTTCAATGATCGCATCTCCTGGCCGATCACCCCCTTTCTGGGCACGTTGGGCGTAGCACCGGAAAGAGAAGTCACGACAACCATCGACGGTCAAGGCCCCTGGGGCGGCAATCTGGACATTCGGGACGTGGCACCGGGCCATCGCATATACCTGCCGGTCTACCACAAGGGCGCACGCCTTTATCTGGGGGACGTTCATGCGAGCCAGGGAGACACGGAATTCAGCGGTAACGCCGCCGAAACCATGGCCACCGTGAGGCTCCGTCTCAATCTTATCAAAGAAAAATCCATTTCCTGGATGCGGATTGAAAAACCCGGATCCATCATCTCCGTCCATGCCGCCCGTCCCCTTGAACGAGCCGTGGAAACCGCTACGGTGAACCTCATGGAATGGATGATCACGGAACACGGCTTCACCCCCACCGAGGCCTATTGCCTGGTGAGCGCCTGCCCCGATTTCCGAATCAACATTTACCAAATGGTCCAAATGGAAAAAATCGGTTGCGTTGCCGGCGCCGAAATCCCGAAACAATACCTTTGAGCACCGTTGATACTGCGTTAAGGGTTCATCTCATCCTGACTGGCGATCCCAGCCAATCCAATCGTCCTCACCCTTGATCCAGAGCCGCCCTCACGGCCTTTGACAACTTCACCTTATCCAGAGGTTTCATGGCAAATCCCTTGATTCCCATCTCCTTGGCCCGTTTTTCATCAACGGTGTCGCTGTGCCCGGTGCAAAGAAGAATTGGAATGTCTTTCCGCACTTTCATCAATTCGACGGCCAACTGATCCCCGGAAATATTGGGCATTGCCATATCGGTAATTACCAGATCAAATTTGTCAGGATCGGATTGAAAACGCTTTGCTGCTTCAACGCTGTCGGTCATGCCCGCAACTTCATAGCCCAACCGTTCCAGCATTTGACAAATCATTTTGACGATGGAAGGATCATCATCTACCAGAAGTATTCTTTCGTTACCCGTGGGCAAACCGCTCAAAACCGTTTCTTTATGAGATGCTTTATCCTCGATTTTGGGAAACAGCATTGTCACCCTGGTTCCTTCCCCAACGGCGCTCTGAATATGGATGGCGCCTTTGCATTTCTTCACGATCCCGTAGACAACGGCAAGCCCCATGCCGTTTCCCGCACCGAATTCCTTTGTGGTGAAATAGGGCTCAAAAACCTTTTCCAGAATATCGGGGCTTATCCCCTCACCGGAATCCTTGACGGTCAGTTTGACAAAATCACCAGGGCCAAGATCCTCGTAAATCGCCGCGCTTTTCTCGTTCAGATGCGCCTCTGAAATGCCCAACTCAAGAACACCTGCCCTGTTTTCCATGGCATGTGCAGAGTTGGTGCAGAGATTGATGATGATCTGATGGATCTCGGTGGGGTCCCCCAGAATCATAAGTGGTTTAACGGGAATATTTGATTGAATATCGATCATGGCGGGGATGGAAGCCCGCAGCAATTTAAGTGATTCCTTTACAATCGTGTTGATCTCAAGGGGTTTCAAGGATATTAGGGTTTTTCGGGCAAAACTGAGAATCTGACGAACCACTTCCTTGGCCCTGAAACAGGCTGTTATAATCTCTTTGAGAGACGCGCTCGCCGGATTCCACTCGGGTACGTCATCCAATGCCAACTGGGCGTTTCCCAAGATGATACCCAAGACGTTGTTGAACTCATGGGCAATGCCGCCTGCCAACGTGCCGATTGCTTCCATTTTCTGAGCCTGGCGGAGTTGGGCCTCCATCCTTCTCCGATCCGATAGATCTTCAATCACGCCGATGAAGTATTGGGGATTTGCGAGAGCATCACGAACCAAGGAAACGGTTAGGTTAACCCAAATGACGGATCCATTCTTCCTGATAAACCGTTTTTCCATTGAATAGGTCGTGATTTTGTTTTCCAGTAGCTGATCCACATGAA
>JANQDY010000200.1 GCA_028278625.1 Thermodesulfobacteriota bacterium
CGGTTAGGTTAACCCAAATGACGGATCCATTCTTCCTGATAAACCGTTTTTCCATTGAATAGGTCGTGATTTTGTTTTCCAGTAGCTGATCCACATGAATAAGATCCGTCTTGAGATCATCGGGATGGGTAATATCCTGCCATCTGAGCGTGAGCAGTTCTTCCCGGCCATGGCCCACAATTTCCGAGAACCGTCTGTTCAATCGCAGAAATGCACCGGATACCGCCGCGTGGCATATGCCCACCGCCGCCTGCTCAAAGGTACTTCTGAATCGCAACTCACTCTCCCGCAGCTTTTGTTCATTCTGCTTTTGCTCAGTAAGATCGCGGACAACGGCGACCCTGAGCTGCTCCCCTTTGTATGTTAGAAAAGCCGGGCGAACCTCCACGGGAAATACATGTCCGTCTTTTCTCAAAGCCGTCACTTCATACCGGGCCACGTCACCTTCACTCACACGTCTTTTCACCATCTCGACAGATTCAGGGGTCAATGTCTTTTGGATAATATTCGTTCCCTTCAATTCCTTTTCTTCGTAACCGGACATCCGGTAATACTGGTCATTGGCGAAGACCAACTCTCCGTCTTTGTGAAGAACGATGGCCTCGGTTGCGAGGTTGGCAAGCATCCGAAAATCCCGCTCACTTTCCTTTAGCCGCTCTTCGGCCCGCTTCTGTTCAGTGATATCCACCCATTGGCACACCACGTTCCTCAGTTGACCCTCGGTGTCCAAGATGGGGAACATGGATACATCGATGATCATGTCCCGTGCCCCTTGGAAATCCACCTTTCCGGCCAGGGCGGCTTTCCAGGGAATGCTGAGCCTTGCGGGCACGCGCGCTTCGAATACGGCTCTTATCTTGGACATGACACCCGGTATTTCAAGATTCTCGTCATTAAACACGTTGTACTTCCCGACGATCTGATCGTCGGTCAGCCGGATGGTTTCACGCAGAGAGCGGTTTGTGCGGATGATCGTTCCCTCTTTGTCGGAAACCCACATGGAAAAGGGGCTCATGTCCAGTACCGCATCGAGAAACAGCATGGACGACGTGACGTCTTTTTTTGCCTGCTTGAGTGCGGATTCCGACTTCTCCAATTCCCGAACCCTTTGGGCCAGTTCATCATAGGTCGGCTTCACAGTCATGTTAAACCTGTTTTTATTGTTCTTTTTAGTTAAATCCACTTAAATTTCCCTGAATTATTGAACTCAGGATGCAAGTGGTATTTGAAAGAATGAATTGAGATTGGGGTTATTCGGTTACAATGTCAGAATATAACAAAAACAAAGAAAGTCAAAACATTTTGGTGCCGCGAGGAGGCTAAAAACCGGGACTCCTGAGTCTCTATCCCTATTTGCGTTCTATAAAGGGGAGCGTGGACGGTATCACATCTTTACCCACGTAAGACACGAGGATCTTTCTCCAGACCGGCATTTCCATCACCTTCATAATCGCTTCGTTCAACGGTCTTCTCAAAGGGCTTTCCGGTGGAAGCGGCAATCCGAAGAACTTGGCATTGAACGTCTCCCGCAGCACGGTCAATTGGTTGTGATAATGCTTGTCAATCAGGTAATGCAACGTCGCATAGTCATACACAACCGCATCCAGCTCTTTTTGGGAAAGCGCTTCTAAAGCGGCTCGAACCGTATCGAAGGGCTCTGGAGAGATGCCGTGCCGTTGAAGATAAAGAGCGCTCCTGGAAGGCGGGGCCAGGCAGCCCACCCGAATGTCTTTGAGATCATTCAAATCATACCGGGTCTCACGAAGCTGGATGGCGGTGAGGGATGATGTAACGCTGGCCATGAAATATGTCACCAGAATAATGGACACAAACATCCACGCGATGGCCACCAGCCGCCCCAGATGTGTTCGAGGAACACTTTCACCGTAGCCCACCGTGGTCATGGTTTCGGATGAAAGCATTATCGCTTTTAAAAACCCTGCCAGCCCACCTTGTTCTTTTTTCGATTTTTCTCTTCGCCCTTCGCACAGCCAGAAGATGAAGGACACGAACAACAGGATTCCCGTTACGGTCAACACCGATTTTAGAAGACTGCTTGCAAGAAAATCCTTCAATAGGGCACCCCAGGCATGGATCCCCCTTGGCTTGTTAACGGCAACGCCAAAAGAGGCGGAATAGTAGGGTACCGTAAAGTCCACCTTCGCTTCCCTTTCCGCGGTAATCCCGAAAGCGGTTGCCGCAACGTCGATTTCACCTGAAAGGAGTGAGGGAACGATCTTATTAAGCGGCATGCGTTTGATCTCGTATTTCCAGCCAAGTTCCTTGGCGGCAAGGTGCCAGATGGCCCAGCTGACACCATGCCACTCGCCTTCTTCGGTCCTTATGGCAAATGGGGGAATCGGATCGATTCCGACCACCAGGGTTTTCCCTTTATAGGGGTCGGAAATAGGTAAACTATCGGATGCCGAGAATGCCATAAGAGGAAAGCCCAAAATGACGGTCAGCAGCATCACCCAATGGTAAACGGCTCTAAACACCATTTCTCCCTCCGATTAACGGTTTAACCAGCGATCTTTTCTTTTGTCATTTATTTACGGAATTGGGAAGGATCATGAAACGAAAAAAAATCCTTGACAAGCATTTTTCGGTTTTGCGATAAACTTGAAACTACTTTTCATATTTTGAAACAGGCCGATAATGCAAGGAGATAAGGGTTTGGAATGGCTGCAGCGCGACAATTTAAAGACATTGGACGTGATGAAGGAGACGGCACTTATAGGTGGTGGCGCGAAACGTATCGCCACACAGCACCAAAAGCACAAGCTGAGTGCTCGAGAGCGAATCGACCTTCTACTTGACCGGGATTCTTTTGAGGAATTCGACCAACTTAAGACCGGTCAGGGCGCCTTAGGGGAAGCCGAGTATCCGGGAGACGGCGTCATAACCGGCCATGGCACCATCGACGGTCGGGAAGTCTGCATCTTCAGCCAGGATTTCACCATTCTGGGCGGTTCCCTGGGTGAAGCCCATTCCGGCAAGATCAGCAAAATAATGGATCATGCCGTTCGAGTCGGCGCACCGATCATCGGACTCAACGATTCCGGCGGAGCCCGCATTCAGGAGGGTGTTGATGCCCTTGCCGCCTATGGGGAGATTTTCTGCCGAAACGTCATGGCCAGCGGCGTCGTGCCTCAGATTTCCTGCATCATGGGACCGTGTGCGGGAGGAGCCGTATACAGCCCTTCCATGACCGATTTCACCTTTATGGTGGATCAGTCGTCCTTTATGTTCGTGACAGGTCCCAACGTGGTGAAAACAGTGACCCACCAGGAAATCTCCTCCGAGGACCTAGGAGGCGCCACCGTTCACAGTGAGATCAGTGGTGTGGCCCATTTCATGCTTCCCAATGATATTCTCTGCCTTCGCCATGTGCGTCAACTCATCAACTACCTGCCGTCCAACAACCAACAAACAGCACCGATTCTAGACCTGCGCGATCCGGCCGATCGTATTGATCCGGCCCTCGATTATCTGGTTCCCGCAAATCCCAATCAGTCCTACGACATGAAGATCCTGATCACTTCGATTCTGGACGGCGCTGAATTTCTGGAGGTCCAGCCGCATTTTGCAAAGAACTTGATCGTTGGTTTCGGGCGCCTGGGGGGCCAGACCATCGGACTCATCGCCAATCAACCGGCGGTGCTGGCGGGCGTTCTGGATGTCAACGCCTCCAATAAGGGGGCTCGATTCGTTCGTTTCTGCGATGCTTTCAATATTCCCTTGATAACACTGGTTGATGTACCGGGATTTATGCCGGGCCCCGAACAGGAACACGGCGGTATCATTCGACACGGCGCCAAACTCCTGTATGCTTTTGTGGAGGCGACCGTCCCCAGAATTACGGTGATCCTTCGCAAGGCTTACGGAGGGGCCTACGTGGTGATGAGTTCCAAACACATCCGCTGCGACATCAATTATGCCTGGCCCACCGCCGAGATTGCCGTGCTGGGTCCCAAAGGCGCCGCCGAGATCATTTATCGGAAGGAGATCAAGAACTCCGACGATCCCAACAAAACACTATCGGAAAAAACGGAAGAGTACCGCCGGGTTTTTGCAAATCCGTTTCTGGCTGCCAAAAAGGGGTATATTGATGATGTCATCAGCCCCAGTACAACGCGGATGCGATTGATCAGAAGTCTTCAGTTTCTTGAAAATAAAAAGATCACCAATCCTAACAGAAAACACGGGAACATCCCGTTATGAGCAATGCCATGTTCAAAAAAATACTGATAGCCAACCGTGGCGAAATTGCCGTCCGGATCATCCGAACCTGCAAAAGACTGGGTGTCCAATCGGTGGCGGTTTTCTCGGAAATCGATCAACGTTCTCTGCATGTCCGGGCAGCGGACGAAGCCGTATACGTGGGCCCGGCCCCATCCGAGAAGTCTTATCTGAACAAAGAGAAGATCATTGAGGCAGCCCTTCGAACCGGATGCGAGGCCATTCATCCCGGTTACGGTTTTCTTTCCGAGAACGCCTTGTTCGCCCAAATGGTTGCCGAATCCGGTCTGATTTATATCGGCCCTCCGCCCCGCGTCATTGCCACCCTCGGCGACAAGATCGCTTCCAAGGCCCTGGCCGCCAAGGCCGGAGTGCCGGCGGTTCCCGGACACAATGAACCCCTTTCCGATCCTGATTCCATTATAAGTATCGCCGCTCAAGTGGGTTACCCGATTCTGCTCAAACCGGCTGCCGGAGGGGGCGGTCGCGGCATGCGCATCGTTTTTCAGAAGGAAGGGCTGATGGAGGCGTTAAAGGCGGGACAGGAAGAAACGCGCAAGGCCTTTGGCGATGACAGACTCTTCATCGAACGATTCGTTGAAAACCCCCGTCACATCGAAGTTCAAATCATGGCAGACGCCGAGGGGAAGGTGCTCTCTCTGGGCGAGCGCGAATGCTCCATCCAGCGACGGTATCAGAAGGTCATTGAAGAAGCCCCCTCACCGGCTTTAACGGCTGAAACGAGAAATCGGGTCGGGGAATTGGCATGTGCTCTGGCGAGGGAGGCGGGATATGTTAACGCCGGTACTGTTGAGTTTATTCTGGATCCCGCGGGTGAGTTCCTTTTCCTTGAAATGAACACCCGGCTGCAAGTGGAGCATCCGGTGACGGAACTGGTCACCGGCAAGGACCTGGTGGAACTGCAACTGCGCATTGCCGCAGGGGAGCCCCTGCCCTTTGGTCAGAAAGATATCCAAATCAGCGGCTGGGCCATTGAAGCGCGCGTCTGTGCGGAGGATTCTGAACGAAATTTTCTCCCTTCCACGGGAATGATCACCCGCTATTCCGAACCCCGCGGAAAACACGTCCGCATTGACAGCGGCATCAGCGCCGGCAGCAATATCAGCGTCTATTACGATTCCATGCTGACCAAAGCCATTTGCTGGGGCGAAACCCGGGAACAAGCGAGAAAACGGCTCGTCAGTGCCCTCAACCGGTTCCATATGGAGGGAATCGTATCCAACGTTCATTTTGCCAACGCGATTATCAACCATCCCGCATTTGTAAAAGGTCATCTGTCGACCCGCTTCATTGAAGATCATTTTGAGCATGGAAAGATGATCCTCGAAGATCCGGAAGAAAACCGGGAGAGGACCGTCATCGCCGCCACCCTGGTCTTTCACAATCGTAAGAATCTGGTTCGGGAATCCTTGAAGCCGATGATTTCACGGGTGGGCCAGATCCACGAAGAAACCCCGTGGACCCATTATGTGGTCAAAGGCGACAATCATGTTTACCATATCCGACTCATGGGCCAAATGGATTCCCAGCAATGGGAGATTGAAATCAATGATCACAAGTACAGCGTCAAAACCCCGCCTTTTGAATTTTATCGCCGCCGCCTGCGCCTTGAGATCGACGGGGAAACAAACTACTTCCTCATGCAGTACAGGGAGAACTTCATCTGGGTCGCCCATTGCGGCCTTACCGGAACCCTTGAGATATATACCCCGGGCGAATGGGAACTGGCCCGCTACATGCCAAAAATTAAAAGGGGCGCTTCAGACAACCTGCTCGTTTCCCCCATGCCGGGTCTCGTGGTGGATATCAGCGTAAAGCCGGGAGAGCGGGTCTATAAAGGACAGGACCTTGTGGTAATAGAGTCCATGAAGATGGAAGCGGGTGTTGCCTCGCCACGGGACGGGGTGGTTGGCGATATTCATGTTGAAAGCGGTCAGGCGGTTGATACCGGGGATGCCATGATCACTTTCAGCGGATAGATCTTACAACTGTAAAAAGGGACAACCCAAAAAAATCCTTGACAAGAATTATTTGATTTGCGATAAATCTTGAAACAATTTTTCATTATATGAAACGCTTGTTCCGAAGGTCGTTTTCGGGGTGAGCACGACTCAGCTTGCCGCCATGGCCTCGCGTACGCTTGAACGGCAGTCGTCAGGTAGGCCGGAAGCCAATAACAGTATTATTTTACAGGTGCGGATTTGCATTTAGAGGGAGTCCCTGTTTTTCATGAAATGATCTGAGGCTTTTTTTTGGGCTCATACAAAAACGCCGTTTCATTATTTGAAACTTCAGGCGTTATCAAGAAGGAAGGAGGTGGAAACCAACAAATAGGTGGCGCACGGATTTTAGAGCGCATTTTGAGCGATTGTAACAGCGTTTTTCTACAGAAACTTTTGCGTAATGGAGATGGATATGGAAAAAAAGAGATCAGGACCGCAGAATGTCGATCGCAGGTCGTTTCTGAAAACAGCCGGCGTCGCCGGCATCGGAGCTACCATCGGACTGGGTGCCGCCGGTAAAATCACAAAGGCCTACGGCAAAGCCAAAAGGCCCATCAAGGTGGGGATGCAGGCGATCCTCTCGGGACCTTTGGCCGGTTATGGTGAGTACCAGGAGAGAGGCTGTGAGCTAGCAAAAGAGCATATCAACGCCTCGGGCGGCATTCTGGGTCACCCCATTGAAATGAAATACCGCGATTCGGAGCTGAATCCCGCCATTGGCGTCAAAAATGCCCGCTATTTTGTTCAGGACTGGGGAGCTGATTTTATCATGGGAACTGACTCCAGTCCTTTGGCAAAAGCCGTGGCTGAAACCCTTCCGGAATTGAAAAAGATCTTTATCGTTACCCACGCTGCCACCCCGGACCTTAACGAGGTCCTGGTTTACAAGAAAAAGATCAAATACCTTTTTCGAAGTGAACAGCCGTTCTATCAGGACAGCTATGCCGGTGGTCTCGTCGCCGCCAAACTGGGGGCCAAAAGATGGTTCATGATCGGTCCCGATGAGGAATACGGCTACAAGAATTGGGAAATGTTCAAGAATTTCCTTGGGAAATTCGGCGGTGATATCAAATTTGTGGGGCAGACCTGGGTCCCCTACGGCACCACCGACTTCACACCCCATTTGAGCAAGGCCATGTCCGCGGATCCTGATGCGATTTTTTCAACGGAATGGGGCGGAGAACTGGTCAGCTGCATTAAACAGGCCAAAATGATGGGCATGTTCCACAAGATCAAGGGGTGGCTGACGGGCATGGGTGCCGGAATGGATGTGCTTTACGGACTTGGAAAAGAGTACCCGGAAAAATGCTGGGGCTCCTGCCGGTACTGGTTCCAATATCCCAATACCAAAACCAATTTTGATTTTGTCACGTCTTTCGTCAAGAAATTCAATCGGTATCCCCATTATTCCTCCGAGGGGAATTATTCCGCCATCCTGATGTACAAAGCGGCTTGCGAAAAGGCAGGTACCGTCGATGATGTGGATAAAATCATATCGGCCATGGAAGGTCTTGCTTTCGAGAGCCCTGCCGGCACCAGGTGGATCAGACCATCCGATCATGCCTGTGCATATTCCGTCCCCTGGGGGCGAATCAAACACGACCCCCGATATCCCATGCCGGTGCTGACCGACTGGGTCATCAAACCATGGCCCTTCTATTGGCCCAGTCCGCCGCCCGAATATGCGACACCGCCGGGTCCGGGCGAGTATCCCCAAATTCCTTACGTCCCCTACAAAAAATAGGAGGGTTCGAATACCGGAGATGGGTATCATCCGGAACCGTATGAACCGGTGATATCCATTTTAAACGGTATCAGGACCTACGCGGAAAAAGATGGACACTTTTGTCTATACGAGCATTGTCGGCATTTATTATGGAATGAACATCTGGCTTGTGGCATCCGGTCTGACGCTCATTTTCGGGATGCTCGGGGTTCTCAATTTCGCCCACGGCAGCATTTACATGATGGGGGCGTTTCTGGGGTACACGTTTGCCGCTCTGTGTGGAAACCAGTTCTGGATGGGCCTTCTTCTGGGGCCCTTGGCCGTGGGAATCATTGGGATGGCAATTGAATTTCTGTTTTTAAGAAGATTGTACGGTCAGGACATCACCTACCAACTTCTCATGACCTATGCATTTGTCCTGATACTGGACAATCTCTTCAAGATCATCTACGGATCCTTGTACGTTTCGGTCAGTATTCCAATTGAGGGCGTCATCCCGATCATGAACCGATTCGTGCCCAAGTACTATTTTTTCATTATCATCGTCGGCATTCTGGTGGCATTGCTTCTTTGGTTTCTTCTCAAGAAAACCACACTGGGCCGGTGCGTGCGGGCCGCCGCCTACAACCGGGAAATGAGCAATGCCGTGGGGATCAATGTTCCCAGGCTCTTCACCCTGATATTCGGAATCGGCAGCTTCATGGCGGCGCTGGGGGGCGCCATGACCGCACCCATTCAGACCATTTCATCGGGAATGGGAACCGCTATCATTATCAATTCCTTTATTGTTGCAGTGATCGGAGGATTGGGCAGCCTTCTGGGGGCGTTTCTGGGGGCCATCATTCTGGGCCTGGTCAATTCCTTTGGCATTTTGTGGATGGGGGAACTGGCGCCCGCCCTGCCCTATCTGGCCATGATTGTCATTTTGCTGGCCAAACCGGCCGGCCTTTTTGGAACCGTGGAAGAGTAGCCGTTCTTATGGGATGTTTTTGCAGTGAGTTTTCTGGAGCTGCATGGAAGAAGCCCTGGCCCTGCGAGAAATGATATGGAAAAACAGTTGATTGCAGAGAATATGAAATCATATACCGCTACAAGGAGAACCCCTTTCAACAAACCGGTTTTGTGGGTTCTGCTGGTTTTGGCGGCGCTGTGTACCGTGCCTCTCTTTAACAGTGCCTATCTCACGTATATGGGCATTCGAATTCTGATCCTTTCCCTCTTTGCATTGAGCTTCAATCTGCTCCTTGGGTACACCGGATTATTATCCTTCGGCCAGGCGTCCTTTTACGCAGTGGGGGGCTATGCCGCCGGACTGGCTCTCATGCACTGGACCTCGGATACCGTGCTGGGAATCCTATTTGGAATGTTCATGAGTGGTTTGTTCGCCGTTTTGGTGGGATTTTTCTGTGTGAAAAGAACGCGAATCTATTTTGCCATGCTATCCTTGGCCTTTGGAATGCTCATTTATTTCATCTGTTACAAATGGAAGAGCTTGACCGGTGGTACCGAGAGTCTGAGCGGCATCCCGCGGGGAACCTTCCTGGGGTTCATTGATCTCAGCCCTCTCCACCATTACTACTACTTTGTTCTGGGTTGGGTGGCCCTGGGAACCTGCGCCATGTATCGGATCGTCAACTCCCATTTCGGAATGATCATCCAGGGAATCAGAGAGAACGAAAACAGAATCCGTTTCGCCGGTATTGCGGTAAAGCGTGCCCGCCTCATGATTTTTACGTTGGCAGGTCTTTTCTCGGGCCTGGCGGGCGGCCTTTATGCATGTCTTGAATCCACCATGTTTCCCACCATCGCCGACTGGCAAAGCTCGGCCGAACCCATCATGGTAACCCTCGTGGGGGGGATCGGCTCCTTCTTTGGGCCCATTGTAGGATCGGTTCTATTTGTTATCATCAAAGAACTGGTCGTTCGTTTCACCCAGGAATGGCTTCTGGTGTTCGGAATTATTCTGCTTTCCCTGGTCATCGGTTTTCGGGGAGGCGTGATGGGGTTTCTGGAGGGTTTTACAAAAAGGGTGAGGCCATCTTCATCATCTTGAGAAAGGTCCCTGAACAATGCTGTTACGTGCCGAAAACATAACGAAACGATTTGGTGATGAATTTCTGGCCACCAACAATGTGAGTCTTGAGTTTGAAGAAGGTATTCTGACCTCAATCATAGGGCCTAACGGCGCTGGAAAAACCACCTTGATAAATCTTCTAAGCGGCAGTCTGAAACCGGATTCCGGTGCCATCTTTTTTGAAGACGAGGAAATCACCCATCTCAATGTGGCAGCCAGAATCAGGAAAGGGCTCTGCCGATCCTTTCAAATCACCAATATTTTTCCAGAGCTCTCATTGATCGAGAACATTCAAATTCCGCTGATATCCTTTTACGGCAAACACATGCGTTTCTTCGGAAGCCTCAGAAAGGACCAACCGATTCATGCTGAAGCGTGTGAGATTCTGGAGGAAGTTGGGCTCGGCCGGCAAAGAGAACTGAGAGCGGCCCATCTTTCCCATGGAGAACAGCGACAGCTTGAAGTGGGCATTGCACTGGCCACCCATCCGAAAATCATCTTCCTCGATGAACCGACCCAGGGCATGAATAAAGTGGAAAAGGCGGATATCATGGCCCATTTGGTTCGATTTGCCCGTCAAGGGAGGGCCACTTTCGTCATTGTGGAACATGATATGGATGTGGTGTTCTCCGTATCCCAACGCATTTTGGTGCTCCATACGGGGGCGCTGATCGCCGACGGAACACCGGAGGAGATTCGAAACCACGAAATGGTGCGAAAAGTCTATCTGGGAGAAGAGGCATGAATATCCTGGAAATGGAAGGCATCAACACCTTCTACGGGTTAAGCCACATCCTGTTTGATATCCGGATGACGGTGCCAAAGGGTGTCATCTCAGGACTCCTGGGTCGAAATGGCGCCGGAAAAACCACAACACTCAAAACCATCATGGGACTCGCGCCTCCCAAAGAGGGCACCATCCGTTTTAAAGGGGAAGATATCACCGGGATGCCTGGGTATCGGGTGGCCAAACGGGGCATTGCGTGGGTCCCTGATGACCGGCAGATCTTCGCACCGCTCTCGGTTTATGAAAACCTGATGATCGGTGTCAAAAAGGGAAAATATGCAAGACATTCCCCCTTTAACCTTGAGAAGGTTTACGAACTCTTTCCGGTACTCAAGGGGAAAGCGGAAAAGGGGGGCACCCACATCAGCGGCGGTGAACAGAAGATGCTTGCCCTTGGAAGAGCACTCATGTGTGCGCCGGACCTGTTGCTCTTGGACGAGCCCACCGAAGGGCTGGCGCCCTTAATCGTTAAAACGCTGGGAGAAAAAATAGTGGAGATCGGCCAGGAAGGACTGACAATTCTGGTGGCGGATCAGAACGTCAACTTTGCCCGAAGAATCATCGGATATGGTCATATTATCGACAAAGGGTCCATGGTGTTCGACGCTCCCATGAGCGACATCTGGCAGGACCGAAATCTGGTACACCGGTATCTGGCCGTATAGATCGGCCAAATTGGAAAATGCGGGGAAAGAAACGCGGGTCTAAGCGACGAAACCCAAAAAAGGCGCTGATCTGGAAGACGTTTTGTCAGGCCCTTGAATCTTTGTTGAATTTCTGCTAAAGGCTGCAAAGTTTCTGATGCAGCCGGAATAATGGTCTCGCAAAATGGTTTGTGTTTATCAGTATCATCCTAACCAAAAAAACATTGACAAGGATTTCAGGGTTGCAGTATCTTATGAAACACTCTTTCAAAATCTGAAACGGGCATCTCTTATATGAAGCTTTCATCCCTAGATAAAAGCCTCCAGGTTTTGGAGCAGCTCATCAGGCATCCCCAAGGCCTGAGCCTCCTTGAGTTGGCCGGCGCCCTTGGCTACCCCAAAAGCACCATCCACCATATGCTGAGCACCTTTCTCCCCTATGATTATGTCACTCAGGATCCCGAGAGCCGGAAGTACCGTCTGGGATTTAAGTTTTTGTCAATCAGTAAAGTAATTCTGGACAATATCGACATCCGGATGATCGCCCACAAGCATTTGCGGGAACTGCACCAGAAATGCAATGAGGCGGTTCACCTCTATATCCTGCAGGGCGGATATCTGGTCTGCGTGGACAAAATCCAGGAGCCCCTTGTCGGGCTAACCTTGGCCACCTATATCGGATTTCGAACCGATCCTCACGCCGCCGCCAGCGGCAAGATTCTGCTGTCGGAGCTTACCCGGGAAACCATTCTAGAGATGTATAAGGACAGGCCCCTGCGGGTGTACGGTAAGAATTCCATCACGTCGTTCGCACAGTTGATGGAAGAGCTGGAAAACATCAGGAAACAAGGTTACGCCATTGATAACGAGGAATATTACGAAGGCGCCAGGTGCGTGGCCGCCCCCGTTCGAGCGGGAGGGCATATACAGGCGGCCGTCAGCATCACCGGATCCATTTTTACCATGACCATGGACCGCATTAATCGGGAACTGATAAAAATGGTCACCGAAACCGCCAAGGCCATTTCATCGGAAATGCACTGGTGATCTTTTTTTTGGAAAAACTGCAAAACCTTGTTTCATATATTGAAACCTAGGAGGACAAATGAAAGAAATCAGCATACACGGAAGAGGCGGTCAGGGCTCCCTGGTGCTTGCCCAGTTCATGGCCATTGCGGCACTTGAAGACGGTAAATACGGGCAGGCGTTTCCATTTCTGGGCGGCGGCGGTGAGCGCCGAGGAAAACCGATCATGGCCTTTTGCCGTCTGAACGACCATCCCATTCGCCTTAGAAGCCGGGTCGCCAAGGCCGATTATGCCATTTTGCAGGATGTTACCATTCTAAATGAAGTCAACGTGGCCGAAGGCGTGAAACCGGGAGGAATGATCCTTGTAAACACGGACAGAAACACGGAAGAGCTGCCTTTAGGCGGTGATTTGAGGGTCTTTACCTTCAAGGCGGAAGACCTGGCACGGGAAATATTGGGCCGGCCCATTATGAACACGGCTTTACTGGGTGCTTTTGCCGCCATGACGGGCGAACTCACCCTGAACGCCGTTTTGAAGGCAGTCAAAAGCAAATTCCCCGGATCTCTGGGTGAGAAGAATGCTCTGGTGGTGGAAAAAAGCCACGGAATGCTGACAGGAGAATAATGCTATGGAAATCACAATCGGTGCGGTGGTTAAAGGCGGCACCTCTCTCGGATACAAAACCGGCAGTTGGAGAGACCAGCGTCCGGTGGTGGAAATGAAAAAATGCAAAGCCTGCGGCCTGTGTGAAAGCGTCTGTCCCGACAGTTCGGTTCACGTGGTGGATGAGGCTTACGTCATAGATTACGACTATTGCAAAGGGTGCGGGCTTTGTGCCTTTGAGTGCCCCACGGATGCCATTTCAATGGTCAGAGAGGAGAAATAAAAATGAGCGTTGTTAAAGTGATAGAAGGGTCCGAGGCGGTTTCCTTTGCCGTAAAAGCCTGCCGGCCTCAGGTGATATCGGCCTACCCCATCAGCCCCCAGACCCATATCGTGGAATCCCTGGCCCGAATGGCCGCAAATGGTGAACTGGAAGCCCAATACGTGCGGGTGGAATCGGAGTTTTCCGCCGCCAGCGTCATCAGCGGTGCTTCCGCCGCCGGCAGCCGGGCCTATACGGCTTCAGCCTCCCAGGGTCTTCTCCTCATGACGGAAGTTATCTACGCCAGTGTGGGCATGCGACTTCCTTTCGTCATTACCGGCGTGAACCGTCAGATATCGACCCCCATCAGCATTCAGGTGGACCATCAGGACACCATGAGTCTGCGGGATGCGGGAATCATTCAAATTTACGTGGAAAGCAGCCAGGAAGCCTATGATACCCACATTGCCGCCTTTAAAATCGCCGAAGACCCGAACATTCTTTTGCCGGTGATGGTCTGTATGGACGGCTGGATTCTCACCCATTCCTATGAACCGGTGACCTTTTTGGAGCAGGAAACCGTTGACGGGTTTCTGCCCCCCTTTAAGCCGCCCCACTATCTCACCTGCGATGATCCCAAAAGCTGGGGATCCTACGCCGAAGAAAACGAACTGATGGAGTTCAAATACGCAATCCAGGCGGCCATGGAATACGGCAAGAAACGGATCAAGGAAGTTTTTGCCGAACTGGCCGACGTGACTGGCCGTGATCACGGTGGTCTTATCGAAACATACCGTACCGAAGATGCGGATTATATTCTGACCGCCATGGGCTCCGTGGCCGGAACGGCCAAAGAAGCGGTGGACCGAATTCGTGAAGCAGGAAAAAAAGTGGGTCTTGTTCGCATCCGCTGTTATCGGCCCTTCCCTCTTGAAGACATCTGGAATGCGGTACAAAAGGCCAAAGTGGTTGGCGTCATGGAAGCCAATTATTCCATGGGAAGTCAGGGAGCCGTGGCCATGGATCTGAAAGCCGGCATCTGTGGCAGAGCGGGTGCGCCAATGGTGATGGACTTTATCGCCGGCGTGGGAGGTCGTGAGATAAACGTCGATGTGATCGGCAGGCTCTTTGAACAGATGGAAACGGCCGACACTGAAGGAACAGTGCCAATACCGCCCCAATGGGTGGACCTCAATCCTGAGAAAATATTGCAGGGGGACCGGTCATGAGCGAAGAAGCCATCAGAAGAGAAGAACAACTGTTTGAATCGGGACATCGCGCCTGTCATGGCTGCGGCATGGCACTGGCGGTTCGCCACATTCTAAATGCCACCGGAGAAAAAGTGATCGTGGTCACCCCCACCGGATGCCTGGAGACGTTTACTTCGCCCTACGGATATTCTCCCTGGCGTGTCCCCTGGATTCACCATCTCTTCGAAAACGGGCCGGCCATCGCCACCGGCGTGGTTGCCGCCCTGGAAGCCCAGGGCCGGGATCAGGAACGGGTGATCGCCATCGGCGGGGACGGTTCCACCTTTGATATCGGTTTTGGCGCTCTCTCAGGAATGCTGGAGCGGGGCGACGACGTTTTGTACATCTGCGTTGACAACGGTGCCTACATGAACACCGGTGGACAGCGCAGCAGCGCCAGTCCCCTATACTCATCCACCACTACGGATCCGTCAGGTACCCGGTCCGCCGGGAAGATTCAGCGCAAAAAGGATCTCCCCATGATCGTGGCGGCCCATGGTGTTCCCTATGTTGCCACCGCATCGGTGGCATATCTCAAAGATCTTCAGAAAAAAGTCAAAAAGGCCATGACATACCACGGCCCCCGTTACATTCAAATAGACACCACCTGCCCGTCGGTATGGGGATTTGGGTCCGATCAAACCCTCGAGGTAGCGCGCCTGGGTGTGAATACGGGCCTCGTGCCTCTCTTTGAGATGGAAGAAGGAAAGGTCACAAAGGTTCGAAAGATCAAAAAGCAACTGCCGGTGGAAGAATACCTGAAATCACAGAAACGGTTTCGCCACATGGTGGCCGGCGAGGGAAAACCGGATGAAATTGCCGCCATTCAGGCCCTGGCCGATGAAAACATGGAAAGATTCGGACTTCTGAAAGAGGCAACCGATTAGTTGAACCGGGTTTTTCATTTGAAACGGGAGTAGATCGCATGATTCTGGATAAATTTCAAATTGGAGAACAGGTGGCCGTGGTGACGGGCGGTACCAAAGGTATCGGCAGGGCCATCGCCGTCGCCCTGGCCGAGGCAGGCGCCGACATTGCCGTTGTCAGCCGAACCCCCCATGACGATGTGGCAAACAGAGTACGCGCTCTGGGCCGCCGATACATGCATCATAGGGCCGACCTGACGCAACGGTCTGAAACAAAAGCCGTCATTCCGGCGGTTTTGGCGGGTTTGGGGGACGTGAACATTCTCGTGAACAATTCCGGTATGTGCCCCAGAACGCCGGCCAAGGACTTTTCCGAATCAGACTGGGATAACACCCTGGAAATCGATTTAAGCGCCAGCTTTCTTCTCTCTCAGGCCGCGGGAAGAGTGATGCTTGAAAAGGGAAAAGGGAAGATTGTCAACATCGCCTCGGTCCTGGCCTTTCAAGGGGGGATTCTGATTCCGGCATATGCCGCCAGCAAACACGGTGTTGCCGGCATCACCAAAGCCTTTGCCAATGAGTGGGCCGGCCAGGGGGTCAATGTAAACGCCATTGCGCCGGGATACATTGCCACGGAACTCATTGAAGCGCTCATGAATGACCCCGACCGGTCCAAGGCCCTTTTGGCCAGGACGCCCGCCGGCCGATGGGGGGATCCCATGGACATCGCGGCGGCTGCCATATACCTGGCCTCACCGGCATCCGATTATGTTCACGGAACCGTGCTGACCGTTGACGGCGGATGGATGGCCCGCTAGCCGGAATACATGGAAATACATGCGTTGACAAAGGTTTCTTTTGATTATGAAACAGCGTTTCAAACAATAAGTCACTAAAGGCGGTGAGAAGATGAGCAAAGTAGAAATTGAAATGGATGGTCGTAAGCTGACCGTACTTGAAGGGACGACGATACTGAAAGCGGCCCAGGATGCGGAAATCGCCATACCCACCCTGTGCCACCGTCCGGATCTGACACCCGAAGGG
>JANQDY010000220.1 GCA_028278625.1 Thermodesulfobacteriota bacterium
CGGGCAAACTGCCTTGACGCGTGATGGTCCATTGCATATACTTGACAAAATTTACGAGCCCGGAAGCGAAAGGAGGTGGTCACGCCCGATTATTCCGGGGCCTGTCGAACATACCTTGAGGTTTTTTTATTTGTCGGATGCATTAGAAAAAAGGAGGTTTTAGAATGAATAAGCGGATTTTTGTTGCACTTGGCTTGATGTTTCTTCTGAGCATATCAACACTGGCTTTTGCGGGAGATAACCCCTTGAGAGCTGCGGAAAAGAAAGTAAATGCGGAGTTCGCGGCACTGATTCCGGCCGATAAGATCATTGGCGTGGACAAATTTCTTAAAGTTTACCAGGATGTTATGGCAGGCAAGAAAAAGGCCTATCTGATCGATGTGAGAAGTTACCCTGAATTCGATGCCTTTCATATTGAAGGAACGGATCACATCAATTCGGGTCTCATGTACACCATTCCGAAAAAAATCAAGGATCCGAACGCGGAAATCTATATTTGGTGCCGCACTTCCCATCGCGCCAAATATGTCGTGGGATTTCTCTATAAATACGGTTACAAAAACGTCTGGCTCTACAATAAAGGTGTTGTGGGCTGGGCCGCGGCCGGCCATCCCTTTGTGAACAAGTACACCGGCAAATTCAAGATCACCGAATACCGGAAAACCCCCTCAGATGCGGAAAAATCATACCGCATAAGGTAATTTCATTGGTCAGACCCTGGCACGACCAAGCCGAAAAACGGGGTGGGGCTGTGTTGTGGCCCTTCCCCTGACCCTTCCCGCACCCCCAAATGGACACGGGTGCTCCTTTTCCCACTCAATAAAACAATATTTCTGTTGATTAACCATTCCTGATGGGATAATTCCTTGTTTTGGTTGGATCACCGATTCAGGCATGATACCTTTCAAAACTCTGAGAAATGGGGGGCAGCCTATAGAAAGGATACCCCTTTCCGGACAGGAGGAGAGCCATGCGATTTGTGGTGATAGGCGGAGACGCGGCCGGCATGAGTGCCGCCAGCCGGGCGAAAAGACATCTGCCCGAGATGGACGTGACGGTCCTTGAGGGAACCGGGGATGTGTCCTACAGTGCCTGCGGCATGCCCTACAATATCGCTGACCCAGATCGGCCCATGGATGATCTGGTGGTTAGAAATGCGGCCGTTTTCAGGCGCAAGCAGGGGATAGATCTCAGGACCGGCCATCTTGTGGAGGCGATCAATGCCGCCGAAAAGACCGTCTCCGGCCGAACGGAGAGCGGGAATCCATTTTCCCTTTCCTATGACAGGCTTCTCATTGCAACGGGTGCTTCCGCCCTCGTGCCGGAGTTGCCGGGGTTTGACCTACCCGGCGTACTGACGCTCAAGAGTCTTGGGGACGGAAAGCGCATCAAACGGTTCATTCATGAGCGAAACGTTAAAACCGTCGTGATCATTGGGATGGGTTACATTGCGCTGGAGATGGCGGAGGCGCTTCGCGCAAGAGGCATCGTCGTCAAAATGGTCAAACCGCGACCAATATTCATGCCCCGCTATGATGCGCAATTGGCCGCCATGGTGAAAGAGGAACTGGAGAAAGAAGGGGTGTCCCTGTACTTGGGCCACGCGGTTTCGAGGATCCAAAAAAAGGATGGCGTTTTAGCGGTGGTTTGTCCCGACATCACACTGGAAGGAGAGATGGTACTGGTCTCAGTGGGGGTTCGGCCCAACAGCCGCATTGCCGAAGAAGCGGGAATCGAATTGGGCGCCGGAAGGGCCATTTCAGTGGATCGCACTCTTTTGACCTCGGATGAAAGTATTTACGCCGCGGGAGACTGTGCCGATGCATACCATGTGGTGACCGGTCAAAAGGTTTGGGTTCCCCTGGCCCTTTGGGCCAACAGGGGTGGCTGGGCCGTGGCGGATCATATTACCGGCAGGACCGTAAAGCTTCAGGGAATTGCCGGGACGGCGGTTTTTAAGGTTTTTGATCTTCAGGTGGCCAGTACGGGACTGAACACTCAAGAAGCCGCCAATGGGGCATTTGATCCCGTCACCGTGACCATCAAAAGCAGAAGCCGGGCCTATGCACATCCCGGATCATCTACCATTGCCGTTCATATGGTGGGAGACCGGACCTCGGGCCGTCTTCTGGGTATCCAGATGGTGGGTCGTGAAGGTGCGGCCCACCGCATCAATGCAGGGGCCGTTGCACTCCACGCCGGAATGAGTGTTCTGGCCTTCAGCCAGAGCGATATGGCCTATGCCCCGCCCTTCGGTCCGGTATGGGATCCCATGCTCACCGCCGCTAATCAGCTGCTGAAGAAGATGTGAAAAGAAATGATTCAGGCAAATGATGCCATAGGCGGTATTGAAACATGAGCGATCTTCCCTTTAGCGGAAAGGCCGCTTTTATTACGGGAAGCGCCCGCGGCATCGGTGCTGCCATCGCCGCAAAATTCTCCGCACTCGGCGCAGGTGTCGTCATCACCCACCGAAAGCAGGGAGGGGGTTCGGAAAACCGGGCAAAGGGTCTCGTCCGGGAAATAGAACACGGGGGCGGTACCGCCATAAGGGTCCAATGCGACATTTCCCGAAAAGAGCAGGTGCGGGAGGCCGTGGAAAAAACCAAATCCCATTTCGGCCGATTGGACATTCTCGTTCTCAATGCCGCCAGGGCACCCTTTAAGCCCGTTGAAAAACTGTTTCAGCGAGAGCTTAAAGACCTTGTGAACACCAATTACCTGGGGCACATTTTCTGTATTCAGGAATCCGTGCCCTTGCTGGAACAGGTAAATGGGAGCATTGTCTTCATTTCGAGCCTCGGTAGCCGGTTTTACAATCCTTCTTATCCATTGGGAAGCATGAAATCGGCCATGGAGACCGTGGTGCGCGATTGTTCAATGAGCCTTAAAAGAAAAGGGATATCCGTCAACGGTGTTTGCGGGGGAATTGTCAAAACGGATGCGTTCAAAACATTGCGGCTCTATTGGGAGGGCGTTGTGGAACTGCCGGAGCACCTCTTTGTCCTTCCGGAAGAATTGGCCAATGTGGCGGCATTTCTATGCAGGGCGGAGAGTAACGGAATATGTGGTCAGACCGTGGTGGTGGATCGCGGTCTCGGCAATACGCTTTATGGATTGCTCTAGATTAATTAAGGATGAAGAGTTGGTGGAGGATGTATGGGTCTGGAAATCATTGGGGATGAACGTGTTTTTTTGGAACTGAAGAAAGCCATATCAAAAGCCCTGGGCGTGGATGAAGCGTCTATCACGCCGGAGAGTGTTCTGACGCTGGATCTGGAAGCGGAATCCCTCGATTTTCTGGATATCAGTTACAATCTGGAACAAACCTTTGGTTTCAAGATGGCGCGGCATCTGGTACTTGAACATGCGGAGGAAGTATTCGGTGAAGGGAGCGCCATAGACGATCATGGGTGTCTGACGGATAAAGGTGTGAAGCTGCTGCGACTGAGATTCGGTGAAGGGGCGCCACCAAAACTGAAGCCCGGCATGGACATGGAGGAAGTGGTCGATTTCATCACGGTGGGTACCCTTGCCTCGGCCATTAAGGACATTCTTGAAACGCTTCCCCAAGTATGCGGTTCCTGTGGCCGGTCGGAATGGAAAACCGAGGATGGGACCCATATCATTTGTGGTGCCTGCGATGCCCCGGCGAATTATCAGACCGGAGACGATCTCATCGTGGCGTGGCTTCAAAAGACCCAGAAAGAGGAGAAAATTTTTTAGTTCTTTTTTCGACGAAAAGATGTTCGCAAAGAGTTCCAGACGTCGGGTTGTGGTAAGCGGTTACGGCATGATGACGCCGCTTGGCGGAACGGCTGTGGAGACATTCGACCGCTGTGCCAAGGGAGAATCGGGTATCGATTACATTTCCCTATTTGACACGAAAGGCCTTCCTTGTCGCATCGGGGGAGAAGTCAAAGACCCTCGCCTTGAAACGGATGAAATATTAAATAATTGTGAATTCTTCAAAGGGTCTTCGAGAGCCATTCGGTTTATGGTGCTCGCGTCTGGTGAGGCGGCCATTCGGGCAAAACTGGCGGAAATAGAGAACCGGGATCGCATCGGGGTTTCCATGGGTACTTTTGGCAAGAGTGCCGATTTGATGGATATCGCCGCATTTCAAGAATATTACCAAGAAGACGGAAGGTGGGATTTTGAAGGCCTTACCCATGCGGGATACGATGCCTTTAACATCTATCATCGAAAACCGGACGTCGCCGCCGCGGTCATTTCAAGGATTTTTGCATGCGGTGGATCGAATCTCTCCATGGGATCGGCCTGTGCCGCCGGTACGCAGGCCATTGGAGAAGCCTATCGAATGATTCAGGATGGCCGGTGTGATGTCATGCTCGCCGGCGGATGTGAAGCGTCTCTGGGTCTGACGGGGCTGGTGGGTTTTACGTTGCTGGGGGCCTTGTCCGAACGTCGTACGGCACCCCATAAAGCATCCCGGCCTTTTGACCGAAAAAGGGACGGTTTTGTACTCTCCGAGGGAGCGGGAGCGGTTGTTCTGGAAGCGCTTGAGCATGCGCGCCGACGGGACGCATCCATATACGGGGAAATACTGGGTTATGGATCCTCATCGGATGCCTATCGGATTACCGACACGCATCCCAAGGGAGATGGCGCGGTTTCGGCCATGGGGAAGGCCATTGGTGAGGCGGGTCTTACGCCGAATAACATTGATTACATCAACGCTCACGGAACCTCTACCAGCAAAAACGATTATTGTGAAACCAAAGCCATAAAACGGCTTTTTAAGGAGAGAGCCTATGACATACCCGTCAGTTCAAACAAGTCAATGTTGGGTCATGGGATTGCCGCCGCGGGGCCCATCGAGTTTATCCTGACCCTCATGGGGATGGAGCGTTCCGTTATTCTGCCCACCATCAATCAGGAATTTCCGGATCCCAAGTGTGATCTCTGGTATGTGCCGAACCGGGCCGTTCAAAGGGAACATTCCATTTCCCTCTGCAATTCGTTTGCTTTTGGCGGGCAGAACGCCTGTCTTTGCATCGGGCGATGGAAGTGAATTGCCGGCTCAGATGTGGTGATAAGATTTAAATCATGAAAGATATTGTGATTACAGGATCAGGTCTTATGTGTTCCCTGGGGACCAACGCATCCCAAGTTTTACAGGCGTTGTTGTCCGGCGGAAACGGGGTGCGCACCATTACCGGTTTTGACGCAACGGGGTTTTCGTGTCGAGTGGGTGCCCAGTCGCCTAAAATCGACGTATCCCACTGGGGCATGCATCCGAGAGACGCGAGAATAATGGAAGATTCCGCCAAAATGCTGATGCATTGCGCAAGGGAAGCATTTCATTCCTCAAGCCTCGGAAACAAGCCAATCAGTGCGCAGGATATCGGGATTTTCATGGGCATGGGACCCATCGATTATGACGTGAACGAAGCCCTGCAGGTGGTTTTGAAATCGAGAGACGACGGTGGAAGGCTCTCATACGGTCAATTCTATGAAAAAGGGTTCCGGGAAATCTACCCACTCAGAACCCTTACCATGCTGAACAATATTGCCGTGTGCCAGGCGGCGATTCACCTGAATATACAAGGGGAAAATGCCGTGTTTTCGCCCCATGGAGATGCCGGTTGCCAGGCCCTGGGTGAAGGGGCAAACGTGGTTTCGGAGGGCAGGGCCAGAGCTGTTTTAGCCGGGGGTGTCAGTGAGGTCATATCTCCCATCAGTCTTGCCAGGGGACACGCGTTAGGCTACTTGAACCAAGCGTCGTCTTCCGGAAAAATGGCCTGCAGGCCCTTTTCGAAAGCGCGAAAAGGAACGGTTCTGGGCGAGGGGTGCGGCGTTTTGGTGCTGGAGTCACGGGCTTCAGCCATCCGAAGGGAGGTCCCTTTCAAGGCGGCCATTTCCGGTTATGGCGCTTCATGTGAGAGGGCGGAAAATCATAATGGGCCCACCACCGATGCTGTTATGAGGGCCATGAGATATGCCATGGAGGACGCCCGGGTGCGGCCCCTGGATATTGACCTGGTCATCGCCCACGGAGATGGCTCCCCCCATGGGGACGGCGCGGAAGCCGCTGCCATCGGCAGCGTTTTTGCGGGTTGTAACGGCAAGGTTCATGTGTTTTCTTCTAAAGGCGCATTGGGGAACCTTCTGGCGGGCGCCGGTGCCGTCGATACGGTTCTGGCCGTTGAAATGATGAAAAACCACGTGATTCCCGGTACCCTGCATACGCATCCGTTGCCCGAAGATATGGGTTTTCGTCTGGTTTCCGATGCCCCTTTACGCAAAAAGATCGACCGCGTCCTGATCAACTGCCGCAGTGATGAGGGTTCCTGTGCCACCCTGGTTGTGGAGGCCCTTGATTAGCAATAATTTACGTCTCTAGGGGAAGGGGAGCCAAAGACGCCTTCAAGTGATTAAAAAGGAGCTGTTCAGTTGCGATTTTTGTTTTGTGACCGCATCTTAAAGATCGAGAAAGGAAAGCGCATAGAAGGGGTGAAAGCCTTTTCAGTATCGGAAGCGTTCTTACAGGACCATTTCAGCAAAAGGCCGCTGGTCCCCGGCGTGATCTATATGGAAACCATGGCCCAGACGCTTGGGTGGTTGATTGCCTATTCCCATGATTTTGTCGTTCACCCCATCATATCCATTCTGGAAGGGGTGAAAATGGCGGCGGACTTGGGACCCGGTTTCAAGGCCCATATCCTGGGCGAAATCATTTCAACTTCAAAAACCGACTCCATCGGCAGAGGGGAAATGCGGGTTGAAGGAAAACCCATTGCCGCCATTGACCGTATGATTTATAGTCATTTTTTGTCTCCGGACCCGGCGTCATTGTCCAAAGCGTTCGCTTCCTTAAAACAAACGGCGCCATAGGTTTTAAATTAGGATGACCCGTTCTGAAAAAAGGGTGGTGGTGACAGGTCTCGGACTCGCTACGGCCCTGGGAATCGAGGTGAGGGAAAACTGGCGAAATCTCCTTGCGGGCATTAGCGGCATAGGCGCCTTGTCCCTCCATCAGAGTGAATCATTCACCCTTAGGGCTGCGGGGGAGGTCTCCGCGTCCGGCCGGCGCAAAATATTCGAAGCGTTTCAAAACAGCGGGTCCTGCGCCGGTGAAAGACGAACGTTGTTTGCCTTCTGGGCCGCGAGATCGGCGATTCGGGACGCGGGCCTGGGAATCCGGGATGGGCCAAGGCATCGATATGGCGTTATTTCTTCCGCCGGCATCGGTGTGTACCGGTTGGAGGATGTTGCGGAATGGATAAATGAGAAGAATGCTTTCGATTATCATCGATTTGGCAAAGAATACGATAAGGCCAAACAGGATTCCAATATCAAAAACAGCGCCAACCGCGCCGCAGGACTGATTTCGAGCCTGTTTCGCCTTAACGGACCCAACTGCACGATAACATCCGCGTGTGCTGCGGCAACCCAAGCCATTGGTTTGGCCTATCGAAATGTCCAGAGAGGGACGGCGGACGTTATGGTGGCAGGCGGAGCCGACTCAATGATCAATGCCATGGGTCTGTCCGGTTTTCTCCTTTTAAAGGCTGCCACCGTGGGATCGGGAGATCCTAAAAGAGCATGCAGGCCTTTTGACCGAAAACGTTCCGGTCTGGTGATCGGCGAAGGCGCCGGATTTGTGGTTCTTGAGGAGAGATCCCACGCCCTTAGGAGGGGGGCCAAGATTTACGGCGAAATGGCTGGGTACGGTTCTTCTCTGGATGCCTTCAAGGTGACGGCACCACATCCCGAAGGGGTGGGCGCGCAACGATCCATGGTCCGGGCGCTGAATGACGCCGGGTTGAATCCATCCGATATCGACTATATCAATGCCCACGGTACCGGCACCAAACAAAATGATGTGGCTGAGACCAATGCCATTAAAGCTGTTTTCAAAGAACATGCCCCAAAGCTTGCCATCAGTTCCAGCAAATCCATGATCGGGCATTTGATGGCCGCGGCGGGAGGCGCGGAATTCATCTATACGGTGCTAAGTGTGCGGGACGATGTGGTGCATCCCACCATTAATCTCACGCATCCGGACCCAAAATGCGATCTCAACTATGTTCCCAATGTAAAACAAAACCGAAGGGTACGGGCGGCGCTCTCCAATTCCTTCGGTTTTGGCGGTCAGAACGCGACGCTGGCCATTAAAAAACATGACCTAAGAAACGGTTTCAGAAATCATCATGAGGCATTAGGGAAAAATGAAGCTTGATTTAAGCGGAAAGGTCGCCCTGATAACAGGCGGCGCCAGGGGGATAGGACGGGAATGCGCACATGCACTCGCACGGGCCGGCGCAACAATCATCATCAATTTCAGCCGTTCCAGGGAAAAGGCGGAAGCTCTCATGAGAGAGCTGAAGCGTGAAAACCTAAATGGGGATCTGTTTCGTGCGGATATTTCAAGCCCCCCGGATATTGAAAAGATGTTCTCATTCATATCCCGGAAACATCGCCAACTGGACATTGTCGTGAATAACGCTGGCATTCTGAAAGACCGGCTTCTGTTGGAGATGGACATATCCGATTGGGACAAGGTGTTGGATGTCAACCTGAAAGGCGCATTCCTGGTGTCACAAAAGGCCGGTGAAATGATGCTACCGGCCCACCGGGGAAAGATTGTCAACATTGCAAGTGTCAGCGCCATCAGGGGGGGGAAAGGCCAGAGTAACTATGCCGCCGCAAAAGGGGGGCTCTTATCCTTTTCCAGGGCGTGTGCGGTGGAACTTGCGCGAAAGAACATTCAGGTGAATACCGTCTTGCCGGGCCTCATTGTTACTGAGATGAGTGATCGGGTCAGAAAAAGAGCCGGCAAAAAACTGCTTGAAAAGATCCCTGCCGAAAGATATGGGGCCCCTTCCGATGTGGCCGGCCTGGTGGTTTTCCTGGCTTCGGATCAATCCGATTATATTACCGGTCAGGCCATATGCGTGGATGGCGGGCTCAGTATTTCATAACCCCGTTTTTGAAAGAGAATATCAAATTGCGCTTTTTAATGGTTGATCTCATTACCGACTGCAAGCCGAAAGACTACATTAAAGGGATCAAAAACGTCTCCATGAGTGAAGATTTCCTGGCATTTCATTTCCCCGGCTATCCCGTCATGCCGGGATGCCTGCTGCTGGAATCGCTGGTTCAACTGGCGGGCTGGCTGGAAGCCCGATCTTCCGGTTTTGAAAACTGGTTTCTGCCGCGGCGGGTCAAAAAGTGCAGTTATTACGGCTTTGTGCTTCCCGGCGACCAGGTGATGCTGGAAGTTCGCCCCGTGCCGGAGGCACCCTCATCACAGCCCACCTACCGGGGCGTTGGAACGGTCGGGCAAAAGAAGAAGATAGCCGCTTTTTTTAAAGGCTTGAGGATTCCCCTCAATGAAATAGAGCCTGTAGAAGAGGCGCGCCAAAGATATCGGGTCCTGAATCAAACGTTGAAAGTGGTTTCAAATGAATAGGAGACGGGTCGTTGTAACGGGGATGGGTCTCATCACGCCCATGGGGCAGGGTGTCCAAGAAAACTGGCGCAAGCTGAAAGCGCAAGACACTGGAGTCCGCCCGTATCCGATCACGGGCAGCCCCAATCTAGCAAGCCGATACTTGGGAAAAGTCTCTTCTTTTGATCTTCCTTCCATTGTGTCCCGCAAAGTGATGAATCAGGTGAAATACCTCAATCGGAGCGGAATCTTCGGTTTTGTGGCGGCACATGAGGCCCTTGACCCGATCACGTCACACCTGTCCCATGTTTCACCGGAAGTGCGGGGCCTCTATGTTGCTACGGGAGATTACACCAATGCCGGATGTGAATTCATGTTTCCCGCATTGAAGGTTGGCTTGGATGAAGGTTCAGGGACTTTTGATAGTGAGCGTCTCAACAAGGCATGCATGGACAAGGTCAGCCCTTTTTTCCTGTTGGAATCCCTGCACAACAATCCTTTCAGTTTTCTCTCTTCCGTTTTTGAGCTGAAAGGAGCCAACGCAGGCCTTGCAAGTGATTCTCCCTGCGGCCTGAATGCCTTGGAACTGGCCTTTCGGTCCATTCGAAACGGAGAAACGGATATGGCGCTGGTGGTGGGCTGCGGTAACTGGACAGCGGACATCGCCTGCTATGAAATGAATCGCTTGGACATGTTGTCTTCCTGTGATAGGGGGGTGGCGTCTTTTAAGCCTTTCGATGCGGGAAGGGACGGGTTCATCCCCGGTGAAGGTGCGGCGGCGCTGGTGCTTGAAAGTCATGAGGTGGCCTGGAAGCGGGATGCGGAGATTCTCGCGGCCATTGAAGGCGTGGCCGGTTGTATCCAAGTCTCCCGTTGCGGCGGGCTGAATGTGCCGGAAAGAATCAGTGAACGGGCCATCCGGTTGGCTTTGGAAGAGGGGGATATAAGCCCCAAAGAGCTGGCATTTGTTCTGGCCCACGGCGATGGGAGCGTGGAAGGCGATCGTTCCGAGCTTTCGTCCTTGGGTGCGGCTTTCGGCAAAGAGATCACGGGTATTCCCGTCGCTGGCCTCAAGCCCTACACAGGCCATTTGGGTGCGGCCAGCGATCTTGCCGAAGTCATTCTGGGTATAAAGGCCGTAAGGGACGGGTTTGTACCCGGAACCCTCCATTTCGGAAAACCGGAACCGGCGTATGCGGATTTTCAGATCTCAAGTGCCCATGTGCCGTGTGAAAAAAACGCCTTTATGTCGGTTTCCTACGGCATGGGCGGCCAGTGCGTATCCGCTTCTTTTGAGGTCTGACCGGTGGAACTGCCGTTTTCAAGGGGGTGGAAATCCAAGCAGCTGAAAGCCTTGTTCGGTATTCTGCGGCAAAACAGGCTGGAATTCACTCTGGTTCTTGTTTTTGCGGGAGTCTCTTCTGCGGTGGTTCTTTTAGTGCCCTATTGGGCCAAACTGCTCATCAACGAAATCATGCTGAAGAAGGATTTTGCCCTGCTTTTCAAACACCTTTTGTTGGGTTTGGTGCTCTTTACCGCCATTCTTTTTTTTGAATTTGAAAGAGAACTCAGAAAATTCCGCCTGGGAAACGCTGTTGAAGCCGCTGTTCGCGGTCGGCTGTTTGGAAAAATGATCAAACTGCCTCTGGGAACCCTTACGGAAAAACGGACAGGGGATTTGATGTCAAGAATCACACATGATGTGGGTGTGTTGGGGGATGGTATAAGGCAGGGCCTTTTTACATTGATCCCCAACGCCGTGATCGCCCTGGGGTTGATGGCAACCATGTTTTGGTACTCCCCTCTGCTTTCTCTCGTTTGCCTGGTGCTGATCCTTCCAATGGCCTGGGCATTTCAGTACTTTCTGGATCGCATTCGGCGAAAAGCCAAGACTGCCCAGGAAGAAATGGGTATCGTCAACAATATGGTGGAGGAATCGCTCAGAGGGATTAAAGAAATAAAATGCTACGGCCGTGAAGACGCTGCCGACCGGCGCTTCTTTGACCTTAACAATCGAGCCCTTAAATCCCGGAATCAACAGGACAAGTTGAGGGCCATTAACCCCGCCATCATATCCTGCCAGACCTTTATTACCATCGGTGTATTGATACTGATTTGCTCCTGGATGCTGGAACGGGGGCTTCTGCCCGTTCAGGATCTGACCGCATTCGTAACATGCCTCCTTTTGGTTTTTACGCCCATCACCAGGATTTCAAGTTCATTTGGGTTCATGGGCAAAACCTTTGCGGCCATGGATCGTTTTGATGAAATATTCGATCTATCCTTGGAGCCCCTTGAAGACAAAGCCGTTTCAGGGCTCCCGGAAATCAAAGGGGAGGTCTCTTTTGAAAATGTCCATTTCCGATATCATGAGAACGGATTTCATCTCAAAGACATCAATTTCAAAATGGAACCGGGAGAGACCCTGGCCATTGTGGGGGCCAGCGGTGCCGGCAAAACAACGCTGGTCAACCTCCTCCTCCGGTTTCAGACGCCTCTCAGAGGCGCCATTCTGGTGGATGGGCTTCCCATCCACCGATATAGCATCGAAAGCCTGCGGTCACAGATCGGCTTTGTGCCCCAGAATCCGGTTCTTTTTGATGCAACATTAATGGAAAACCTACTTTTCGCAAATGAAGACGCCACTGAAGAGGAGATACTTGCGGCCGCAAAAGCGGCCCATGTGGACCAGTTTGCCAAGGGCCTGCCCTTGGGTTATGACACGCCCATCGGACAATACGGAAACCGTCTTTCAACGGGGCAACGTCAGAGAATCGCCATTGCCAGGGCTTTTCTATACAACCCAAGGCTGCTGATTTTGGATGAGCCGACCTCGGCCCTAGATCCCGAGTCGGAGCATCTGATCAATGATTCGTTAAAGTCCCTATGGCGTGGCCGCACCACCATTATTGTGGCCCATCGCATGTCCACCATTCGAAATGCGGACAACATCATGGTCATTGATAACGGACAAATCGTTCAATACGATACGCGAAAAAACCTTCTCAGAGAGGAGGGCCTTTTCAAAAAACTTCATGCCTTGTCCATGTGGTGAACCAGGTGTCTGAAATCCCTCTCAGAGAGGAGGGCCTTTTCAAAAAACTTCATGCCTTGTCCATGTGGTGAACCAGGTGTCTGAAATCCCTTTTGAACCAAAAAAACCGAAGGCATCTCCATGAGAGTTCTGTTGGTCCAACCTGATTTCAATGCCGGCCCCATCGATTTTCGTTTGATCGCCATGGTGGAACCGTTGGCACTTGAGCATCTGGCGGCAATGATTCCGGAACATGATGTCAAGATTCTGGATTTGCGGCTGGACACGGATCTGGAAACGGTGATCACGCGGTTTGCCCCCCAGATTCTTGCCGTAACGGCCCTGACCACCGAAGTCTACGAAGCCAGAGACATTCTTCGTCGGGCCAAAAAGTGCGCAACTGATGTCTTCACGGTGGTGGGAGGGCACCATGCCACACTGGTGCCCCAGGATTTCCAACGCCCATATATCGATGCTATCTGCCTGGGGGAGGGTGAGTTCGTATTTCCGGCACTCATTGAAACCCTAAAAAGCAAGGGAGATCTAAAGCAAGTCCCCAACCTCATATGGCGGGACAGTACCGGGTCTTTTGTTCACAACGGCCGGACCATCCCCCGGATGACGGGCGACGTCATCCCATCTCCCCGGCGGGACCTGGTAAAAAAGCACCGAAGTGACTATTCATTCCTGGTTCATAAACCCGACACCGCGTGTGTCACGGGGCGGGGTTGCTCTTTCAGGTGCAAGTTTTGCAGCGTATGGGAGTTTTACCGGGGGCGGACCCGACAGATGGGCGCCGCACGGGTGATCGAGGAGCTTCAAAAAACCACAACGGATCACGTCTCTTTTGTGGATGAAAACTTCATGTTGAATCCCAAACGTGAACAGGAAATCGCAGATCGCATCAAAGGGGAAGGCATTAGAAGAAGCTATATCATGGAATGTCGCGCCGATGCGGTTGTGAACCATCCGAATCTCGTGGAGAAATGGGCGGAAATTGGAATGAAGTGCGTCATGCTGGGCATTGATGGCGTATCTGATCAGGAATTGTCCCGGTTGAACAAACAGAGTTCAATGAATACGAACAATGAAGCGATCCGTATTCTGAAGGCCAACGGGATCCTGGTCTGGGGCGGTTTTGTGGTTTGGCCCGACTGGAAAAAGGGTCAATTCCAGCGGCTGAAAGAATATGTTTATGAAAACGGCATTACCCATACCCAGTTTACCGTACTTACCCCGCTGCCGGGGACCCCACTTTATGGCCGGATGAAGCCCCATCTACTCACCGAAGATTACACCTGTTTTGATACACTTCACGCCGTTTTGCCGACCCGTCTGCCGCGGGAGGAATTCTACCGCCAGTTTGCCTCGCTCTATTTGAAACCTGATCTCAAGCAGATTTACCAGTATCTGGACGGTGGGCTTTTGACCATGGAACAGATTCGGTACGGTCACGCCATGTACAAGCAGCTGGGACGCTGGGAGAACTACCTGGAACGGGATCCGATTTTGGGCCGGCGAAATTGTTCGGATCCTGAAAGGGGATCGTGACGCACTAGAATCAGGCCATTATGAGCGCTTGCGTTTGGCCAGCTTTTTCAAACGTGAGAGCTCCCGAAAGGCGGCCGTCTGTTCCGACCAGGTTCGTCCCATACTCACTCCGGAATCCACCACGAGGGTGTGGCCGTTAATAAAGCCGGCATCTTCGCCGGCCAGCCACAAGGCGGCTTTGGCCACATCTTCCGGAAGACCGGCCCGTTTCAGGGGTTCAATTTGCTTCAATCCGGCGTCCACCAGTGGAACGGTCCGGTCTGCGTCCCTGACATCTAGTCCAACGGATTTGCCGAAGAAAGGGGTGGCAATGGCGCCGGGGCAGATGCAGTTGACGCGCAGTCCGCTATCGGCCAGTTCCATGGCAACCGTCTTTGTCAGATGAATAATCGCCGCTTTTGAAGCACTATAGGCATGGCCGCCTGCGCCAACCATGAGGCCTGCAATGCTTGCCGTATTGATAATGGTTCCTTTTCCTTGCTTTTTCATAATCCTCGCCGCCTGGCGCATGCCCAGGAACACGCCTCGGAGGTTTACTGCCATCACGTCTTCGAATGTATCGATGGCCGCTTCATCGATGGCTTCAAAAGACCCCGGTATCCCGGCATTGTTAAACATGATGTCCAGACGGCCGAAATGATGGAGGGCGGTTTCCACGCATCGCTTCACGTGGGCGTTTATGCGAACATCCGTTCTCTCAAACCGGACACGATCGCCCAGTTCCCGAGAAAGTCTTTCACCTCTGTCGCTCAAGATATCGGCAATCTGGACCTTTGCGCCTTCCTTGGCAAAAAGCCTGACCGTTGCTTCCCCGATGCCGCTGGCACCGCCCGTAATGATAGCGACCCTGTTCATCAGTTTTCCCATGAATCTCCCCCCATTAAAAACACGGTAACGGCAATGGCTGCAAAATGATTTATTATTGTTTGGTCCGCCATTCAATGAACCGGTGTGCCGCCGAACACCTCCCGAATGATCCTATCGGTAACCCCCTTGTTCCTCCGGACCACCCCAAGCGCCCGTCTGCCGATCTGATCGGCTTCTTCTTTGTGGGATATGAGGGTTTTAAGGTCATCTCTGAGGCGGGTCTGATTGGTGGTTGAAAGGGCCTTTTGGCCCTTGAAAAGTGCGTAAATCTCCTCAAAATTCTCCATATGATTTCCGCATAAAATGCATTTTCCGAAAGATGCCGGTTCAATGATGTTATGACCCCCAACCCCCTCCAAAAAGCTTCCACCCATAATGACCAGATCCGTCTTCTGGTATATCCCCGGCAGTTCTCCGATGGAATCCACGATAAACACCGCGGTTTGGCAACATCTGTTTTCCGATCGCAGGGTGTAGCCGAGGTTCTTCTTGTCCAGGAGTTGGGCAATCTCTTTGCTCCGGTGAGGGTGCCTGGGAACCAGGATCAGCCGGATGTGGGGAAATTCCGTGAACAATGATTGAAATGCCTCCAGGATCAATTTCTCTTCTCCATGATGGGTTGAGACGGCGGAAAGCGTAAACCCTTCGGGCATCAGTCGACCAATGGTGGTGCAATCGGCGGATGGGGGGATGATGTCAAATTTGAGACTTCCCATCGTTTTAACAGGGAGAGGCTTAAAACAGAGGTTTCGCATTCGGTCCGTGTAGACATCGTTTTGCATCAGAAGGCCCGTGAACATGGAAAAGACATGACCGAAGAACCATTTGAAACGCCGATATTGAAGATAGTCCTTTTCGACCATTCGTCCGCTGATGAGATAAAGGGGAATTTCCCGCCTGTTTACGGACCAGACAAAATAGGGCCAAATCTCCAATTCACATAAAAAGACCACGTCAGGCTTTACACGCAGCAGAAAGCGGTCCACCGCAAAGGGAAAATCAAAGGGAAAATAGGAAATGGTAAGCCCGGGATATTTTTTTTTCGCGGTCTCAAAGCCGCTATTGGTTCCGGTGGAGAGCCAAACGGACAGGTTTTCTTCTTTGAGGCGACGGATAAAGGGTGCGCAGGATAGGACCTCTCCCACACTCACCGCGTGAAGCAAGATTCTCGGCCTTTTTTTAGGGCGTTTTCTTGGGAGCAGTATTGAAAGCCGCTCGAGATGGGGCCGAAACAGGAGCGGTTGGTAAATGAGATAAAGTCCGAGCATCCCCAAAAAAGACGGCAAAACAGCAGAGGAGACCGTGGCATAGAGCGAGAGAAGAAGCGTTTTCATGTTACCCGAGCAATCGTTGGTAAAGTTCTAAGAGTTGCGCATTTGTTTTTCTAAAATCAAAATTCTGAGCGCGAACAAGGGCCTTTTTCCCAATTTTGAGACGCTTTTCAGGCTGACGGGCCAAATGGGCGATGGCACCGGCGAGAGATTGGAGATTGCCGGGGGCGACGAGCAATCCAACGCCGTCTTTGACCAGTTCCGGAATTCCGCCCACGTCTGAGCCGATAATGGGCAATCCGGCGCCCATGGCATCAATGACGGACGAGCCAAGGCCTTCGGATAATGAGGGCTGGACGTAAATATCCAGTGAGGCCAGATAGTCCCCGATATTGGAATGATGACCCGGAAAGCGTGTTTGATGCCGAATCCCGAGACGAGAGGCCAGATCTTTCAATTCCGGCAAAAGAGGACCGTCTCCGAGGAACGAAAAAAAAAGATTCGGGATCGGTTTCAGGCGATGGGCCGCTCGAAGGAGGACTGCTTGGCCCTTTTCGTGGCTCAGGTGTCCGATGTGCCCAACGTGAATGGCGTTTTTGGGAATTTGAAGTGATCGGCGCATGTTTTCGGTATCGGTCTTCTGCTTGAGCGCTTCCAGATCCACACCGCTGAAAATGGTGTGTAGCTTGCTAGGCGAGAGTCCGTTCCTCTGCATTTGCTGACGAATGGCAGCTGAAATGCAGAGAACGCAATCAGCGGGGGCATAGAGGCATTTCAGGGAAAGGAGGTCCAGATGAAACGCGGCCCTTCTGACCGCAACGGTTTTAGTCTCTTTGAACACGGTCTTTAGCAGCATTGCCGGCAGCAGCCCTCTTGCGTCATTGATCTGAGTGATTTGGGGTTTATGGGCAACATGGATTCCGCCAAGAATTCTGAGGGCCTTTAGCCGGCCGTCTCCCCGAGGCCAGGGGAAACAAGGGATGTTCAATGTGCGCGCTCTGTGCCATAGTTCCGTTAGGGGCCGTGCCAAAAGCAAACCGGAGCATCCCTGCTCTTTCAGAAAAATCAAGTGCAGCAGCGTCTGCCGTTGTCCGCCCCTCCATGAGGGACCCGTGTCAATGTGTAAAACGCGCATTTGTTCGATTGCTGTTTCTGCGGATTTCCCAGGCTTTTAGGTATTTGAGCGCTGCTCCCCAAGCGGAAATGGCTGCTATCACCAGTCCGGGTCCGCCATCCAGAATACCGGCCCGCCAGATGCACTGCCGCAAAAAGATAAGCGGGGACGAAAAAAGGGCCCGCACGAACAAGCCTTTCTTTGAAGATAGGGCCAGATCCTGGCCCTGGATCGTACTGTACCGGTTCATTTTCGCGATGTAGTCCCCAATACTTCGGTAGCTGTAATGAAGAAGATGACCCTTAAGGTCCTTGACATTGCCGTTGACCGCGACTTTTTCGTGAATGCGGCCGACCCAGTGACACTTGTGGCGGTTAAAAAGGCGTATATGTCTGCTGGGGTACCAGCCGGAAAACCGGATAAAACGGCCTAAAAACCAGGTTTTGCGATTGATGCGAAAGGCGGAAACATTACCGGGTCCTTCCTCTTTTAGCGTTTTGATGGCATGCATCAATTCCGTGGAGACCCGTTCATCAGCGTCAATGCTGAAAACCCAGTCGTACCTTGCTTTTGAAAGGGCGAAATTTCTCTGGGTGGAAAAATCTTCGAAGTCTCTTACAAAAACTCGGGCACCCAAGTCCCGGGCCAGGGGCCTTGTTCCATCATGAGAGCCCCCATCCACCACCACAATGTCATCACAAAACTCATGGCAGCTTTCAAGGGCCGCGCCAAGTCGATCTTCTTCATTTTGCACAATCAAAACGGTGGAAATCTTCATATCCCAGAACCGAATCTTTGGAACCGATGCTCCTGCAAAAAAGTACTTTCAAGCCACACTGCGGATTGGCTGGAATGCTTTATACATATACCAGTTTGCTTCAAGGTAGTTCAAGCGCAACCGGCAGAATCGGGATCAGATCCTCATCTTTTCCTAATCGTTATTTTTCTTGACATCCAAAGAGCAGTTCGGCATATTCAAACGCGGTAGCGTTTGGTCAAAGGATATTTCAATAATCTTGTCATTGTATTATGGGGGAGGATTGCTCATGGTGAGAGTTGACCGCTTTTTTCGTACGGTGCTATTGATGACATGCGTTTTGGCGTTTACGGCTCCAGCAGCCTTTGCCGCCACTCCCCAGCCGCCATTTTTTGGACCGCCGGGCATACATGCAAATACGGTAGCGGGCAAAGTCGACGTTGGCGGCACGAACCAGGATGTCTATCCGGAATGGAAAACAATTCCGGCCGGGACCGGGATATATGGCCAGAGCCCTTGGAGTGCCTGCCAGTATGCCGACGCAGATTATATGGTCAGAGCGCAGATTACCGGCGCGATTCCCGGTAAATACGACAGATTTCAACATTTTCACGGGCGTTATCTAGAGGTCGATACGACGGTTCAGGATGCCGACGGGTATTACATCAGGGCCAACTACCAGGGCGAGGGATGGTGGTCGAATGATTGGGGCTGGGTCGAACTGACAAAATCGAATCCGTCTCTGGCGAGCTACGACCAGGTTTGTTTATATGGTTGGCGAAACACCGCTCAAGGTATGGAAGAGGTCGATACGACCCTGTCACTGGTGGAGGACAACGGATACATCGGCGTGGCCAATATTGCTTCTCTTGGGGTGATTTACCCTTGTGGGGCGGCCAATGCCGATTCCCAGATTCTGCTGCCATTGGGCGTTGGGGCAAACGGCCAGCCAACGATCATTCCGGACATCAATGGCGATGGTACACCGGACCCCGAATTCCTTCCGGGACCGCCGATTTCAGGCAGCGGGGCATCACCGGTCATTCCGACCCTGACGGAATGGGGGTTGATCGTGATGACCGTGCTCCTGCTGATTCTGGGCTTAAGGTTTTCAAAGAAAAGCATGTTCACACCGGCGACGTAGCTTTTTTGGGTTCAGTGAGGATTCGGGCATCTTCCCGATCCTTCAACCGTCCCCTTTTGCGTCTTTTCATTCATGAATACCCTTGCGCGGCTGTGGCTGTTGCTGAGCGCATTTTATACCGTTGCTCATCAAGTTATCGTTGTCGTTGTCTGGCGATCCATAGATCTTCGCTTTGAAACGGTTGTCGAGCACCTTGCAATACCATTCCTGCAGGCTTGGGCATTGGCTTGGGCAATCGGCGCCTTAAGCGGTAGAGATTTTCTCCCGAACCTTAAAAAGATCCTGTCACGTCCGGCGGTGCTGCTTCTTTGGTGTGCTGAAGCGGCTCTGTTGTGGTATTGGCACTGGGCATCCAAGACAGGGGGCGAGTTCACCGGCATAATCCTTCAAATCGCCGCTTTAGAGGGGTTGCTGGCGGGATTTCTCATTATCGTTCGTTTTTTTATCCCCCCCCGCCCCGGTACGTGGGCCGCGCTTCTACCCTTTACGATGGTCATATTGCTTCTGGGCAGTAACGGCATTACGCCATGGTTCCAAGTGCTTTACCGATGGTTGCCCCATGGCTGGCCTCTGCTGTTAAAACAGGCATTACTCCTGGGCGCTGCCGTTATTCCCCTCATTCTCTATACAAGAAAGGCCTGTGTTGCGTTTTCAAAAAAGAGCCCTCTGGCCGGTTTGGTTTTGAGCTGTATGCAGCCATTCGTCATGGTGGCCGGCATGACCATTGTTCTAAACGGCTATCTTTTTGCCCATTTTATCTCTCCGTGGTATCAAATTATGGCTGCATCTCTTTCCCTGGCCGCCACATGCCTGTTGAGCGGCGTCCTCGCTACCTTTCGGAATTCCGATTCGCACGGGAAGATGGCGGCCCCTCCCAAGAGTGACGCTCTTTACTTTTTCGGTTTGTGGGGATTATGGAGTGTTCTGGCACTGCCGGCCTTCGCTTGTGTGGTTGTTCTCCGCATTGCCTGGTTTCCACATTGGGACGATCTTAATAAGGCCTTTCTGGGACTCCTGGCGATCCCCTTAATCCAAACCGCCTGGATCAGGTGGTTTCAAAGTATCAAAAGGATTCGCAGGCTTCCCATTCACTCTTCAAAAAAAAGGGGGCTTGGGTTACCGGTACTTCTGATTTTAGAAGGAGTGGTCGTTGGTCTCCTCGTATTTTCAGAAAGTTTCAGGGAAACGGAAGGCTTTTCCTTTTTCTTGAGCGTCTGGTTGGGCATAAAATTGATTTTCCTGGGGATTCAGGTTACCAGAGAAGCACCACAGATGGGGACGCCGGCAAGATGGCAAAAGGTTTGTGGCACCATCTCAGTTATCTCCGGAATAGGGACGGCTTTTATGGGTGGCCTTTGTTCCTGGATATGGATGATTGCAGCGGTGGGAGCGGGCGTGGCCCTTTTGGTTATCGGAAGGGGGTGCTATTCACAAGGCAAAGCCGGCAGTTTCGTTTATGAGAGTGCGGAGGCATTGATGATCCCTATCCTGGCCGCCGCCGGTTGTATGATCATGGTGAATTCATGGCCCGTGATTTTGTGGGTCCACATGGCCTACGGATTGATGGTATTTTCAACCAGCTTTATGGCAGCGGCGACAAATGGCTATTCCATGGAGAAGAACGCCGGCCGTTTGACCAGATCAGCATGATTTCAGATTGGTTCGTTCAACGCTTTCTTATGATGGAGAAAATGCCCGAGAGAATTCTGATCGTCCGTTTGAGCGCCCTTGGGGATGTTGTTTTGACTCTGCCATTGCTATTTGCCCTGCGGGAGAGACTACCGGGAGCGCATATGGGCTGGGTCGTAGACGCGCATCTGGCGCCGATCCTGCAGGATATGCCGCAACTTGATCGCATCCACATATGGAAAACGGATCAAAACCCTGTTTCTGCCTTTGGCCGTCTTATTCGAGAGATCCGACAGGAAGGGTATCAGTGCTCCCTGGACCCCCAGGGCCTGACACGTAGCGCCATTGTGCCCTTTCTTTCAGGTGTTCCGGACCGGGTGGGGTTCAGAAAGGCACCCCTTGAAGGAAGGGAGCTGGCGCCGGTTTTGACAAACCGGCGGTTGCGCGTCCCTGGGGATCTCAGGCATGTCAGTGCCAGATCTCTCTATTTGGGGTCTGCCCTGGGATTATCCATGCCCCGGCGAAAATCCGTGGATTTTCCGGTCAATAAAAAGGCAAAGAACAGAATCGATTCCTGGTGGAAAAGGAATGGCATCCCTGAGCAGACACTGATTTTTGGCGTCGGCGCAGGCTGGCCCACCAAGATCTGGCCTTTAAGGGAAATGATTACCCTGACGGATCAGGCCTCAAAATGTGGTTTTGATTCTCTTCTGCTATGGGGACCCCAGGAAAAAAGCCGGCTCCCCCGGTGGCGGAAAGAAGTGAGGGGAAAGGGCCTGCTCTGGGCTCCTGAAACGGATATTCCTGAAATGATTGAGATGTTGAGATGCTCTAGCGGTTATGCCGGTCCGGACAGCGGGCCGCTGCACCTGGCATGGCTCCTCGGCAAACCGACCTTCAGTTGGTTTGGTGCCAGCGATCCAAAAAGGTGTGCACCAAGAGGCAGAACCCATGCATTTATGGCCCGCGGGCCCCACACGTGGTGTCGAAGGAGCGGTCGCCACAAAGGTCTTCAAAGGCTCAGTGGTGCGGAGGTTCTGCCGTTTTTTAAACAATGGATTGAGAAAGCCGTGAGAAACTCGAGCCCCCGTGTTAGGATCTGAAAGGCGGCTGTTGATTCAAAGAAAAAGAGGTGGGTTTGGACGATACGATGAAACCACGCACCAAGACCCTCATAAGAGTCCCGGTATCGGTTGGGGAACTGGTGGACAGAGTCTCCATCCTTTCCATAAAAGCGGGAAAGACCCATCGTCCTGATGATCGAAATGACGTGCGTCAGGAACTGAATTCTCTCCTGGAGGTGGCCAAGCGTGAGAGAATCGATTTGAATGATAAGGATATCAGGGTGCTTTGGAAGATCAACCGCAGGTTGTGGACCCTTGAAGACGCCATCCGCAATAGAGAGAGTAAGGCCCAATGGGACCGGGAATTCATTCGTCTGGCGCGCGCCATCTGCCGCTTCAATGATAAGAGGGCGATGTTAAAGAGAAGCATCAGTTTGAAGTATCACTCGGCACTGGTCGAAAGAAAGGTATACGCGGAACCTTGAAATGGCACCCCTTGGGAGGATGGATCTTCGGGACAGGTGAGACCTGGGTTTCCCTTGTTTGATAGTTGGTTATGGGAAAAAAAGCAGCACCGTTTAGAACACTGGGGCACCTTCTTGAGGCGCTCTTGGTTGTCGCCCTGTGGAATATCGTTTCCCGGATGCCGAGACGTGCGGCAGACCGTCTCGCTTCTTGTTTCGGGGCATTTCTTTTTAAAATCGATTGCAGGGACAGAAAGTGGGCTTATGAAAATCTTGATATTGTCTTTAAAGAATCGCCGCTTTCGCAATACCAAAAAGACCGAATCGTGAAGGCGCTTTTTGTCCATATTGTCCAAGGTGCCTTTGAGTATCTTCAGTTGCATGACATTGCGCCTGAAAGATATCCGGAATTCGGGAGTATTGAAAACCCTGAAGCCATTCTTTCGGCCCTTGACAAAAAGAAAGGTGTTCTGGCGGTCACCGCCCATTTGGGAAACTGGGAAATCCTGGGGGCCGTGGGCGCCAAAGTGGGGCTTCCCGTGGCTGCTGTTTTGAAACGCCAGCACAACCCGTTTACCGATCGGTGGTTGACCCAGCAGCGTCGGTCAAAGGATGGGGTTCAATGTTTCTACCACGGCAAGGGGATCAGCCATCGCATTGGCAACCATTTGAAACAAAATGGCATTTTGGCAATCCTGGCCGACCAGCGGGATATTTCAAGCTCCCTGGCTGTCCCCTTTTTCGGTGCTCCGGGGTTGACTTCCGATGGTCCCGCAAAGCTTCATTTATGGTATGAATCCCCCATTGTGTTTGTCTTTAACATAAAACAGCCGGATGGAAGGCATTTGATACGGTTTGACGGCCCGCATACGTTTAGGAAGAGCGATGATTTAAAGACGGACTGCTTGAGAATCATGACTTTTATCAACAAGAAGTACGAAGCCGTTATCAAAGAGCATCCTGAGCAATGGTTGTCTCTTCTGACGCCTCGCTGGAAAAATGGTGGAAAAGACATCCAATCCAAAATTTAGAACGGGTTTACCGAATCTGCTGCTGACGGCCAGCGGCCCCGGGGAAATCAATGGGTGTGTACGGCCCCTTTTGAAAGAGATCCGCAGACAAGAAAAGAACTGGCGGGTTTCGCTGGTATTGTGGAAAACATCCTTTTCCACCGGCTCCGAAAGAAGGATTGCCTCGCTCCTTCCGGGTCTGGATCAAGTGGTTTCGCTTAGAAGTACCACAAGAGCTGTTGCGGACCGTCTGGGGCTTTCGCGCCTGAGGCAGATCGGCATGCCCAGGGCATTAGTACACATGGGAGGTGAACCCCTGAAAAGCCGATTGCTGGCCATGCGTCTTGGGTGTCCGGCTTTTCTCTATTCCGAACAGGGAGTTACCTTAAGGAGCCTTGCTTTCAAAAAGGTCTTTCTTTCAGCTTCTGCAGACACCGCCTCCTACCGAAATGCCGCGTGTTCAAAGGGTCGTTACTGCCGGGTCGGCAATCTTTTTGTGGATACGGTGGTGTCAGGGGACTTGAAAATCGAAAACCGTTCGCCTATCCCCGAAAACGGAAAAATATCCATCGGTCTTTTTCCCGGAAGCCGGCCCTACCAGATTCGACAATTGGGGCCGCTTCTATTGGCCCTGTCCCGCCGAATTGCCGAAAAACTCCCTGATGTGGAGTTTCTGTTTTCAAAATCCGAATACCTTTCCCTTGAATCCTTCGTCCGCCTGGTTGCCGGCCGAAAGGACGCGTCTTTGGACAAAGATAACCGTTTAAGGGTTCACCATCGTGCCAAATCCCCTTTCGGACCGGCGAAAGAATTCCCCATACCGATACGGTCTTCCCAGGAAGTCTTTACCCAATCTGATCTGGTGGTGATGCTTCCGGGGACGGCGACGGCAGAGGGCATGCTGATGGCGGTGCCCATGATTGTGCTGGCACCCTACTACCGCCTTGGTTCCAATCCCGCGCCCATCGTACCGGATGTTGTGGACACGGTCCTGGGGAAGATGGGCAAATGCATCAAGCAAAAAGCATTGCTGATGGTGCTGGAACGTGTCCCCTTCTTCTCTCATCCCAATATCTGTGCCGGCCGGGAGATTGTTCCCGAATTGCGTGGATGGATAAAGCCATCGGAAATCGTTCAAACGGTCGTGGAAATGGCTCAAAAGAGCGACTGGAGAAAAAGAATTAAACAGGATTTGAAAGGACTGGCCGGTCCTGCCGGTGCGGCAGAGAGAATCCTGGAGATCCTGACCCCCATCATGGAATAGAGGGATGATGCCAGAAATGTTGCACCTTCTGGGAAGAAAGGTGCTTTCAGACACCGGTTCCTGTGCTCTTCGTACCCTTGAACTTGACAAAGTGATGCCGGAAAGCGATATTTTCCGGAAATCAAAGATTCGGTGAACCATGCCGATCAGAGCGTCAGAATTCCCATCGCGCCAAAGCGATCACAAAAACCTGAGCATCCTTTTAAGCACGGGAGAGGTGTCCGGGGATTTGATCGGTGCGGATCTGGCCGTTGCCCTTCAAAAAGAGAATCCCGCGGTTTACATGTGGGGCCTTGGCGGGGGGCGAATGGCGCTTGCGGGCGTTGATATCCTCTATAACAGCAATCGTATGGGCGCAACTGGGATCACCGAGCCGTTGATGACGGCCCCCGACGTCATCAAAAGCTTTAAAATCCTTCGATCCCGCGTGTCGGAGCACAGGCCCCAAGCAGCGGTTTTGATCGGCTACGATGTTTTCAACTTGGTGCTGGGCCGATGGCTCAGATCAAAGAAAATCCCAACGATCAACTATTTTCCGCCTCAAATCTGGCTCTGGAAAAGCTGTGCCGGCATCATTGCCAGAAGCTATGATTACATCTTGACATCGTTTGTTGCGGAAGACGCCGTATACCGTGGGGCCGGTGCGAAAACAACATTTGTGGGGCACTATTTGAGAGATCAGGTAGAACCTGTTTGCCCGAGGGATCAAAAAGCGGCAAAGCGTTTGCTCGGTCTGGAAGATAAAAACCGTGTGGTCGGAATATTCCCCGGCAGTCGAAGCCATGAATTGGACTTGCTGCTACCTGTTCTGCTTGAGGTGGTGCATCTGATCCTTGCCAATGATCCCAAGACGGGATTCGTTCTGCCCATCGCCGATGCCTGTTTGGAGAGCTTGGTTATGCAGCGGACAAGGGCCGCCGGGTTGGACCACGTCATCCGTTTGAGTTACGACAGCCGAAAGGCCCTGCGGGCCTGCGATCTTGCAGTCCTGTGCTCCGGAACGGTGACGCTGGAGGCCGCGCTTATGGGGATACCCATGATTGTTCTTTACAGGGTTTCGCCAGCCAGTTGGATCACGGTAGATCTCATAGACAGACTGGGTCTGATTGAATCCAAAACCGTGGGCATTCCGAATCTTCTGGCCGGGCGTCACATTGTTCCGGAATTCATTCAATCCGGCATTTCACCATCGAGAGTGGCTGGCGAAGCATGGCGCATGCTTGAGGAACCATCCAGGCAGATTCGAATCAAGAAGCATCTGGCTCGCGTATGTTCCACACTGGGCCAAAAGGGTGCGTCAGAAAAAGCCGCCCATTTCATTGTGAAAAAGGCAACTCAAAAACCGAGGAATTGATGCTTTTTCAAGGGGAAGAACAAACCATGAGCCAAATTCACCCTACAGCCATTGTCGGAGAGAATACGCGAGTCGGCCCCAATACATCCATCGGACCCTATACCATCATTGAGGACGACGTGGAGATTGGAGAAAACTGCATCATAGACTCCTGTGTCAGGATTTTCTCCGGTGTCAGAATGGGTCACCACAATCAGGTGGGCCATGGTGCCGTTCTGGGAGGCGCCCCGCAAAAGCTGGATTTTGATGTTGCCACAAAAAGCGGTGTAGCAATTGGAAACGGCAATATCTTGAGAGAGCAGTGTACGGTCCATCGGTCCATCTATGAAGGTAAAAACACGATTATCGGCGATGACAATTTCATTATGGCCACCGGTCATATCGCCCATGACTGCATTTTGGACGATAGGATTGTGATCTGTAACGGTGTTCTGTTGGCGGGGCATGTCACGTTGGGTAAGAACAGCTTTGTCTCCGGGAATGTGGTCGTCCATCAATTCTGCAATATCGGTGATTACGTGATGATTGCAGGCGGCGCGCGCATCACTCAGGATTGTCCTCACTATTCATTGGTGGTGGGCGCCGAGTCAGGGGAGGTCTACGGCGTCAATTCCGTGGGGTTGCGCCGGGCCGGATTTTCCCGGGAAGATATCAGGGATATCAAGGAGGCTTTTCGAACGATTTTCTGGCGCCATCTGCCCCGTAAAGCCATTCAGGAGCGCCTTTTGGAAAGTGATAATCCCCATGTGAGACATCTGGCCGGTTGCCTTGAAAAATCCACACGGGGAATCTGTTCCGGGCGAAAACGAAAACCTCGATCCCACAATCCCTCAACAGACTGAGGATCTAAAAACGGCCCCTGCCCCATAGTTCCTGGACCAGGGAGCCGTTTGACCGACCTATTTTGCGGGAGGCGTGGGTCTCAATACACCGTTTTCATCCCGCTTGTTGGGGTGGGGTTGTTTGGGAAGCGGAGCGCCTGGCAGCTCTTCCACCGATTTTCCATATTTCCAGTCGGGCGGGCAGACCGCCACGTAGCGCGCATAGCCGCCGGTACCGCCTTCGGGCTTTGCAAAACCGATGATCACCAAAGCGCCTGCCGGCGGCACCTTATCCAGGTTTGTCATCCCTTCGGCCTGGCAGAAGTTGTTCTTGAGCAGCCAGTTCTCACCCTCCAGGTTGGGCGTGGTATCCGTATCCAGCGGCTCATGGCCGTGAAACAGGATCTTTCGCTCAATGTGCAGCATCTTAAGGGCGTCCAGCTTTGTTCCGGGAAAGGGTTTCTGGGCGAAGCGGTCGGTTTCATGCCATTTTTTGTGCCAATCCGATCGAATGGCCACCACGGATCCTTCGGGAATCTTACCGTATTTGGATTCCCAGGCCTTGATATCCGCGATCGTGGCATGATAACCGGGGTCTTTTTCCACCTGTTTGTGAATATCGATGACCACAAGGGGCCTGATGGCATAGGTTGCCGGAAGGTCACTGATGGTGGCGCCGAACTCATAGAAGTGGGCCGGCGGATCCAGCTGGGTGCCGTACTGGTCCGTGGACAGCACATAGCTTGTGGCGATGAATCCATGCTTTTTATACTCAAAGGCTTCTCCGATTTCGCAGTAGCCGTCGTACTTCTTGCCCGCCGCCGCGGGTTTGAACTTGGCTTGAGCAAATCCGGGCCATACGGCGATGGTGGGACTGAAAGCATGGGTTAAATCGACATATTTGGCCTTTTTCAAAACATTGTTGTAAACATCCCAGAGTTTTGTGTCTTGGCCTATGGCAGGTGCCGCGGCCAGGGTCATCAAAAGGAAAAGGAACATTGCAGTCATCTTCATACGATTTTTCATAACCCCTCCTTGAATGAATGGTTCCGTTGGTCTGAAAACAAGTTATCTCCGCCAAATTCCTGAGTGCCGTTCCGTATTCTCTCGTCTATCACCCCCTACGATGGTCACGCGGTTCATTCATCATGTGAACCGGATGGATGTTATTGATTTGCCGGATTGCCTTGAAAATCTGGTTTCAGGATAATAGAAAAAGGAGTATGATTATGTCAAGCAGACGGAGAGAGAATGCTGCATGGGATTAACTTTAAGATCACCACAGCAGAATAATACGAGGAGGATGAATGATTCGCGCAAAACTCTGGTTTCGGTGCGCAGCCATGCGCGATCCGGTAACACCCATTGTTGTTAAGCCAGCGGTCATCGGCTGGGAAGCCAAATATCGAAACGTCGATTTGACCATTGATCGACCCTTCAACGGTGAAGAACTGGTATTGCGGATGAAGGGCTGGGTTACGGTTGATGTGAAAGAAGTGCTTCAAATGATCAAGACGAAAGGTCGGATGAAACTCCTGGATGAAAGGGATTTGGTGGTGGAATTGGAAACGGAAGAGGATTTTGACGGGCTGGAAAAGGAACTGGCCAAAACTTTCGAGGATCAGTTGGACCTGGAGCGGATATGACCGAAATGGATTCCGATGCCGTGGAAGTTCCCATTGATGGAATTTTGGATCTTCACACGTTCGCCCCCAGGGAAGTCGGCTCCCTTGTGGATGAATATCTGTGGGCCTGCCTTCAGAAAGGAATCCTGGATGTCAGGATCATCCACGGCAAGGGAAAAGGGGTGCTGCGGCGGACGGTACATTCCAGGCTGTCCAAAAATCCGGATGTGGCGGATTACCGGCTGGATGACGGCCCGTCGGGATGGGGAACCACTCTGGTTCGGCTCAAATCGAAAGAGCCCTAGATTTTCTTTTTGAGACCCTCGTACATTCGATGTCTGTCAAGGGGTTGGACGTGGCTGACAATCCATTCCCTGAAGGCATCTCCCTCTGGAGTGGATTGCTTGTAGCACATGAGATCGAGCTCAATGCCCAGGGCCTTTGACATCCTGGCCGCCAAAATGGGCCAGATGTCACCGATGTCACCCACGATAGGAAGGCTTCCGGGAATCCGGGCGAACCCTGACATTTCCATTCGAAAAGGGATCCCCATGGATTTTGTCTTGGGCAGTCCCCGGTCCACGGCCCCCGACACCCGGCCCTCCTTTCGTTCATTCAGCCATGCCGCCTCAATTGCCGGGTCCAGGTCGATGCGCAGGATACGCTTTTTTGCCAGGGAATAGGTCCGCTCCCCTTCCCATTGGGCCCAGATACCGTGGCCCGTGTAATTCTCAAAGGGCCCGTCGTGAATCTCCTGGCTCAAGGCCACGGCGGATTCAATGATCACGTCAGCGCTTTCCATGAGATCCGCGATCATGCGGCACCGCCGTGAGACGGTAATGGAATCCCCGATTGCCAGACCCACTTCTCCACCCCCCACCAGTTGCGGCACCGTCACCAGCACGGGTATGCTTTTGCGGGCACCGGCACCGATCATGGTATAGGGGTCCGCTCCCAGACCGGCCACCCTTTCAAAAGGGAGTCCGTGGCGCCGGGAAAGTGCCAGAATATTTCGGGCCGCCCATTCCGTACGAAGCCCGCTGGGATAGGCCACATTTCCCGCCACCTTGATAATCACATCCCCTCTTGTTCCGATCATACGGCGGTAAAGATTTATATCCAGGGGCATCTCCCTTTCCCATCGCTCCAGTTGTTCCAGGGAAAGGAGGCTCACTTCGAGACGTCCGTCCATGGGCAGAAAGTCCTTGTTAACCCCCATGGTGCTGCCATCGATCCGTTTCACCTTCTCAAGGGCGCCCGCCATTTCATGGCTGATCACGGCGGAGCTGGTGCTGATGCCGTCAATCAAGTCTTTGTGAATCAATTCGGCAATGAGGGTTGTGACCCCTTCATGGAGGTTGGGGCCGCTCCCCACCACGGCTACGATTTTCCCCTTGTTTCTCTTGACATCCACTAAAATGTCGATGGCCCGGTCGACCCGTTTCCGGGTCTCTTCCGGCAATGCGTGGTAAAGGGCATCAATGGCTTTGTGATCAATGGGTTGGGGCATTGTTCCGGGGGTTGTTTCTGGCAATGGGTGACCTTCTGTTTGAAATGGACGATCTAATTCCGGTCAAAAGAATTTAGAAGTTTTTCAATAACCTCTGCGTGCCGATGGGCCGCGGCCTGTGTCTTTAGTGCCGCATCTCTGGCACAACGGCCCATGTCACGGGCTTTTCGAGGGTGATCCAGCAACTCAATAAACGCACGGACCAATTCCCCGGGACTCGCAACCTGCATGCCCCCGCCGGCCGATTCAAGCATCTCTTTGGCATCCAGAAAATCCTCCATGTGCGGTCCGTAAATGACGGGCTTTCCCCAGATGGCCGGCTCCAGAGGATTCTGCCCGCCCAGAGGCACCAGACTGGCGCCGCAGAAGACCAGGGTTGCGATGCTGTAGACGTTGATCAGTTCCCCAAAAGTGTCGATGATGACAATCCCCGCTTTTCGAAGGGTTTTTTGAGGCCCGATTTCCGTTCTAAGCTGGCATTGATGACCCCGTTCTTGTATCATCACACGGATGTCAGGAACCCTTTTGATGTGTCTGGGCGCCAATATCAGGAGAATACCGTCATATTGGGACCAAAGCCCCTCGTAGGCGTCCAGGAGCATTTCCTCTTCCCCTTCACGGGTGCTGCCGGCCACGAGGACCGGACCGGTCGGTGCGGGATCCGTTGGGATTAGATGAAAGAGACGCCGCATTTTCCGTTCCACGGAAGGGTCTGGCACGGAGAGGGTATTATCGTATTTGGCATTTCCATTGACTTCCAGCTTGTCACGAGGTGCGCCCATGGCCATGATACGGCCCGCATCCGCCTTCGAAATCATGCTGAAAGCATCGAAGTTTCCGAGAACCGAACGGAAAAGGGGCCTGAATTGCAGATAGCGTTGAAACGATCTGGGAGAAATGCGGCCGTTTAAGAGGGCCAGTCTGATGCCCAGCTTGCGGGCTGTGAAGATCCACACCGGCCATATCTCCGTTTCCAGAAAAACCATTACATGGGGCCTAACGGCGGATAGGGCTTTCAAGGCGCATCCCGGAAGATCCAAGGGGGCGTACACAACCGGAATATTTTCTTGAAGGATTTCACGGGCAAGGTCGCGGCCGTGGGCCGTGATGGTTGAAACAATGACGGCACAGGAGGGCATGCGCTTTAAAAGCGATTCAATAACGGCCCGGGCAACCCTGATTTCTCCCAGTGATGCCCCGTGAATCCAAATTCTGGGGCTGCCGGAGAGGGATAGCGTGGTTTTTGCGGGGAGGAAACCCAGGCGTTCCTGAAAGTGTTCCGTAAAAGGGCGGCTACCCATTCCTGTTCTCCAGAATCGCTCTCCAAGTCTTCTTATCGGACCCAGCCGAAGGTCCTTTCAACGGCCCTTTTCCAGTTGCTGTAACCGTCCTCCCTTTCCGCTTCGGTTCCGGTCGGCTGCCAGGAGCGGTCTTCAGACCAGTTTTGGCGCAGTTCTTCTTGTGAAGACCAGAAACCGACGGCCAATCCGGCGGCGTAGGCCGCCCCCAGTGCAGTGGTTTCGGCAATTTTCGGGCGAATCACGGGGACATCTAAAACGTTGGCCTGAATCTGCATCAGAAGGTTGTTGGCCACCATGCCGCCGTCCACTTTCAGATGCGGCAGGGCCTCGCCGGCATCTCTGTTCATGGCTTCAAGGATATCCCGGGTCTGATAAGCGCATGCTTCCAGGACGGCCCGCGCCATATGACCCTTGTGGATATAGCGGGTCAGCCCCACCATCACCCCTCGGGCATCGTCCCGCCAATAAGGGGCAAACAGGCCGGAAAAGGCGGGAACAATAAACATTCCGCCGCTGTCTTTAACGGTTCCGGCCAGCTCTTCAATATCGGGTGCCGTCTCAATGAGGCCCAGGTTATCGCGCAGCCACTGTACCAGCGCTCCGGCCATGGCAATGGAGCCCTCGAGGGCGTAGATCGGTTTTTCCCCGCTTACCTGATAAGCCACGGTGGTGATCAGGCCGTGGGTCGAAGGAACGGGTTGCGAGCCGGTGTTGAGCAGCAGAAAACACCCGGTCCCGTAGGTATTCTTGGCTTCGCCCCTAAGAAAACATGCCTGGCCCACCAAGGCTGCCTGCTGGTCTCCCAGGGCTCCGCAGACGGGTGTCCTCGCCCCAAGGGGACCGTCATCAGCCGTAAAACCCCAGATATCTTTGTCGGAGGAGGGGACGATTCCGGGGAGCATCTCAAGTGGAATGTCCAGAATTTCAAGGATATCATTGTCCCATGAAAGGGTCTTTAGGTCCATGAGCAGGGTTCGGCTGGCATTGGTGACGTCGGTCACATGGGCGCCTCCTTTGGGGCCTCCGGTGAGCCACCAGATAACCCAGGTCTCCATGGTACCGAAAAGGGCATCGCCTTTTAGGGCCGCCGCTTTTGCTTCCGGGATATTTTCCAGAATCCATTTGATTTTGGGTCCGGAAAAATAGGTGGCAATGGGAAGTCCCGTTTTTTCGCGAAAACGGTTCTGGCCCCCATCCCGCATGAGTTCGCGGCACATATTATCTGTTCGGGTGCACTGCCATACAACGGCGTTTCCGTATGGTTCACCCGTGTGTCGGTTCCATAAAACGGTTGTCTCCCGTTGGTTGGTAATGCCGATGGCTGCCAGATCCGCACCACGAATACCCGCATCCGCAAGGCCCCTACGCATCACTTCCTGGGTGTTCCGCCATACTTCCATGGGATTATGTTCCACCCAGCCGGGTTTAGGGAAGATCTGTTCGTGTTCTTTCTGGCTGAGCCCCACAATTCCTCCCTCATGGTCAAAAACGATAAACCGGGTGCTTGTGGTCCCCTGATCGACCGCTCCGATATATTTCCCCATTTTGAAGTCCCCCTTTTGGTGAGAAAGTCTTGTGGAGAGATATCTACCACGAACCGTAAAAAACATCCAGAATCATTATCACGGACAGAATGTCTGATGATGAATCCGGCAGCGGGCGTCAGTAATTTTTGATGACGCAGATGGGTTAATATGCTAACGTTCCAAATCCAAAAGAGGAGGAAGTAAAAACCCAAAAGGAGGCCAGCCGCTTAAGGAGATAAAAGGAAAAATGCCATTTGAGAGAAGCATTCTTTGCATCGGCGCGGGATACGTGGGTGGTCCCACAATGGCGATGATCGCCTTCAAATGTCCGCAATACAAGGTGACCGTCGTGGACATCAATCCGAAACGTATCGCTCAATGGAATTCCGATAAGTTGCCCATTTATGAGCCCGGCCTGGATCAGGTGGTGCGGGTTGCAAGGGGGAGGAATCTCTTTTTCAGCACTGAAATCGAAAAAGGAATAAGGGAATCGGACGTTATTTTTGTGAGTGTCAACACCCCCACCAAGACATTCGGGGCGGGGGCCGGGATGGCCGCCGATCTCCAATACTGGGATAGGACCGCCCTGGAAATTCGTAAGCACTCCCGATCCAGCAAGATTATCGTCGAAAAAAGCACACTGCCGGTGAAGACCGCTCAAGCCATGGAGCGGATTCTGACCAGCGGGGACAACGGCGTCAGTTTTGATGTATTGTCAAACCCGGAGTTTTTGGCGGAAGGTACCGCCATTCAAGATCTCGAAAACCCTGATCGGGTTCTCATCGGTTCTTCTCAAACCGCCCAGGGGATTCACGCCAGGGATGTACTGGTGGAAATTTACGCCAACTGGGTTCCCAGAGATCGCATCATCACCTCAAATATCTGGAGCAGTGAACTGTCCAAGCTGGTGGCCAACGCGTTTTTGGCCCAGCGGATCTCTTCGGTCAATTCCATCTCTGCCCTTTGCGAAAAGGCCGACGCGGATATTCAGGAGGTGACGCGGGCCGTGGGCATGGACAGCCGGGTGGGTCCAAAATTCCTGAATGCCAGTGTCGGATTCGGTGGTTCCTGTTTCAAAAAGGATATTTTGAACCTCGTCTACATCTGCCGATACTACGACCTGCGGGAGGTTGCCGACTACTGGGAAGGCGTCGTCAAGATCAATGAATACCAAAAGGAACGCTTCATTCTCAACATGCTTCAGGTCATGTTCAATACCCTGGCCGGCAAGAAGATCTGTCTTTTTGGATTTGCTTTCAAAGCGGACACGGGGGATACCCGGGAGAGTCCCGCCATTCAGATCGCCAAACGGCTAATGGAAGAAAGGGCGGATCTGGTGATCACGGATCCAAAAGCCATTGACAACGCAAAAGAGGACTTAAAAGGGGCCACCGGTAATGTCGCGTACATTGAAGACCCCTATGAAGCGACAGCAGGATGCTGTGCCATTGCCGTTATGACCGAATGGGCGCTTTTTAAGGCCCTTGATTACAGGGAAATATACAGAAAAATGGCCAAACCGGCCTTTGTGTTTGACGGCCGGAATATTTTGGACCATGAGGCACTTCACCAGATGGGGTTTAATGTTTTCCCCATCGGAAAACCGCCCCTTACCCATTTCTGAACATTTGAGCGGAGGTGAGTGATTTGCAGCATCATCAGAAACGCGTTCTGGTGACCGGTGGGGCCGGTTTTCTCGGTTCCCATCTTTGTGACCGGCTCATCGGCCAGGGTCACGATGTCCTTTGCCTGGACAATTTCTTCACCGGCGCCAAGAAAAACATTCTTCATCTCATGAAGAACCCCAACTTTGAATTGATACGCCACGATTTGGCGTTTCCCGTCTTTCTGGAAGTGGATGAAATATACAATCTGGCCTGTCCGGCGTCCCCCATTCACTACCAGCATAACCCGGTCAAGACCGTCAAAACCAATGTGCTGGGATCCATTCACATGCTGGGACTGGCCAAACGGGTCCGCGCCAAAATTCTTCAGGCCTCCACCAGCGAGGTCTACGGCGACCCCACGGTACACCCACAGACGGAAAACTATTGGGGTAACGTGAACCCCATCGGCATCCGTTCCTGTTATGATGAGGGCAAACGGTGTGCCGAGACCCTTTTTTTTGATTACCATCGCCAGAACAACGTGAACATTCGCGTGGTCCGCATCTTCAACACCTACGGCCCCAGAATGCACCCCAATGACGGACGTGTGGTAAGCAATTTTATCGTTCAGGCGTTGGAAAACCGGAATATTACGGTTTACGGGGACGGGTCACAGACGCGTTCCTTCTGTTACGTGGATGATCTCATCGACGGCATGGTTCGAATGATGAACGGGAGCGATGATTTGACAGGGCCGGTGAATCTGGGGAATCCCACGGAATTTACCATTCTGGAACTGGCTGAAAAAGTGATTCAATTGACCGATAGCAAGTCCAGGATCGTCTTTCGGCCTCTGCCCCAGGATGATCCCCTGCAGCGTAAACCGGACATTTCCCTGGCCCGGAAAAGACTTGAGTGGGAGCCTGTCACGCCATTGGATGAAGGGCTAAAAAGTACCATTGGCTATTTTAAAGCCATTGTGCAAGGCGGGTAAGGGCGGGACGCAAAGAAAACCTCTTTGGTTACGGCGATCATCTCCTTTTTTTTGCCTGCTCGAGTCTTTTTTTGGTCCAGGCGTCGTTTGGGCTGATTCTGAGTGCTTTTTGAAACACTTGAATCGCCTCGTGATATCGCCCTTCTCTATATAAAATATTCCCCTTAACCTTGTAAGAAAAAGCGTCCCCTGAGTCGAGCCTGAGAGCTTTGTCGATATATTTGTGGGCGGATTTAAATTGCCCATGTGCCTGGAGTGCGTCTGCCAGGTACTTGAGCGTCCATGGGTCATCGGGCTTTATCTTGAGGGCCTTCAAAAAGACCTGTGCGGCCTCTT
>JANQDY010000273.1 GCA_028278625.1 Thermodesulfobacteriota bacterium
GCCATGTTGGGAAGATCAAGCCCGGACAAGAGGTCTGGATTCAGTGTGATCTCTATCCATCCCGCATCTTCCATGGTCGTGTGGTCAGTATCGGTACTGGCGTCAGCAGAAGTGACAAGCCCCAGGGGGCACTTCCCTATATTTCACCAACCATCGACTGGATCAGGCTTCAATACCGCTTTCCCGTCCGCATTAAGATCGTGGATCCGCCACCGGATATTCAGTTTCGCATGGGGGCCGATGTGCGCACCCTTATCCTTTTGGGGTCGGAACAGGGCGAAACCGAATGACCCTGAAGGACCACTTCGCCCTCATCCGAAAAGACTTGACCGAGACCCTTCACGGTTTTGCATGGGGCACCCGCCAAACCCGCCAGGCCCTCAAAACCGCTCTTGCCTGTGTCATTTCCGTAATCCTCATGTACTTCCTGGACCTGAAGGAAGCCTATTGGGCGGGCATCACCACCCTGATCATGATGCAGCCCAATGTGGCGGCATCCATCCGCAAGGGATGGATGCGGGCCGGCGGGGCCTGCTGCGGCGTCTTTCTGGCAATTGTGTTGACGGGTCTCTTCCTGCAGCAGCACTTGACCTATACCCTGGCTTTTTTCGGTCTGTCGGTCCTGGGATTCTACCTTGCCGTGACTGCCAAGAACGGGTATTTCTGGAGCTATTTCCTCATGAACGGCGTCCTGATTTCCATGGTGGGTGTGACCCAGCCCCATATCACCCTATATGTGGCGGTCCACAGAGGGACCGCCATCACCCTTGGGGTGCTGGTTTCTTTGGTGGTGAATGTGGTTCTCTTCCCCGATTATGCCCATGAACGATTAAAGGAGAACTTCCTGCGCCACCGCAAAAAGACGGTTCAGTGGATCCGGGAGATTCTTCGCCAATACCTGGAAGGGCGGGATTCCCCCGGCCCGGTGGCGGAAACCTACCGGGAATTGATGGGCGAATCGCAACATATGGAAGCCCTGTTGCAGGATGCCGCCACCGAGGCCAAATTGATACAAGGGGATGCGGGTTCCGTGACGGCCCTCTTTAAAGGGCTGACCCGGCCCATCGCGGATTTTTTCGCCTTCTACGAGGGACTGCCCCGTCAGGATGAAGGCCCTCCATATCCGGAACTTCACAAAAAAGCCCTAACCGGGCTCATGGCGGCTTTAGACCGGCTGTCAGAATGTGAAGGGTGGTCACTGGATGAAACAGGCAGTGCCGTCCAGGAGATAAAACAGGCGCTTTCAAGACTCGAGACCTATCATGAAAAAGGGCTTTCCAGGAAACAAAAGGCGGCCTACGGAACCATTGACCTTTTGACCTTTCGGGAACTGATTTATCTGCTGCGCCGGGTCATGGACGATCTCACCTTCAAAACCCGGGAAGACTCGGTAAACGAGGTGGCCGCCATTTCCGGAGGTCAAAGCAGCTTTGCCCATGAGAACACGGACCTCTACCGTTTTTTGTTTCTGGGCAGAACCAGGGCCATACATGTCCCTTCACTGAAATACGCCATCAAGGGGGCCCTGGGCATCGTCTGCGTCTTCTGGTTCTGGTTCTGGGCGGAGATTCCCGGGGGCGCGCTCAACATGTCCGTGGCGGTGATCACCGTATTGCAGCAGGATCTCATGAGCACCACCCACAAAGGATTACTGCGATTTATGGGCTGCCTGGTGGGGGCCCTAACCGGTTATGCGTTTTTGGGCTTTCAGGTGGAATCGACCTGGGTCCTCTCTGTTACCGTTTTCGTGGTGGTGTTCTGTTTTGCCTTTGTGTGGGGAGGGAAACCCGGCTGCGCCTATTTGGGCTGCCAGGGAGGCCTCTGTTTCCTGGTGGCGGCGATTCATGATGTTGCCCCAATGACCAGCCTGGCGCCTCCCACGGAACGTCTGGCGGGCATTTTTCTGGGGGTCCTCTTCACCTGGACCATAAACCTGCTCATATGGCGCGAGGATCTCATGGCGAGGTTTGCCCAGGGCATCCGAAAGGCCGAAACCGATTTCGCCGCCATGGGAGAAGAGATGGCGGCCCGGTTTCGGGGAAATGCCATCGCCAAGCCGGCGACCCCTGATGTGGCGGCGCTTGAATCCACGCTTCAGACCCTTTCAAAGCAGATGGAACTGGACCCCGACGGGGCGATACCGGTGCGCGCCTGGTTGAAACAACTGCGGCTGCTGGCCCAAGAGAGCGCCGGCATGAAGGTGTTGGACGGGGAATCGAGAGAAACCCTTGACACGCTAAACCCTGATTTTGTGCCGCGGCTGGTGGAGACCATGTTTTTTCTGTCGCTGGCCCGGACAGAATCGGATTTCCAGTCCCTTTTCTCCCGTCTGGATGAAGGGGAGGATGCTTTTAAACGGATCATGGAAGATCTGCGAAGAGGTGTCATCTCCCCCAAACCGATGGACTTTAAACAGCATTTTTCCCATACCCTGGTCATTCTAAAGCGCCTCATGTACCGGATGAGGGCACTTGCCCATGCCAGACGCCGGTTCCCGGAATTTTTGCGCGGGCAGGGGGGCGATTGAATGGGGACCATAGATGATGATTATTGAATAATTCCGTGCTTTTTCATGATCTTTTGAACGGTTCCGTCCGCCATGATCATTTGAAGGCCCCTGTTGAAATCGTTCCGTTTCTGTTCGTTCCTTTTGTTTTTTTCGAAGATGAGATAGAGCTTCCGCGCCTCTAGTGGCGGGGCCATGAATTCAAGGGTATCCGCTCCCTCGGGAATCGAGCGGTTGATGGCGGCCAGGGCGGCGGCCCGATCGGTTATGAAGAGGTCGATGCGCCCCTGGATCAGCTTTCTCAGGTTGAGGGTCTCGTTTTGGGCCACCTCCTTTTCGAGGAAGCTGGCCGCCTCGAATTCGGAAGGATATGAGAATCCCAGGCAGACGCCGATCTTGTAGGGGGCCAGATCCTTTAATGTCCTAAATGAGATGGGCATCTTCTTTCGTTTGAAGAATCCCATTTCCCCTTCAGCCACCGGTAGGGAGTAGAGGAAGTTTCGGGCTCTCTCTTTCGAATAATAGGCCGGGTAACCGGCATCAAATGCACCGGCGTTCACTTCCTTGAGGACCCGTTTGGGCGGCAGGAAGGTGTAGCGGACCCTGTAACCGACCCGTTTAAATGCCTGGCCGATGATGTCTGAGACAAAACCGTAATCCCGGATGTCCTCTCCCACATAGGGGGGCCACTCGGCGGCGGCCAAAAAGATTTCTTTTGGCGCTGCTTGAGCGGCCGTGCCCCAAAAAACCAGGGCAACGATCAGGTGTATCACGGGTTTCATCATTCACTGCCTACTGGGTGCAAACGGTGGTGTCGGGGTATTTGGACAGCCTATCGAGACGCTCTTTTGGCACGCGGCTTAAGGATGGGGTTTTACTAAAGGCGTTTTGTATCAGGTTCCGGTTGATCTCAAAGGTATAATTGGTGAAAGCATTTGTCACGTCTCCCTTTAGATCCGCCGCCATATCCAGGACCTTGACCGGGGTTTTGCAGGAAAAATCAAATCCCTTCAAATCCAAGTACCGGATCTTCGGATTTTGGGCTGTTTTAAAATAGATGCGTGAATTGTTAATGTCGTAGACAATGCTCCATCTGGTTCTTCCCTGATGGGTATTTTTGAGAATATCAAAGCCAAAGTCTATATTGGAGGTGACGGTATCGGCATCGTAGCTTTCGAGCATTTTGGCCGCTGTGATAAACCTTCCGAGAGAGGTATCAGCGGAAAAGGGGGGCGAAGGGTACTCCCTAAAGGCTTGAACCGACAGTTCATAGATGCTGTTGGTGAGGGCCTTTACCGGCATGTTGTTTCGGGTGTGACAGACGAATTCCCCGTCCAAATACTCAATGACGGCACTGTCTCCCGACTTATCCGAAAGGAGATAGTGAACCCCGGGACCTGCCGACGGCCGTATGGTGACCCGTCTGCTGTCGGCGATCACTTGCTCAACGCTTTTGAAACGATCCAGCACGTACTGCTTCCACTGGCTGGACAAAAGGGCCGGTCGAGAGCCGGGGGCCGGGTACTTCGTGGCATCCAGCTGCATGGTTTCAACAATCAGACCGGCTTGGTTCATGCCGCCCATGACCACTTCGCGGCCGTACTGGTTAAAGGACACACTGCCGTATTTTGATGTCCAGCTAAAGGGCTCCCCCGTCTGATTGGGCTGCTGCAGGGCGATTTTTTTCACGCCCCGCTTGTTGATGATCACGAGACCGTCTTCCACCATCCAGTCATAGTTCTTCCCGAACACGGGATGCTCTCCCTCACCGAGATAGAACGTTGTGCATCCCTCACTTTCATTCGAAAGGAGACAGAAGAAAAAAACCAAAAGAAATGAAAGCATCGCCAGCCGTCTCATCTTAGGACCTCCATAGGTCAGTTGAATTCCAGCTTCTTGGTTTTGAATGAAACTATATCAGCCGATCTATCTCCAATCAAAAGAAATCGCAATTTCAATACACCGAGACCTTATTCTGTCTTGGAAAAGTCTTCTAGGACTGGCTGCTGAGACGCTTGGACCGTGTGACGGGAAACTGTTACGCGCAGTTCTATAGGGGGAAGGGGGTGGAAAGGCCCCTGAACTGGCCGGTCAATATCAGCTTGACAGAAGGAGATGTCATACGTACAATTGTACCCATGAAAATCATCGCAGACACGAATACATTCATCTCTGTTGCTTTGAATGAGCCGGAACGGCCTAAAATCATACGGCTCACTGAAAACCATGATTTGATTGCACCTGATGTCTTACCATTTGAAATAGGAAATGCATTAACCGCGATGATGAAAAAAAAGGTACTGGAAAAAGCGGAAGTCTCATGGGCGTGGGAGATTATCCAACAGATACCGGTTGATTTGAGGACAACTGACATGGCATCAGCATTGAGTATCGCCATGGAATTTAATATTTACGCATATGATGCTTATTTTTTGGCATGTGCCGATAACCTCCGAAGCCCGCTGCTCACCCTTGACCTTGGCATGCAACGGGTGGCACGGGAAATGGGAATCACGGTCTTGGAGTAAGATATCATGAAAGTATACACATATTCCGAGGCGAGACAGCATCTCGCCAGCGTCCTTAATATCGCAAAAAAAGAAGAGGTTATTATCAAAAGGAGGAGTGGCGAAACGTTTTCAATCATCTTCAGGAAAAGTAAGAAATCGCCATTTGACGTTCCGGGCATTCATACCAAAGCAACCACAAAAGACATTCTTGAGGCGGTTAAAGCATCCAGGGAACGATTTGCCGAACAAAACATTGAAGATTGACGGCCAGGGACATGCGGCTTTTTGGTCGTCAATATCACGTCCCCGTAAAACCGTTTCCCCTTTATCACCATGCCTATCTTTCACTAATCCCGAATGTCCTCTCCCGGAAAACCGAACTGCGATAATGCGCTATGAATTTTGGGCCGGCGGGAAGTACCGGCGGATTTCGTTGCGATTCCAGAAGAGGTAGATGCCACCTGGGTTCTCCAATTCATCACGGGTGATCGTACCGCGATCGAGCTCAGCAGGATCGGGTGTGAGAACAATCCCGTCCGGATAGGTTGAGCGCCATTCTTCGATGACTGCGTTGCTCTGCGCGAGCCAGGCGTCACTTTGTTCCTGAGACCGGAAATAGGCTTTTCGCGTTATCGTCATGTGGAATGGATCCCCCGACTCGCGAGTGGGATTGGTAATCCTTGCCAAAAGCGCTTCGTACAAGGCATATAGTTCGGGATTGTCTTGGGGCTCGAAGCGCAGCTCGAACTCAGGGGGATCGTCGTCATTCAGTCGGACATAGGACGGTTTGAGCCGGATTGGCTCAAATTCGATGTCCTCCATAATGGCGACAATCTCTTCCTCACTGAGACCACCGAGGCTCGGATCCCCATTGCCGATGTGGACGATCTCAATATGCGCCGAGTCAGGGTTGGTCAGCTTGTATGAGGGACTCGACCCCGGGAATGACCCATTTCCTTCTCCCCCGCCCACGAGCCATCCGTCGTCGTTCGTGGAGCAGAAGTAGTCGTAGTTGCGGTCCAGGATCCGATTGAAATCGAATTGGGTCTGACGGGAGACACTCGCATTGTTGGAACTGGGCACGAATTGCCACGGATTCGAAACCAACTCGAGAAAGTTCCTGCTCAGGCTCAAACCCAGAAAGATGAGACCATCCGGATCTCCACTAATTGGCTCCAGCTGGGGGCAATCAGTCTCTGTCGGCGTCACCGGTGAAGACGAAGTATCGTCGGAGCAGGCCAAAAGGAACAGGAGGGCGCAGCAGGCAATGCTGCGAATCATCCAGTGCCTCTGTGCTATCGCGACTCGATGGGTCATTCTCCCCTTGACTATTGATTCCATTGCGGCTCCTTTCTCCCGGATAGTTATTTCTGTTAGCCTTCAACGCATCTTAATATCTACCGTCATTGTATCGCATGAGCCAGTCTTTCACTGTCGCATTTTGCGGGTTTCTGAAGGAAGCTCATTGAACTGCTTTTTGTAATAATTGGCAAAACGGCTGAGATGCCAGATACCCCAGTCCGCGACAATATCTCCGATGGACATTTCGGCATGGTCCGGCGACAGGAGAACCCGACGAATTTCGTTCAGTTTTATGGACCGCAAATATGCCGCGGGCGACTGGCCGATGCTATACCGAAAACTGTATTCCAGGGTACGTCTGCAGACGCCCGTTTGCCGGCATAGATCATGGATTGAAATATCGATGCCGCGGTGGTCATTGATATAGTCACGGGCACGTTTGGCTATTCTGAAATAACCGGAGAGGTCGAGCTTTCTGTTTTCCAGCACAGGCTGTTCCAAATGGCAAATCCGGTCCGCTATCATTTCCGCAATTGAAATGCGGATGGATTTTGTGGTCAACCGATTTGATAAGGAATTGGATCGAGATTGGAGAACGTTGAGTATCTGCTTGATCGTCTGTCTCAGTTTGGGAGCGGTTGTTTCATTATTATCCAGGATGCAGAATGGATGATCCACCAGACGGCTCTCAAGTTCAGGGTAGCTTCCAATAATAAATCTCTCGAAAAAATCCTTTTCCAAATCAATAACGGCAAAATGTGTTCCAGGCTCGGTGATGCCGTTAAAGGTTGATCCCGGACTGGCGTACCAGAGATGATGTACTGAAAAGGCATGACCGTTGGTTTTGCAGCCTTCATCCCCGTCCATGAGGAAGATAATCGAGTAACTGTTTTTCGGGACTGCCGCTGATTGATCAAGGATCTGGTTTACCTTCTCAAAATAGAACCCCAGCTTGGAATCAAGAACGACGGTTTTGAACCGTCCCCTGAATTCTCCGCAGCTGAGCTGCTGGTACCTCTGATCATAACCATTGAGGCACTCTGCCTGACGGTCGATGTCTCTAAAATCCCGACTAATGACTTCGATTTCATTTGTGCATGGTTCGCTTGGTAACTCTGTGGGCATAAAAACTCATTTCATGAAAAAAAATTCAATCGGTTGCGCAAAACGGATAACACCGCATTCCGGCAATATGCTAATTCCATAGCATGTTTTAGCAAGATTTGAAAGGGATTGGGTGTTCGTAATTTCAAGCCAAAAGGAGGGTATTATGGGAAAGGATTATCAAGAAAGCGTGGGCAAGAAGGGTCATGTAACAAAATCCATTTCATTGTACTTAAAGATGCTCGCGGTTGTTCTCGTCGCAATCGCCATTTCCAGTTCGGGAGCAGTGGCAGAAGAACTGTGGAAGACGCTACCGAAACCACTGCCCGCACCGACACCCAAAGAGACAGGCACTGTCAAGGTAAATGGCGCGGAAATATACTATGCGGTTTATGGGTCAGGAGAACCATTGATATTACTTCATGGGGGACTCGGTAACACGGAATACTGGGGCGGACAGATCGCGCCCCTTTCGAAGAAATACAAAGTCATCAGCATTGACAGTCGCGGCCACGGCCGTAGCACCAGGGACGATCAGCCCTACAGTTATCATTTGATGGCCTCTGATGTTCTCGCTGTAATGGATCACCTTGGTATTAAGAAGGCCACCATTGTGGGCTGGAGTGATGGAGGGATTATCGGTCTCGATATCGCCATAAGCAATCCGGACCGATTGGCCAAATTGTTTGCATTCGGCGCCAACTTTAACACGTCCGGCATAAAACCGACGGTTGAGAAGGATCCGACTTTTGGAGCGTATGTTGGAATGGCTGCTGCCGATTATGCCCGGCTGTCCAAGACGCCCAAGGCGTTTGATGCCTTTGTGGGACAGATATCCGAAATGTGGCATCACCAACCGGACTTTAAACCGGAACAGCTCAAGACCATCAGCGTCCCGGTAGCGGTGGTGGTTGGTGAGTATGACGAGGCCATAAAACCGGAACACACTAAAGAGATGGCGTCACTCATTCCCAATGCCACGCTCATCATACTGCCAAATGTCAGCCATTTTGCCATGTGGCAGGATCCCGAGGCTTTCAATGCCGCAATGCTGAAGTACCTGGACAAGAAATAGTTTTGAAATGGGCGGGAGCCATATAAACATGGGCTCCCGCACAAGTCTTTCTGATCAAGGGATGGCCGTCTTTCCGGAATTCATTGACTGATCCATTCGGCAGGGAGTTCTTTTCCTTGACCCATGAATCGAATTTATCTATGTTTACCTTTATAATTCTCGGTTTATTCTTATCAATAACTGTTCATGTCCACATCAATTCCAAACCTTTGAGTAAATGGCTTATTTAGGCCTGTTTTATTTAGAGTTCGTTGTTGGAATAAATTCAATTCATAATCAAATATCATAACGGGAGGAGAGCAAGATGAACTTAAAACATTTTTTACGGGTGCTTCTTTGTGTCATTCTGGCGGTTTTTGTAATTCCTTCATTGGTTGCCGCAAAATCCGATGGTGTCATCGGCATTTCAAAAATCGTGGCGCATCCGGCGCTTGATGCGGTGGAACAGGGCATTGAGGATGAATTAAAGGATCTGGATTACAATTTTTCCTATGACCTGCAGAATGCCAATGGTGAAATTTCAACGGCGGCATCCATCGCCAACAAATTCAAATCACAAAACGTCACCGTCGCCGTGGGCATTGCCACGCCAACGGCACAGGCACTTGTCAATGCCATCAAGGATACGCCTGTTGTCTTTTCAGCGGTGACGGATCCCGTTGCCGCGGGTCTCGTGCGCTCCCTTGACAGGGGTGACGGCAATGTGACCGGTGTCTCGGATATGACGCCGGTAAAACAACAGATCGCGTTCCTGACCCGTATAAAAGAGATCAAGCGGTTGGGGCATGTTTACTCAAGCCACGAAACAAACGCTGTTGCCCTGGCTGATCTGGCTCGCAAGGCCTGTGAGGAGATGGGAATCGAATTCGTTGAAACCACCGTTACCAACTCCGCCGAAGTGAAGCTGGCGGTTCAAACCATTATAGGACGGGTGGATGGTCTTTATGTCAGCACGGACAATACGGTGGTTTCCGCGCTGAATGCGGTCACGGACGTTGCCATGAAAAACAAGATCCCGGTGATGTCCGCGGATCCAAGTTCCGCCGAGAAATTCGATGTGCTCGCTGCCTGGGGGTTTGATTACTACAAGATGGGCAGGGCCACGGGAAGAATGATTGACAGCATCATCAAAGGCCGAAAACCGGCGGACATTCCCATCATGTTTATGACGGATCCTTCGGATGTGGATCTGTTGATCAATAAAGATGTGGCGAAAAGGCTGGGCCTTTCTTTTCCCAAGGATATCGAAGATCAGGCCAATACGGTAATCATGAACGGCAAGATGACCAAAAAGTGACATCATGATCGAAGGTATTTTTGTAGAAGGCCTGATCTACGGAATCATGGTCCTGGGGGTGTTTATTACCTTCAGAATCCTTGATTTTCCGGATCTGACGGTTGATGGATCCTTCCCGTTGGGGGCCGCCCTGATGGCGATTTTTATCCTCAAAGGGTATGCCCTCTGGCTGGCGCTGCTTATCTCCTTCGCCGGGGGGCTGGCCGCCGGCGCCATCACCGCACTCATTCACAATAAGCTCAAGGTACCCCACCTCCTGGCCGGCATCCTGACCATGACCATGCTCTATTCGGTCAATATTCGCATTTTGGGCAATCGCGCCAATGTTCCCCTGATGAGGCAGGAGACCATCCTGACCCAGATCGTGGACTGGACCAATGGATTGATCCCAACGGATTATGCGGTCTTGATTTTCTTTATCATTGCACTTCTCATCATCAAATGGCTGCTGGATCTCTTCTTTCGGACCGATTTGGGTTTGACCCTGGGGGCTCTGGGCAATAACCAGCAGATGGTTGTTTCACAGGGCGTAAACCCCGAAACCCTGAAGATTATCGGCGTGGGACTCTCCAACGGTCTTGTGGCCGTATCCGGTGCGTTTACGGCTCAGTATCAGGGGTTTGCCGACGTGGGCCTGGGGCAGGGGATTATCATCAGTGGGCTGGCTTCGGTGATGATCGGCGAATTCATTCTCAAATCAAACAGCATTGCTGTTTTGACCCTGAGGGTCATTCTTGGCTCAATCGCTTTTAAAGGGATCATGTATGTGGGCCGTTATTATGGATATTATATCAATATGACACCCAATGATCTAAAACTTATCACTGGGCTGTTAATCATCATCTCTTTAATCATAACGAAGTTTAATGTGCGTGGCTTTTCAAGAAAATGATCCAGCTCGAAAATACAACCAAGATATTCAATCAAGGGACCGTGGATGAGAATGCTGCCATAAGGGATATCAATCTGGAAATTGATAAAGGTGACTTTATCACGATCATCGGCAGTAATGGTGCGGGCAAGACCACACTTTTCAACCTCATCGCGGGGAGCATTTTCCCGACGGAAGGTCGGATTCTGGTGAACGGCAAGGACCTGACCAAGGAACCGGAATACAAAAGAGCAAAGTTCATTGGCCGCATCTTTCAAGATCCCATGATGGGAACCGCCTCCAACATGAACCTTGAAGAGAACATGATGATATGCCTCAAAAAGGGCTTCAAGGGCTTGAAAGTGAGCTTGAACCGCAAAATGCGTGAGTTTTTCAAGGAACAGCTGAAACCATTGGAGATGGACCTTGAGAATCGCTTAAAAGATAATGTTGCACTCCTTTCAGGGGGCCAACGGCAGGCATTGACACTCTTGATGATGGTTTTGTCAAAGCCGGAACTTGTCCTGTTGGACGAGCATACGGCGGCTTTGGATCCAAAGAATGCCCAGATCGTCCTTGACCTCACGACCCGTTTCATCGCCGAATACAAACTGACCACCATGATGATCACACACAATATGACCCAGGCCATCCAATACGGCAATCGTCTGTTAATGATGGATGGAGGAGAGATCATCCTGGATGTTAAGGGTTCGGAAAAGAAGGATTTGACCGTTGAAAAGCTGGTGGAGCGATTTCATCAAATTCGGAAAAAGGATTTTGGAACGGACGAAGTGCTGTTATCCGAATGCTAAACAGTCCCCTTTGGCCGGGGGAATTCGTTATGGGTATCAGGCTTGAAATTTCTTTCGATACTCTCTCGGTAAAAGGCCCGTGTGTTTTTTGAAGATTTTTCTGAAGAAGCTGCTGTCTTCATACCCCACCCGGTATGTAATCTCATTAAAAGTCTGATGATCCGTCTCAAGGAACCATTTTGCCCTCTCGACCCGTACTCTCTGCAAATATACCAACGGCGTATCACCGGTGGCCTCCTTGAATCTGCGTTCAAAGGAGCGCTGGCTCATGCCGTGATCCCGTGCAAGGGAATGGATGGGAATGGTTTTCATATGGTTTTTTTCGATCCACTCCTGGGCCTGTGCAATTTCACCGTCCCCATGGTTCTTTTGAAATTGAAACACCCTATAAGGTGACTGGGAGGAACGACCAAAATCATGGAGCATGGTCTTGGAACTCTCCATGGCCACTTCCCGGCCGCAGTATTTCTTGATCAAATACATGGAAAGATCAATATAGGAACTACAGGCGCCTGAGCACAAAAGGCGCCCTTCCTCCGTGATCAACCGTTCCGGCCTGAGGTTGACTTGCGGATACCTTTTGCGGAATTCTTCCGCAAACCCCCAGTGGGTGGTGGCCGTCTTCCCATCAAGAAGGCCGGTCTCAGCCAGGAGAAAGGAACCGACACAAATACTTGCGAGCGTTGCACCCGACGCGTGTTGTTCCGCAAGCCAGGCCGTGATGCTTCTATTGGTGGTGAGGGTCTCAAAGGTGGAAAAAGAAGAGATAATGATCACATCCGTTGATACCACCTCGGCGGCGGCGCGGTGCGGTTGGATTTGGAACCGGTTCAGGCAAGTGACGGGCCTTCCGTCTTCGGTCACGATCTCCACTTCAAAGTAAGAGACCGGATCTTTTCCGAAAAAGTAGTTCCACGTGAGTCCTGCCTGGCAGAAGATATCCATGGTCCCCAGGACCGAGGAGGATATGGCGTTGTCCAGGGCCAGAAGGGTGATCCTTTTCATGAATGCGCCTGTTGACGATATCGAACCGTTTAAAGTCGTTTTCGCCTCTTTCAATCCCCTTTGTCAAGGGATAATCTCTCCATACAAGCGTCATCGTGAAAAAAGAGAAATACAGCACTCGAATACCGAACACGAAAAGAGGTGGGTATATGAAACAAAACGGCATTATCTTCATGATACACTGCACATGGGGGAGGGGGAGTTTCTGGCGCAACTATATTGATTTCTTTTCCGGACACGGATATGAGTGCGTGGCACCGGATTGGCTCTATCATGATCAGAAACCCGGTACGGATCCAGACAGCCGTTTGGGAACCACAAGCCTTCTTGAATTTGTGAACAACTTCGAAGATCAAATTAACCGCCTTGACCGGAAACCCATACTCATGGGCCATTCCGTGGGGGGATTGATGGTCCAGATTCTGGCGAGCAGAGGATTGGGAAAAGCAGCGGTGGCCATTACTTCCGGTGTGCCGGCAGGCATCAATGCCTTTACCCCCTCCGTGTTGTGGAGTTTTGAAGGGATCACCTCCCGCTGGGGGTTCTGGCGAAAACCGCACAAGCAGCGTTTCAAAACGGCTGTCTATTCCATGATGCACCTGATGCCGAAGGAGGAGCAGACAGCATTTTACGAGCAACTGGTGTATGATTCGGGGCGGGCAACGTCTCAGGTCGGCTTTTGGTATTTGGATCCCCAAAGCGCTTCAAGGGTTGACGAAGAAAAGGTGACGTGTCCCATGTTGATCATTGGTGCCGCAAAGGATCGGATTACGCCGGCATCCACATCCCGAAAGATCGCTAGGAAATACCGACACGCGACATACAAGGAATATCCGAACCATGCCCACTGGATACTCCATGAGCCCGGTTGGGAAATGGTTGCCCAGGATGTTATTGAATGGCTAAAGGCCAATGTCCAGTAGGAATGGTTTTGCTTGAACCGATCAGCGGCCTTTTTTATACTCGTTTCCTGATCAGCACCGGTTTATTGCAGGAACATCCGCTGAATCCGTCGAATCCGTGAACAAGCAATTGAAATCAACATCAAACACAAAATGGCTTGATTGGGCCAGAGAAATCCAATCCCTGGCCCAGACCGGAAACACCTACGCTCTAAATGATTTCCAGCGGGAACGATACCATCGCCTGACAGAGATCGCCGCCGAAATCGTTTCGCGGCATACCGATCTGCCAATTTCGCCCATCTTGGAGAATTTCCGCGGTCAGGCGGGCTACGCAACCCCAAAGGTAGACGTGCGCGGCGCGGTGTTCCGGGACGGAAACCTTTTGATGGTGAGGGAAAAGGTGGATGATGGTTGGACCCTGCCCGGCGGCTGGGCCGATGTGGGCGATTATCCGGCGGAGGGCGCAGAACGTGAGGTTTGGGAAGAGTCGGGTTTCCGGGTGAAGGCGTTTAAACTCATTGGTGTCTATGACGCCAATCGGTTCGAACCGGTGGCGTTCTACCAGGCCTACAAACTGGTCTTCCTGTGCCGCATCCTTGAAGGCGAGGCCACCCCCAGCAACGAGACCACGGATGTCCGGTTTTTCCCTGAGGATGAAATGCCTCAAAATTTCGCGGGGGAGCGCACCCGCCAGCGCCACATCAATGATGCTTTCAGGGCTTTTCGGGACCCGGAAATCCCGACGGTCTTTGACTGATCAAGTGGCCTCAATGGTTATTCAGGAAAGCCAGAAGGCTTTCATTGAAAGTATCAGCCTGTTCAATATTGGAAAGATGCGCGGCGGACGGAAGCACAATCAGCTCAGAGCCGGGAATACGGGCATGAATGGCCTCGGATGCGGCAACCGGCGTGCCGGGATCATCCGCGCCCACCATGATCAGGGTGGGAACCCTGATCTCAGAAAGACGGTCCAGATAGTCAAGGTCCAGGATGGCGTCACTGCATCCCAGGAATCCCGCCACCGGAGTTCCCAGAATCTGATCACGAATCTGACCCACCACCGGTGGTTTGGTCTCAAGGAAACCCGGGGTGAACCAGCGGGCCAGGGTCCCGTCCACCAGGGCCGACAACCCTTCATTGCGTGCGGTTTGTTTCCGTTCCTCAAACATGTGCCGGGCTTCCGCCGGAAAAATGGGAGCGGTGTCGCATAAGACCAGGCTCTTCAGACGATCCGCGTAATGAAGTCCCATGCATTGGCCGATCATGCCGCCAATGGAAAGCCCCACGAAATGCACGGTTTCGATTTCAAGGGCATCCATCAGGGCGATCACGTCCCCGGCCAACAGCTCAAGGGAGTAGGCCCCCAAAGGCGCATCGCTCTTGCCGTGGCCACGCATGTCATACCTTAATACCCGGTATCCGGTTCTCAACGCTTGTATCTGTGGATCCCACATCACCATGCCGGAGGCCAGTGAGTGGCTAAGCAGGACCACCGGGGCGCCTTTTTCGCCTGACAGTTCACAGTTGATCCGGATGCCATTGGTTTCTACTTTCATGATCCGTCTTTCCTTTCTTCCTCTTTTCCATGCGGATTTTCAACGAATGACAATACACAGCAAGGCGGACCCTGTCAATTTGAAGGATGCGGGTGATCTTAAAAATGATGGGCGCTTGAATAGACTTTCACGGAGTTTTTCATTGTCTGGGTAATCCACGGTGGTGTTAATTTTGGGTAAATTTGGATAATTAGAGACAGTATGGGTAAAAATCAATCCCATTACCGAAACATATTGACAAAAAATAACCAGAACTATATTTTTCCAACTGGATATTTAAGAGGTGTAAACTGTACCCTCGAACCGTTCGGTCATGTTGTTAAGAAAGGAGACATTGAAATGAGCAAACACCTGGCCAGTGCTTTTTTATTGATGGGAATCGTTTTGTTCGGGGCCGAAGTTACTGGTGCTTCGGAAATCTCGCCGGCTACAGCTGGGCTCCTTAGGGCTCAGCAGGCGCTGGGTTTGGAGAAGGGGGATCAACGGATGCTTGCCGTGACAAATGCAGGTTACGGTACATTTAAAGGAGGATCTAGCGAGGTCTTTCTGGATGCCATATCTGAAATCACCGGATGCACAATGGGAAAAGGAAATCTCTTGATGGTTCACACGCCCTTCACTGAACCCTTGTGGTTCGCGCTTTTCAGAAAAGACAGCGGCAAGCTGATCTTTAACAGATGGCAGAAAAGCGCGTTTCAACAGATGGAAATCAATGCGTCTCCCAAACATATTATGAACCCCGAAGCCTGGACGAAAGCGGCCAAGAAACCCATGGGTCGCAAAACGCTGTTTTCCGTGGTCTCTATCGCCAGCTCTTGGTCCATGGGCGCTCCCTGGCCCCTTCTCAAATCCGCTGAATTTCACAATCATGTCTGCCCAGGTCTTCATGCCGGCTGTATTCTGGCAAAACACCTTGAATCGGCGCTTCCCCTCAAAAAAGGGGAGAAGTACCAATTCATCACCTCGCCACCCTATTGTCCCGCGGACGCCCTTCAAGTGCTTAAGGATGCCACCGTGGGAAAGAAGAGCCTCTTTTCCAAAGGATTGAACAAGAAGATGATGAAGCAATACGCCGGAACTCTTTGGCATGAAGAGGCTCCATTACCACCGCTTTTGGCAATCGTCATAAAAGTTAATCAGAAAGCGGACGTCTGTGAAGGGGCAATTATTGCAATGGATTGGAAGGGTCTCTATTCGGATTTGGGCATGGACCCGAAAACCCTCTCACCCAAAGGGGGGAAAAAGAACCCTCTCTTTCACATCGTGAGGACAGATCTCTCATTGAAGATGTTGGAGATGCCCATGGCGGATAGATTGAAATACATCAAAGAGATAAAACGGTTCACCGGAAAGGCCTCACTGGCAAAGAAACTGGCCCAGGCCGGCACCAACCCCTATGCCGTGATATGGGATCTATAGGCTGGGAGGTGCGTGGCATGAAAGAACACGACATGGGTCATAAAATGATTTATTGCGCGATCCTAATTATTTTTTTCCACTTCTTCGTTTTGTCCGTTTCCTCCCTATGGGCAGGTGGGCAAGATCCCGCGATTTACGACCAGACCTATGGTGAGGGAGATGCGGCTCTGGTCGTTGCCACCGGCAGCCCCGGTGCCCTGGGACTCTTAGAGGCGCTTGCCGAACCCTTTTGCCGCCTCAACCACTGCCGGATCAACTGGGTCAAAAAGGGGAGCGGCGCGTCTTTAAGAGCGTTGAAGACAGGTCAGGTTCACATGGTAATGGTCCATGCCCCGGAAGCGGAAAAGAAAGCGGTTCAAGAGGGATGGGGGCAAATGCGGGTCCTTTTGGGCAGCAATGAATTTCTGATGGTGGGACCCGGTTCGGATCCCGCGGGTATCGCCTCTGCCAAGTCCATAAAGGAGGCCTTTTCCCGCATTGCCGGGTCCCGGGCCAGGTTTTTTTCCCGTGGTGACAATTCGGGAACCCACAAAAAAGAGATGAAGGTCTGGGAGAAGACCGGAATAACGCCTTCCGGATCGTGGTATGTGGTTACCGGGGACTTCATGGGGCCGACCCTGATGCGGGCCGACCTTCTAAAGGGATACTTCATGGTGGATTCCAGCACTTACTATGCGAAACGTTCAAAGATCAAGAACCTGAAAGTACTGTACAAGGGAGATCCCATGCTGGTGAACATCTATCACGCCCTGGTCGTCGCAAAAGGAAATGAAGCCGATGAAGGTGTTGATCTCGCCGTCAAATTCGTGGAATTCCTTGGATCTCCCCAAGGCCAGAAAATTTTCCGGGAGTACGGGAAGAACCGTTACGGCGTGGCCCTCTATAACGATGCGGAATACGCCAAGAAATGGGACCGATAGCATTTAGAGACAACCCGCGGAAGGAGACGGAAATGAGAAAGGCGGATGGGCCCGGTCAATGCAGCCGACGGGACTTTCTGAAGAAGACGGCGGCTTTTTCCCTTGCCTCAGCGGCTTTGGGGACGGCATCCATTTCCCGTGGAAACGAGAAGAGGGAAGACGCTATCGAGGAATACTGGGAGGAGCGGCAACGATTCTACGAGGCCCTGGAAAAGAAATACAAGCAGCCTTATAAAGCTTTTGACGGGCCCCCCGAGTATATATACCGAGGAACGGACGCAACCGACAGATCTCCTACGTTTTACGCCCCCCTGATGGAGGAATGCCCGTACTTGCCGGAATTCCAGTCCATCTTCACCGAGGGGACCGCGGGGCAGTACTTTAAATATACTCTTGCTTTCGGCATGAAGGATATCATCCGTTTCCATGGCCATTCTTGTGAGGCACTCTATTATACCGCGGCCATCTGTCGGCTGATCTGCAATCGACTCTTTGGGGATGGTGTTTTGGATCGCACCCTGCTTCGGGGGATCGGTGGAAAATCTCCCTGCATCGCGGATTCCATCACCTATATTACCGGCGGAAGATTTCAGTTCGGCACCCTTAATATTGATCCGACGCTGGGTCACGCGGTGGTTCTCCAGCGGATTGACAACAATGAGACCTGGATGGGTGCCTGGAAAGAGGGGATTCAATCCTGGAATGCCATAAAAGTATTCGGGTCGCCCAACAAAGCCAATCCACTGCCCCATAAACGGTGGTCGGCTTGGAAGCACGAACCGGATACCCCGTCCGATCAGCTGGAAAACTGCAAAATCAAGTGGAAATACCGTAAACCGGAACTGCTTCAGCGATTGAGAGATCTGAAAGATAACCTGAAATACCTTCCAAAGGGGCAACAACCCACTATCGATCCCGACCAAATCCGAGAGGAGTTCGCCTGGCTTCAGTATCGGCACCTGCGGGAGGTGTTCAGCCATCCTTTGGAGGAGAGCTTCCAGGTAAAGCGGGTGCCCAACTACAAATGGGAATATCCCCATTGTGAACCGATTTGGGTCCCAAGGCTGGATCAGAAGGCCAAGTGGGCACCCTTTCCAGTCCATCCGGAAAAGGTACTCCCAGCGGAGCAGCATTGAGATTAGCCCCTTTGGCCGTAATCCCTGATTTTAGGAATGCCCTAATCCTGCGCTATCCTAAAAATCATGGTAGCACCTTGCTTCACCTTTACATTCTCTTTAAGGGTAATCGACTTTGTAGCCGTGCATTCACATCGGGTACTCGCTTCGAATTCTTTGTTTGAAACTGTGACGTCTTCCCCACCGCAGTCGGGACAAGGTGGCAGGGGTGTCGTACCGGCCACTCCCTCGTAGGCGCCCATATCGACCATGCCGTTCTGGATACGCGGCTGGGCGGCGATATCTTCCGCCAGAGAAGATGGGACGGCGGTATTTGCGCCTGTGTTCCTTGAAGGGCTTGTTGAGGTGAGATGCAGCCCATCGTCAAGAGTGGCATAGATGCCATCTTCACCAGGGGGGCTGGATGCATTATAGAAGAGTGGATCAACATCCATGCAACCGGCTCCGAACCAGGATTCGCCGGATCCGCCCTCAACATTGGAATGGGTCACCGCCAAACTGCCGGTTCCCAAATTGGAAATGGCGCCGGGGGTATTGCTCCGATAGATATCGTTTGAAATGGTGAGGGCAAGTCCCGATCCTTCCGCGTAGTAGCCCAACCCTCCTGCGTCATTGGCGGTGTTGTTGTGGAAAGTATTGTTTGCCATGGTGACGTCGCATTCACCGTTCAGCATCAGACCACCGCCGGATCCATCTTCGGAACCGGCCTGATTGGCTACGAAAAGATTGCCTGCCACTTGCGATGGCGTTTCCGTACTCCCAACAAACAGAGACATTCCTCCGCCATGCTGTTGTGCCGTGTTTCCGACAAAAACGTTGTTGATGATATGGCAACTCCCGTTTCCTTGTACCGTCAAATCAACACCCCCGCCATTGGCCCACGGACCGATGGCGCGATTATCGAGGATTTTGTTGTTGGCAAAGGTGACCGCTCCGGCTTCCAGTTCAATGTGCACACCGCCTCCGGACACACCGACATCGGAACGTCCCGAGGCATTGCCGTTGACCGTGTTCCCCTCGAAGATCAGCGTGGCGTCTACGGTTCCACGAAAATAGAATCCTCCGGGACCGCCGAGAGCCGTGTTTTTGCTGATGGTGTTGTTGGTGATGGTAACGGTGCCGCCCGAACCGAGATGGTAAATAAACACGCCGGCGCCATCGGGGCTTCCCACGGCACTGGGACATTCCCCAATGGTGTTGTCGGTGATGGTTGAACGTTCGAGGGTGATATCGGCGGTGCCGCCTTCACCGATATAGAGGTCCAATCCACCGCCGTCATCGCCGGTAACCGGGTCCAGAGAGTTGCCATCCACCACGCAAGAAGAAACCGTGATAGAACCATTGAGCCCTCCAATATACGCGCCTCCCGCTGAACGGTCGGACACATTGTTCAGAAGACGGCAGTTGCGGAGGGTTGCGGCACCGTCAACACAGTTGATGGCCAGGCCCCCGCCAAGGTTTGCCGCTCTACCGTTTCGGCATGTCAGGTCCGAAACAAATACATCGCCGCCGCTGTTGTTGGTTAAGTTCAGACACTGTCTTTCCGCCCCTCCGTCAATGATCGTGGTGGCAGAGCCCGCTCCGATAATTGCAATGTCATCATCTTGTCCCGATGAATAGGTGAGCGTGGAACTGATCATATAGGTTCCGGCGGCCACATTGATGGTGTCAGATTCCCCGTTGGACTCTGCTGCTGAGAGTACATTCTGGAAATCCGCTTGAGTGCCCACATGAAAGATGGCTGCGTGAAGTACTGGTGGTAAGCACAGAATTGATAGAATAACTGGAAGAACGAAAGGCGGTCTGATCATCTTGCCCTCCATTTCTGATGCCCGTTTACAGCAGCTTCAAAGCATCTCTGACCGCTCCAGCCAGCTCCGCCATTTCAATGGGCTTTTCAATGTATTTTCGTATGTCCAAGTTTCTTGCCTTGGCATCGGTCATCTTCTGGCTGTATCCGGTACAAAGAATGACGGGCATATTCGGCCTGATTTCAAATATTCTCTCAGCCAATTTGTCACCGGTCATTCCGGGCATGGTCATATCGGTGATGATGAGGTCGATTTCATGGGAATGCACTTTTAAAAACGCCAGGGCTTCAGATGGATCGGTCATGCCGGTAACAGTGTATCCCAGTTTTTCAAGGCGCTGCCGATTAAGCTCCACCAGCAATGGCTCATCGTCAACAAAGAGAATAGATTCTTTGCCCCCCGGCAGCTCCGAAACCTCTTTCTTCTCTTCCACATCCCAGCTTTCAAGGGTCGGAAAAAATATGTTGAACGTGGTTCCCTTTCCTCTGAGGCTTTCAACCAGGATTTCACCATGGTGGCTTCTCACAATACCATGGACCACCGAGAGCCCCAAACCGGTGCCTTCGCCCACTTCTTTTGTGGTGAAATAGGGATCAAAGATGCGGTTGATCACTTCAGGGGAAATACCGGCACCGGTATCTGTGACGCTTAGCTGCACATGAGGGCCTGGATCCAGCTCGGGATGATGTAATGCCGTATCCCCGTCTATTTCAATGTGTTTCAAAGTGACACTAAGGATGCCCCCTTCATTCTCCATGGCGTGGGCCGCATTGGTACACAGATTGATCATGATTTGGTGAATCTGGGTGGCATCTCCCAGGATTTCCATCAACCGGTCCGGAATATTCTGCCGAATATGGATGCTCGTGGGAATGGAAGCGCGCAGAAGTTTAAGGGATTCGGAAACAGCGGCTGCCAGATCAAAAGGCTTCTGCTCGATTTCAGTCTTTCTGCTGAAGTTGAGTATCTGTCTCACCACGTCTTTTGCCCGCAGACAGGCCTTCTTTATTTCATCCAGATTCTTCCTTGTGGGGCTCCATTTGGCAACATCGTCAGCAGCCAATTCCGCGTTGCCTAAGATTATTCCCAGAATATTATTGAAATCATGGGCAATACCGCCGGCCAGGGTGCCGACTGCTTCTATTTTTTGAGCATGGCGGAGCTGTGTTTCCAGTCGCCTTTTTTCCGTAATATCTTCACCGGAGCTGAGTACGCCAACAATGTTACCGGCATCATCCGTCATATAGATATTGTGCCATGCGATGTGCTTTTCCTTGCCGCTTTTTGAAATGATTGGATTTTCAAAGTATTCTACCGGTTCCACATTGCCCTTCATTAATTCCTCAAAAACAGTCTTAACATCGGTACGAATGTCCGGCGGAACGAAATGGTCAAACCAGTTTTGCCCGATAATCTCTTTTTCATTGCACGCCAGTATTTCGCATGCTTTACGGTTTGCAACATTGACGTTTCCCCGGTCATCCAGGCCGATAAACATGACACCCGCAAGATTCAGATACCGTTCCGCCTTTTCCTTTTGCAGGAGCATGGCCAGTTGCGCCCTCCTTCGTTCGGTGATGTCAGTGATGAACCCTTCGAGAATACATATGTTTCCCTCAGACTCGCCCACGGGACGACCTTTCTCCCAAAGCCATTTTTCGTTCCCGGTTTTGTCTTTGATTCTGTATTCCAAGGTGAAGGAGTGGTTTTTCTTCAGGGCCTTATCAACTGCCTTCCACACATGCGGTCGATCTTCCGGAACGATCAGGTCTTTAAATGACATTACACGATTTTCAATCATTTCATGAGGTTCATAGCCCGTCAAGACTTTGCACCCGTCGCTGATATAAAGCATGGTCCAGTCCTTGTCGCTCAAACACCGGTATGCGATACCGGGCAGGTTTCCGATCAGCGTTGTGACCTTGCGTTCGCTTTCCTTGAGGGCCTCTTCAGCTTCCTCCTTTTGAAAAATCTCTTTCTGCAGGCGTCGATTCCAGAAAAAAAACATGGCGAATAAAAAAGCCACAAACAGGCCGATTCCCAGGGACCATCGGCAAATCTGGACGATGGGGATGCCGGGTTCATATTCAGCTCGAATCCAGCGTTCACTGATTCGGTCTTTTTCTTCCTGAGAAATGGACGCCAGGGCCTTTTCAATGATGTTCAAAAGCATGGGCCAGTCTTTGCGAACACCCATTGCCAAATGGACTGAATCCCAGTTGACCGGCGCGGCGATTTTAAGGTTGGTCAACCCGTTCTTCTGTATGTAATAGCTGGCCGCGGCCAGATTGATGATGCATGCGTCAGCCCGGCCCATGGACACAGCCACGAGGTTTTCTTCCACTTTCCGGGTAAAGACATATTTGATCCGCAGGGTTGGATAATCGTTTTTCATCTTGCTGTAGGCGAACAGATGTTTCACCACGGCGAGGCGTTTTCCTTCAAGGTCCTCTACACTACCGATAATGGGGGCATCTTCCCGGGTGATGATCACAAGGGGGTAGGAAAGATATGGCTTGGTGAACAGGAGAAACCGGGCGCGCTCCGGCGTTTTGGAAAGACACGGAAAAAGATCGATGCGGCCGTTCCGCCCGCGCTCAAGCGCTTGATTGAACGGAATGCCGAACACGATTTGCATATCCACATCCAGCCGTTTGCCGAGGAGATCCACATAATCGGAAACCATGCCCTTAAAAGCGTATCCACCGTCTTTTCTTTCGACCCACATGTACGGCGGAAAGGCCACGCCCACACCGAGCCGCAAGGTACGATGTTCAGACAGCCATTGTCTTTCTTGTGCGGACAAGGAGACTTCAGGCTTCTCTGCTTGGGCCCCGAAAGACCATAAAACCGTAAACCATACGGCCAGGAAACAGGTAGCGGTTACGGACACGCGTCTTTTTAAGGTCGATCTCATGGCCTAATAATTCAAAAATATCAGGAAAATTGCCCTTTTTAATCCCACAGGCTTTCGCGGCCGAATCCCGCTTTGGCCGCTTCCAAAGCCCACTCTGTGGTGCCTGAAAAATCCGGCTGGACCAGCTGATCCAAACACGACAGGTCCAGGATACTTTCGGGATTTTCAAAGAACTGGAGGGCAATCTCCATGGCGCAGGTGTTGATCTTGTCGCCGGGCGCCATCCTTGCTTCAAAAATGGCCCCGTGGGGCACACCGGGCAGGACCACAAGCTGCTGATGGGGTTTGTCATAAGCCTCTGCGGCAAAACGGGCCAGATTCACATGGGTGTTGGGATCCAAATCACCGTTCAGGATCAAAATGGGGAGATTGGTCTCCGGAAATCGATCCGCACACCTGTCCAGCGGGTAAGCCAGCCAACCGCCGGCTTCCCGTGCATAGGTGCCGTAGAGGGTGAGATCGGTGCTGAAAAAGGATTGCTCCGAAAAGGTGAGAGCTTCATCAAAATTGATACCCGGCCCGAGAAGTTCGGAGACGATTATGTTGGTTCTCACAACAGTGCTTTTGAGATCTTCACTCTGCTGGGATTGGGGAGAAGCACCGACCAGTTGGAAAAGTGCCTCCTGGTCCACGGCGCTACATCGGTTCAAACGGTAGAGTATTGCCGGGACCAGCATTCTTCGGCGCCAGTCCGCAGAGAGACCGCCCAGCAGGTTGCGAAGGGTTTCCCGGTCAAGAGGGGCGAAGGGTGCGCAGAGTCCTCCCTGGTCGATCAGATTGAATATAAACGCCACCGCCTGCCAGGGATCGCCTCCTCCTATTTCCGCCATCTTTTGACTACAGACCGGATCCTGGCCGCATCGTTCCATGATGGCCCTGCCCACCTTCTCAAAATCGCGATCGTACCAGCCGATGGCGCCCATATTATCCAACAGACCGGCGGGGCACACGCCGTCTAAAACGATGCCGCTCACGGGCTGCGGGTTGAGGCACATAAACCGCTGGGCCAGGTAAGTGCCGTAGGAAACGGCGTACAGAAAAACCTTGCCCTGGGGTCTGCGTGTGAGGCGGATCAGGGCACCCAGGTCACGTGCGGCCTGAGACGTGTTGAAGTATTGAACGCCGTCACCCCACTTGGTTTCCAGTTCTTCATAACATTCCCGCCCAAAAAAGTAGCCTGTGGGTTGAATATCCGGGCAGTCCAGTTTTGTGGAGGCCCCCACCCCGCGGTGCTCCATGGCATAGTAGTTCCATTGGGGATGGGTTTTGGCATAGGCAACCATGTTTTCGGCAAAATACTGGGATGAGCTGCCCGGGCCGCCGGCAATGAACCACACATCACCTTTTTTCTCCAACGATGTGCCCACTGCCCGAACCACGAGGATGGAGATCGTCTCCCCCTCGGGGTTCCCATGGTTCAAAGGGAGTTCTACCGTTGCGCACTCGAGTCCTCCATCGCCGAAATAACTTGGGCATTCACCCCATTGGAGGGCGGCCTCAGTGTTGGCATTGTTGTCACTGCTGTTGCACCCAATCAGCAGTAGCGCCAGACAAAGGAAGCAATAGCCAACAAGAGAACAATATGATCTCACTTTCATCTCTTATCTCCATAGCCTTATGTTCATGTTCAGGCGCCCACCAAGAAATCCCGCTTATCGGTGGGCCCCCACAAATGAAACCTTCCACAGCTCGATGTCATCTTCCGGCAGCTTCTGGAGGGTCCAGTTGGTTCCGTCTTGGGTGTGAACAATAACCCCATCCGGGAGTGTTGCGTCGGCTGCGCTCTCACTCTCCAACCCCACCGCCCAGACGGTTTCATCGTCAAAGGCGGTGATGCCTTCATATTGATAGCCCTTCGCAGGGCTGAACTCATCCGAGATCACGTTACCGTTCTCAATTCTCACGCGAAAGATAGTCCCGCCGGAACTTCCGGAGAGGTTCAGCACGGCCCAGACAAAGTCGGTGCTGACGGCGCAGATATCATCAAAATCGAAAGGCCCAGCAAGGTTTGGCGCCGCTATTTCCCAATTGGTGCCCCCATCCAAGGTCCGGTACAGATCTCCTTGTTGGCTAATGGCGCTCCAGACCACCGATGGGCTTACAGCACTTACACCTATGGGGCCCAATTGGGAAATGGCGTTTGGAAACCGCTCATTTCGCCAGGTTTCCCCGCCATCACTGGAATGAACCATGCCTGTATCGCCACCCCCCACGTCGGCGATCCAGATGTTGTCGGGTGCTATTGCATCAATCCGGTTGACCAGGGTGATTTGAACATCCGGGTGAGGCACGATTTCCCATACTTGACCGCCATCAACCGTGTGAAGAATGGTGCCGTTGAGGCTGGCGGCCCACGCCTCTTTCCTGCTGATCCCCTTAATCCCCTTGATGGTATCTTGTACCGCCTCCGGTATGGTTTGTATCTCCCAGATCAGGCCCCCGTCGTTGGTATGGAGGATCATGCCGCTTCTGGTGTCCGTGCCTGCCAGTGCGGCCCAGGCCGTGAGATCATCCACCGCACTGATATCCACCCCTTGACATCCTTCCCACTGAGTCCGGTCCCCCTGCTCGATCCAGGTAAGACCGCTATCGTTGGTGTGGAGGATCACCGCCGAATTGTTCCGGTCCCAACCGATGGCCCACCCCACCTTTTCTTTATCAAAGCCTGTCCCGTCATTGCCGGAACAAGACACCACCAACAAAAATCCCAAAAGAATGAAATGGCGCTTCTTCATTTTTTGCTTCCTCTTTTTAGCCTTAGGGTCCAAAATTCTTCTCACTTTGATCTGATTTACTACCATTAACGTTTTGTTTTTTCAAGGTGTTGGCCAAAATGGCCAATGATTTTCACGGGCCCCGCTGCTTCCTGAATCTCTTCGTAAACGGTGGCCATATGGTTTTCATAACGTTTTGAAAAGTGAAAGGGGACGAGACGTTCCACACCGGCCCGGCGGGCGATTTCCACCGCTGCCAGTGTGGTGAGATGCTGGGTGGCATGCGCCTTGTCCTCGTGGGCCATGGTAAAGGCGGTTTCACAGAACAGGGTGTGGGCCCCCTCTGCAAGGGCTGCGACCTTGTCGCGGTTTGAAGTCGTATCGGCCATGTCCGCGGCATAAACCAGTTTCTTGCCCGGCCGAATGATGGTCAACGCCTTGGCCAGCTCTTGGGCATTTCGGCGGGTGCCGTCGGGCAGATCGATCCCCGCCTCCGGCTTCCTGGCGGCGATGCACCGCTTAAGCCTGCCCAGCCAGGGTCCGGGAGCCAGTCCCAGGGCGGTCAATTGATCCTTTCGCACACTGATCTCCATGTGAAAGGTGAGGGCATAGGCCAGTGAAGGGATCCTGTGATCGCAGACCATTGCCCTGATGCTTAGGATGTCTTCGGCCAGAAGTACGCCGTCTTCCACCGGCAGCGCGGGCAAGACGACCTTTGGGCTCCCCGGCACAAACCGGACCCGTTTGAGCCACGCGCCATCGAACTCCCCCACCTCAAAAACAGGGGCGTTGTCTTCGATGCGGTCCCATGTGACGGCGCCCAGGAAATTTTCGATGCGGGCAAGGGTCTTTGGGGGACCGAAGATCTTGCAGGGCCCGAAAGGTCCGATCCTTGCGCGCAGGAGCCGGAGAAATCCGCCGATATGGTCCATGTGGGCGTGGCTCAGACAGACGGCGCTCACCTGATGTGCGGTTCGGGGGGCCAGCCGCGACGCATCACCCAGGTCAAAGAGAAAACTCCGCCTTTGATTGCGCAGGCGAACATGCACCAACGGATCACCAAAGACACCGCCCACCAGCGTGGCCCATGCGGGTCCCACATGGCTCGATAGCGGCGCGGTGCGGGGATTCCGGGCCATGCAAAGAGACGCCATTTCCGTTGGAACACGCGGTTGGGCACGCAGCGGCGAAACGTGGGGGATGGTCTCAAGATCGCCCCGGGCATTTCGTCCCGCATCCCTCATGAGAATCCCGGCAACCTTACCCTTTTGATGAGCGGGTGCCATCAGGGTCAACACCCCTTGGGCAAGTCGGGCCACTTCCCCCATCCCCAGGGTGTGCCCCCGGTTGTCCAGCAGGGCCGCCTGCCGTCCCTTCCAGGCATCGGGCGAATCCAGGGGCGGCGGGGTCCCAAGAAGTACCGCATCCTTCATGGGATAGGTTTCTTCCGTCGTTTCGGCCAGATACTTGTCCCACAAACCGGTGCGGTGCAAAGCCCTTTTTCTCCTTGGCGGCCGCGCCGCCAGGGGGGAGGCGGAGCATTCCAGTACCTTGACAGGCAGCCAGGCAAGTTCAGGGGCCAGGGGCAGGGGTTTGCCTTCTCGCACCAGGACCACAACTGCATCCACCAGGAGCACCTTAACAAGGGCCGTGATCAGTTCAGCGCCCGCCACTCCCCGAACCACTCCGGGCGGGTCAATGACAAAGGGGCCGGACAAACCGTCCCGGACCGACTCATCCAAAAGCGTGCCGGCCGCCTGGACAAGGGGCAGGCGAAAACGTGCCGCATCCAGGGTGCACAGGGCCCGGCATCCGGCCCAGTGAAAGGTGTCGCCCTCCCACCAACCCCTGTTGAGGGCGCCGGGGACCCCAAAAGGCGGACTGCCGGGATCCAGCGTCAGAATCGCGCCCTCTCCGTGGTGGAGGCCGAACCATTGGGCCAGTTGAAGTGCCAGGGTCGATTTCCCCACACCCATGGCACCCCAGAGAAGAATCCGCGTGCGTCCTTTCAGCCCCTGAGCAAGTTGTTCCATTTGAAGGTTGTGCCGCATCCTGAACAAAGGAGCTCCTTGCCGCTTCATGATGTTCGTATCAAACAATCGTCCGTTTTGAAGGGGAACGCCAGAAAAAGCGCTTTTGGCCCCAGGATCTTTTCGGGAACAAAGGCGCCGATTCTAAACCGGGTCTCGCGATAGATCCGGTCCATCTCATCAAAGGCATCACAGGGAATCACTCGGTAATGGCTACCTTCCTTATGGGTTTGTACGAATGTTAAGAGCGCATCCGTGGATACGCTCCGGTTCACGAGACCCCGTGGAGACAATGGCATTTTCAATATGAGGCGCGGCCCCATGGTCCCCAGAAAGTTTGCATCAAACCCGGTGCAAGAAAAGCCCACATGGTTCAGCAAGCTTTTGACCGACGGAAAATTCAGGGGATGGACGGTCGCTTTTCGAATCCTGCTCCCCCGTTCCAAGGCCAGAATTGCACCGTATGTTGAGAGCAACCCCCCAAGGCCATGCCCCGAAAGGCTTTGATCAACAGCCAGGGCCACCTCGTAGGAGATTTTCTCGCCATCATCATAGGAGACGGAAAGATCATAGGCCAAAACGGCTCGGTTTCGATCCAGGGCCACGACCGGGTACCCATGATGGACCAGGCGATAGACATCGTAGAGGGATATCCCGTCCGCTGCCTCCTTGGAAAAGCTTGTGTGGGTCCGCTGATTGATTCCGTGAATGTCCTCATGAACCGCCTGCCGTAATGTGAGTCCCAGTTTATGGAAAACCGTTTCCATGCGCCGTTTTTCCCGCTCAAGAACCATGACCCACTGTTCTTGGCTCATCAGTTCGGCCAGATCATACCGTTTTCGGATAATTACATCGGGTTTCATTGTTCTCCCAAAAGATCCCACACCACGCGACAATCGTTTTTAACGTCCAGGAGAGAGGCGCCTTCATTTGGATGGATAAGGTCATGGCAAAAAAAATGATACTAGCTTGAAAAGAGCACTGCTGTCCATATGCATTTGAGGATCCGGACAAATAACCGCTGACCTTCAAAGGCAAATCATGGTATTCTTAATCTTAAGGTCACCTGAGAACAAGTCTCGGTAAAAGCTGTTAACCCTTCATGGAGATGATGCCATGACCCCACAAATCCCCGGAAACCTGTTGACCACCGCCATGGCGGTGATGCCCCACACCGACGTGATGCGTGCCCTGGACATGGCGCTCTCTCTGGATGTCCCTTTTTGGCCGCAACTGCCCAATTACAGCTATTATGAAGACATGTACGTGCAGGCTGCCGAACATTTTCCCGGCATGGTTTTGGACATGGAAAAAAGGACCCTTAGGTTCTCCATGGAAAAATTTGCAGGGGAATTGGATGAGGCCCTCCTGCACATGGATGACCCTTCCTATTTCGATGTGAGTGAAACCTATTCAGTGGTCTACCACCGGTTTCTTTCCCTAGATCTTGGGGACAGGCCGGCCATTCGCGGCCAGTTGGAAGGGCCCGTCAGCTTTGGATTCAACGTCCTGGACCAGGATGAACGTCCCATCCTTTTTGACGATACGATCCGTCCATTCATGCTGGACTTCATGGCCCGGCGGATGAACGTGCAATTGGCGAGACTTAAAATGCGGAACCCCAATGCTTTCATGTTTGTGGATGAACCGGGTCTCCAATTCGTTTTTTCAGGCATGGCCGGCTACGGCGACGTGAAGGCCAAAGAGGACCTGGACAGGTTTTTTGCCCAAGTGGAGCGGCCCCGGGGCATTCACCTCTGCGGAAATCCGGACTGGGATTTCCTGCTCCGTCTGGATCTTGATGTCCTGTCCCTGGATGTCTATACCAACGGCGAAATCTTCTCGTCCTATGCAGCGGGCATTTCCAGGTTTCTGGACCGGGGAGGGGTCCTTGTATGGGGAATTGTGCCGACCGGGTACGAGGCTTTCGGAAAAGAGGAGATCCCTTCCCTGGTGGCGCGACTGGAAGGGGTTTGGAAAAGGCTCTGGTCCAAAGGCATCGACCGGGACCTGCTCATATCCCGCAGCCTCCTTTCGCCCGCAACCTGTTGCCTCATCAATCCGGACAAGGAAAAGACCGTGGAACGGGCTTTTGAGGCCGTAAAACAGATGAAAACGGTTTTGGGTGAGACCTATCTGTAGGCCGGAAAAACCGTCAGGCATGATATGCCAACATGCGGGGACAGATTTTTCAGGGGGCCATTAAACGGACCATGGCGCCTTCTTCCATGTGAAAGCCTCCTTTTATCCGTATCTTCGGCGCTCGAACCGTGAGGGTGGCGCCGCCCCGGATCGTGGTTCGGGTTCCAAAGGTGATGGCGTCCGTGGCCGTGCATTCGCATGAAGTATCTTTGAAAATGGTCATGTCACGAATGACCACTTCGCTACCCGAACAATCGGGGCATCTGGGCAGGAAGGACTGAAAAACGGAAAATAGGGTCCGGTTCAAACAGGTATCCTCGGGCAGCCGATCCATTTGGCACAGATAAAGACCGAATGCTTCACTGTGGTAATCATACCACTGGTAATGTAAGTCGTTCTCTTCGAAAAGTTTGATCATGTCCCGGACCCAATCGGCTCCGCCTTTTCCATCCTGTAGGCACCATTTGGTGAGCCCGAATTCGCCAATGTTGAGTGGCACGTTGTGCCGCCTGCTGAAGCCAACCAGGGGATTCAGAACCCCTTTCAAATAATCCGGGTCGAACGGGGCGGACTCGGTGCCGACCGGGAGGGTGCCGAACTCTATTGTCACCATGCAGCTCTCATGGCTCACGTTTTTCCCGCGCATCCACCCGCTGATCTTATAATGGAACCCATGGCGTACGGCAAAGGACAGCGCATAGTTGCTTAAGCTGTATCCTTCTGTGACGTTTTCTATTGCCATGGAAGTTGTGGACCAGCGGCCTTGGGCATGGGGGCCATGGGTTCCCCCGCCGTCAGGGCTCCAGCCGTGCCACTTGTTTGTGGCGGAAGGGTAGGGGTCTATCCCGAATTCCCCCCATTCTCCACTGTATACGTCGTCTTCCAGGGCCATATCCGCCCAGTAAACCCTTCTCACCAGGTTTTGGTCTTGATCATATTCATGCACCGTAAAATCGTCGAAATAAACCGTGCCCTGGTTCTTCCCGCAGCAAAAAGCGGGCAGGCCCACGATGATCTCAGGATCGCCGACTTGGTGCAACTTCCCCTCGTAATAATGCCACCCGCTGTTTCCCGGCGGCACTCGGGGATTCTCTATTGTTTCAGCGAAGTTGAAGCCGCTATCGGGGATGACCGATACCTCCGGGGCCGGATAGGGTCCCCCGTCGGCTCTCCCTGAAGGAAAAGAATACTGCTCCGTGTAGTGCCCGGGATCATAGAAATGGGCTTCATACATGACATTGTCGTCGTCCACCAGAAACAGTTCGCCCCCTTGGATGAGGGGACGTTCCACAATGATGAGATGATGCTTATCCTCGGTTCGAATTTCAGTGATCAACTGGTTGGCGAGCTTTTCCCACTGGGCTTGACCCTCTGTGGGGGTCGGTTCGTTTAACAGGCTCCAGGCGGCAATGCATGTTTCATTTTTGTAGCGCCTCACCATTTCCGCCCATAGGGCTTTCAACCGGGCCTGGTTCTCGGGATTCTCCCACAGAGGAAATCCGGTATCTCCCCCGCCCTGGTAACCGCCCTGGGGCACGTGCATGTCCATGATCAGGTACAACCCATGTCTCTTGGCCCACTGGATGTTTTGATCCAGCCACTTCCATCCCTCCTCCTTGTAGTGATACGGCTTTGCGTCTTCCTCAAATGCCCTGTAGGTAAGGTTAAAGCGGATCACGTTCATTCCCATTTCAGAGATCCGCTCAAAATCGATCTCACCGTGGTGTTTGGATCCATAGATCAGGGATGGTTCAAGTTCCCAGTGCAGATTGTTGAAATTGATCCCTCTTAGCCGGATAGGGCGGGCTTCCGGACCCACAACCAGGCCGCTGCCCTGGCGTCGAATGAAGGAGGATTCCGCTGCTTCGGTTCTCACCCCACACATATCCGAACCCAACAGTGTGGCCCATATGGTTATCAGAAGTACGATACAAGTTTTCACATTTGACCCCTGCAAAGCCATTATGTCGTCAGCTTCCAGAGTTGCTGGCATGCATTCCCCATTTACTCGGCAGTGGGCTGCTGGCAATCGGGCCTTTTCTGTTCCCGGCAAAGGCGGTAGGCAGCGCTGTCGGCCCAGAATCGCATGGCCTGCTCCACATCGCCCCAGGAACTCATCTGGGCCGCGTCGAGTCGCTTACCTCCGACCCGGTCCGCCACCCAGGCACCCAGAAGCTCGCCAGTCACCGAATCGCTCACTTTGGCAGCCACTTGGGCTTCTCCCACAAAAGCCGGTTTTCCGGTCACCGCATCCTTGAGGGAAGAGAGAACCGCCGCCTGGGGCACCACCGTGGAGATGACGTCCAGGCCCACATGGGAGGGTGCCGCTTTGGTCAAGGCCACCTGAACCCGCATGACCCCCGGGCCCGGTTTGTTCACAATGATGAGCAGCTTGCTCATTGCGCCATGGATCACCTGGTAGAAATAATCAACAAGCTTCTGTCGTTCCGCGTGGGAGACACCGTGGTCCGGCTCTCCCTGTGCCCTCCAGAAAGTGACCGGGTCCAGCAGCATCTTGTGATAGGAGGCCCACTTTGCATTGGGATTCACATATACCAAGGCGGGGCCATCCGGGCCGCCGTGCTTCAGTTTGGCCACCACGTCCGGTCCCAGGAATCCGCTCGGTTTCACCCCATGTACGCCTTTGGGTGCCTGGCAGGCGGCCAGGGCCACAAAAACAGCCAGAAAAGCGATCATCTGTAAGTGTTTCATGGTCATCCTCCTTAAGGACAAGTGATTGATGAGACAGTGGATATTTGAATGATACCTCTCGGCCCGAGGGAGTGTCAATAATTTCGAAGCCGTTATCGCTTTTCATTAATGGGCTGCATCCCTGCATTTTCCATGTTCATTCTCCTTGGCGAGGCAGCACTTGTGAACGGATTTGTTTGGATTTACAGGGGGATTATTGAGAACTTTCATGTATTTCTTGACACCGAACGGATTTACATTCAAAATATCAATTTGAAGCTCTGGAATAGGGAGATAGTGGATGAAAAGAGCATCTGTTTCAGGAAAACAACATCTTTGCGCACTTCTGGCGGTGGCATTGATGATGATCGTTGTGGCGGCCGGTTGCAGCAGAAATTCCTCCGGCCCCCGTTTGAAGACAACCATGACGGTGGTGGCGGTTTCCGACGTTCACTTCACCCCTTTCTACGACACATCTATTTTTGATGATCTGGTGGCGTCTCCCGTGGAAGAATGGCCCGGTATTTTTGAGGGGAGCAGCGTGACGGAACCCTCAACCTGGGGTGAAGAAACCAATTACCCGCTTTTGAAATTGGCGTTGAATGCGGCTTCCCGAAATATTGCCGAAGCGCATATGGTGATATTTCCAGGGGACATGTTATGTCACCATTTTCCGGAAACATTCTATGATCTTTATGGGGAAGAAGATCCAGAGGCAATGCGCTCCTTTGCCCATAAGACGGTGATCTTCTTTGCCAATCAGGTTCGCGAGCGATTTGTCTCGCTTCCGGTGGTATTCACCCTGGGCAACAATGATTCCTATGCCGGAGATTATCGGTTGGTTCCGGGAGGGGCGTTTTTGGCCGACACCGCCGATCCCCTTTACCGAACCTTCCTATTGGGAACGGACCCATCGGATGACTTCTTCGATACATACCCTGTGGGAGGATACTTCACCATGGAGGTCCCCGGGACAGATGTGCTGTTTGTGTCCCTTAACAGCGTTCTCTTTTCAACACACAGAACCGTCACCTGTACGGACGAACCGGACAATGTTCCCTCGCTGCAACTGGATTGGCTGGAACAGATTTTGGCAAAAGCGGCGGCCCATCAACGGAAGGTCTTTATTCTCACCCACATACCGCCGGGGATGGACATTTACGGCACGGTGAAGGCGTATATGGATGCGAGCGGAAAGATCTCCGATGCGGCCCTTATGTGGAAGAATCTCTGTCAGATTCGGTTTCTCGAGATATGCCGGCGGTATGCGGCCAGTATCGAGATCCTGTTCAGCGGGCATACCCACATGGATGAATACCAGTTGATCCTGGAGAGCGAAGGACTGGCGCACAAGGCGGCCGTCGTCATTCCGGCCGTGAGTCCCCAATTCGGCAACAATCCGGCCTTCAAACTGTTCACATTTGCCAAAGAGGATTGGGAACCCCTCGATTATCGCTCTGTGGTCTGTCATCTGGATGAGGTCCCAAACAGCTTCGGCCCCTTGTACACTTTTGACGAGGCGTATTCCACTACGGGACCGCTGGCCGAATCACTGGTGGACCTCTTTCCAAAAATGAAAGTCAGCACCCATGACCGGGACAATTACGCGCGTTTCTACTACTCGGGACATGACGATGCCGATATCATCGATGACCGCACCTGGCCGGCCTACTGGTGCGGCATCGGGAAAATGAATAGAACTGAATACGTTGAATGTGTGAACAGCTATTACTGAAACAGCGCAATCCGACCCCTTGTTGCATTCATTCAGACGGTACAATGATAATAGGGAGGACCCATGAAATTACTCTTTCTGGCTCTGGCCCTTGTTTTGATATTTCGTGAATCCCTGAGGGCTGTGACCTTGTCCCAAAACATCAACATTTACAGGAAGGGGCCGGGAATGGTCTCCTTTCTTGCCATCCAGCAGGAACTGGTGGATGCGGTGCACAATCCAGAAAAGAACCTGAACATTGATCACGGCATTGATATCATAAAGAGGAATCCCGGGTATGATTTATATGTTTTTCCCGAGTTGTCGGCAACCGGCTATTCCAGAGAAACATTTCGAAACCTCGATACCCTGGCAGAGCCGCCGGATAGTAGTAGCGCCTCCTTCAAGCGGTTTTCGGAAGTTGCCAGGGAAATGAATGCCCATATCATTTTCAGTCTGCCCACGTATTTCCATGAAACGGGATCCAACACAAAACAATATCATATCTCCGCTTTTGTTGTTTCTCCCCAAGGAAACCTGGATGCGGTATACCATAAGGGGTACTTATTTAAGATGGAGCAGAGGTACTTTAAAGGTGGCTGGGAAGAGGATGATGAAAATCCAATTACGGTAATTAAGATTAATGGCGTTAAACTGGGCCTCGCCATCTGTTATGATATGCGGTATCCGGAGCTTTGGAGAGAAATGAGCATGAAACACGGGGTTGTTGGGTACATTCATATGTTGTGCATTGAGAAGGATTTCTCTTTCAACAGCTGGCGGACAATTGCCACGGCCCGTTCCATTGAGAACCAGGCATATGTTCTGTCTCTGAATCGAGCGGGCAGCAGTTACGGCGGCAGTATGTTTATCCAACCCGGAACCCCCGGCGTTCCCGGCTATGAAGCGACTCCCGTCTATTGCACTCTCAATAACGATGAAGGGATCATCGGGAGTGTCATGTCACAAGAAAAGATCGACAAAACCAGAAAAGAAGCCAGAATCCTGAAGGATGGCGAATCCTTGTTTTTCAAATTCAAAACCCTCAAATAAACTTCTCTCCGACAGGACCGATAAAGACCTCATCTATTGCTCTTCCGATAAATGATAGCCGTTAGGGTCGCGTCGCTTCAAGATTATTTTTAGATTGGCATCTTTGGTTGATTTGAAACAAGGCGGGTAAATTCTATCCAAGGAATTTACATATCCGGGTACAAAGTATCCACCCAACGGCGAAAGTGAATCTATTAGAAATTCTCATTTTTCCCGTCCGAAACACATAAAACCGTATTTACAAATAAATCCAATCAGTTAATCCAGTTCCAATGCTGACCCAAGTTCTTCTGGCATGTCTATTGCGTAATCATTTGATGAAAACCCTTTAATTTAAAACCAGCGCTTGAGTGAACTGATAAGCCGTCGAGTGGGCATGGGTTCACATCATGTGATGGGAGGGAGCATGGGCTTTTTGATGATTGTATTCTGGATTGAATTCATCTTTGGTTTCATTATGCTGGTCTCGAATGTGATCAAGGGGCAGGGTCTTTCAAGCAAAAACAATGGAGATCCGGAAAGCCCTTTGAAAATACTCAAACGGCGCTATGCTCGCGGTGAAATTGACCAGGACGAATACAATCAAAAACGTGAAGACCTAATAGATTGAGAGGTGAATCATGACTACTCAAAATACTGAACATTCTTCCATAGATCCAGTCTGTCAGATGAAGGTCACCGAGGACAGCCGAGTCCCTAGCTTTACGCTGGGTTCTACGGTTTACCATTTTTGTGCTGAGTCATGTCGAAAGGCATTTATAACTGATCCTCAGAAATACCTTAAAGAAAAGCCTGCAAAACGGAAAGGTTTTTGGGGAAGGTATCTGGACAGGGTTAGAAAAGCAACGGGCGGAAAGCCCCCTTGCTGCCACTGAGAAGGCGAGTAAAACAGAAACAAGGGGTGACCCGGAAATGGCAACGCGCAAAAAGTCAAGGGACATCAAATTCAGCAGAACCGATGTCACAATCTGGAGCATGAAGATATGGGAATGATGCGGAACTATTGTGTAAAGGCCCGATCAGATGTAAGGAAAATATTTGTTTGAAGGAAAACACCGAAATTAATTATAGTCAAGGGGATGCACAACATCAAAGTCAAGGCGGTTGAGGGGGACAAGGAATTGTTCGACCGGTTCGATTACACGGGAAAATAGAGGGCCAAAATGGTCATCAACACACTTCAAAAACGCCTGATCCTTCTGATACTGCTGCCGGTCACGCTCCTTCTATTACTGGTTGGCATATTCGGATTTGTTTATATGAGAGGCGCCCTTTTTTCCGAGTGGCAGGAGATGTCCATTGTGAAACTTCAGAGAGCCGCCCACCTGATCGACATGAGGCTCGGCCGCATTGCCAGTTGGCTGGAGCTCTTTGAGCACACCTCTGAAGGGAGGGGCGGGCCGATTATTCAGGAGTGGATCCTTCAACAGCTCCGGGATATGGAAGGGGTCGAAAACGTGGAAATGAAGTTGGAGGACGACCGCGATACCGAAACTCCAATGATGATGCGCATGGGCGGTCGTGGATCCGGAGGCGGACGCATGATGCGTTTTAGCAGAGCCAAGCCCTTTGAAGTGACTTCCCCTGAATTTGACACCGGGTCCGGAGAAGAAACCGTTCATCTCATCTCTCTTTTAAAAGATGCATCGGACAAGGTGGTGGGGACCCTCGATGTGAGCGTCCGTTTTGAATACCTGCTCAAAGGCGTCAAAGCCCAAGGGTGGTGGCAGACGGAGCAGGCCTGCCTCATTGACGAAGATGGAGACTACCTTTGTCATACCAAGCTCGTCATGAAAAAGGGAATAATTTTTGGGGGCACCGACGATCCGTTTGAACGGGCGCTCTTTGATGCCATTCAGCAAAAACCGTATGGAACGGTCCTCGGACCCGGCAGGCCCCCTGAGACGGTCGGCGGTTTTTACCGTTTGAAGTACGCTCCCTGGGCCATCGTTTTGTTTGCCGAAGGAGATAAGGTATTAAAACCGATCATCCATTTCAGGAATTATTATTTCGCGGGCGGGCTGCTGGCCATTTAGATCATACTTTTTTTTATTCGATCGGTGGTGGGCAGCATGGTCAGATCCTTCACGGCCATTTCCAAAAAGGCCAACCGCATCGCCAGGGGAGAATACGGCGAGCCGATCCCGGTCCGTGGCAAGGACGAAATCGCACAATTGACCCGAAATTTCAACACCATGGCGGAAGGCTTGAAGGAAAGGGATTTCATCGCCAACACTTTCGGTAGATATGTGGATCAGGGAATTGCAAAGGAACTGCTGAAGCGCCCTGAAGCGTCACGTTTGGGCGGCGAGAACCGCGAAGTGGCCATTCTCATGTCGGACATCAGAGGGTTTACGCCGCTTTCCGAAACCTTGCCGCCTGAAAAGATTATCGATCTTCTGAACCGCTATTTTGGTGAGCTGATCCGGGTGATTGAAGCCCATCAGGGGATCATTGTTGATTTCTTTGGTGATGCCATACTGGTTTTTTTCGATCCCTTTGATGAACCCGTAAAACCTTTCATTCAAAAAGCCGTTCAGTGCGCTTTCGCCATGCAGGACGGCATGCGCAAATTTAATCGGGGAATGAAATCCGAAAACCTGCCGTCACTCAGAATGGGGATCGGCGTCAACGCCGGAGAGGTGGTGGTGGGGAATATCGGTTCCGAATCCAGGGCCAAATATGGTATTGTGGGGTCACCGGTCAACCTCACCCAGAGAATTCAGTCCATGGCGGAAGCGGGGGAAGTGATTATTTCGGAATCAGTCTACCGGTGGGTCCAGAAGAATGAAAGTTACGAGGTTCGAAAGTCATTTAAAACAACTCTGAAAGGGGTTCAGGGAGAAACCAGACTCTATGTAATCAGCAGTCCTAAAGGAGAACAGTTATGATGCATTACTGTATGATCTTAACTTTTGGCATTCTGCTGGCGGGCTGCGCGAAGCCAATTCAGATGGAAATTCCCACGGACCACCCCGCCAACCCCGAGGCTAGCGCCGCACCGGTGGCGACTCAAAACGATTACATTTTCCATCTGCCGAATGGTGAACCGTCTGAAAAATCCGCCCCAGCCGAAAATGGTCACGTCCACGGGTCGGCGAACGGAAAAGAGAGTCTCAAGAGCCATTCCGGTCATGGATCCATGACCACGGAAAAAACGGGAGGTGCTCATGCGCATTAAGAGATCTCTGGCCGGGGCGACATTTCTGATGTTGATGCTGTTTTCATTTTGGAGTTGTGCCACGACGGACCCGGATCAGCCCTACCAAGAAGTGAAGGAAAACATCAAGAAACGGACAGGGCAGGAGCTTTCCTGGCAGCGGTCCGGGGAAGCGCGGCGGCAAATGGCCTTGCGTGTTCAGGAGATGCTTCAAAAGGGGCTGACGCTGAATGAAGCCATCGCCATCGGCCTTGCCAACAACCGCCGGATCCAAGGGCTCTATCAGGAACTGGGGGTGGCCCAGGCGGGCGTGGTGCAGGCACAGCTGCTGGACAATCCCCACTTTGGCTTCGCCTATCTGGGAGGCCCTGCCGACCTTTATAAGATTGAGCTGGAGGCGGTCTTTAACGTCATGAGCCTTTTTCTCATGCCGCTCAGGCAGGCGCTTGCCGAAGCCCTGATGGAACAGGCCCGATGCCGGATTTCAGGGATGGTTCTGGATCAGATTTTCGCGATACAGCGGGCTTATATTTCCCTCCAGGCGCACCAGCAGGCCTTTAAACTTCTAAAACGCGTGCTGATGTCCTCAAAGGCGGCTTACGAAATGGCTGAGCGCATGAGGGCCGCGGGAAACATCACAAAGCTTGAGCTTCTTTCCAGAAAATCCCTTCTTGAGGAGGACCGGCTTGCCCTCTCTTCCGCGTCCCTGGCGGTTACGCAATCCCGAGAGCGGCTTAACAGCCTGATGGGGCTCTGGGGAGGGGATTTGGTCTGGGAACTGCCTGAGAATCTACCGCCGCTGCCAAAAGAGGCGCTGGATGAAGAGCATCTGGAAAGGCGGGCCATTGCGGCCAGTCTTGACATTGCACTGGCCAAAAGCGAACTCAAAGTGGCAGCCAGAGAACTGGGTGTCACCAATGTGACATCCGTCATTCCCGATTTATACGTGGGTGCGGCATTTGAAAGGGAGGAAGACGATACCTGGCTGGGCGGTCCGGCCTTTGGACTCCAGGTGCCGATTTTTGATCCGGGTCATGCCAAACGGAGCCGCGCCCATGCCATTGTGGCGCAGCGGTGGGAGTCCATTTGGGCCCTTGCCGTGGAAGTTCGTGCAAATGTGCGTGAAACCCTTCGCCGGCTCAATGTGATGCGGGAACAGGCCCACTATTACGAGCATTCTTTCCTGCCGCTTCGAAAAGCCATGACCCATCAGGCGCAACGCCGTTACAACGGCATGTTTCTGGGTGTGTTTGAACTGCTGATGATCAAACGCATGGAAATCGAGGCCTCCGTGGGGTATGTGAATACGCTCAAAGATTACTGGCTGGCACACGCGGATATGACGGAGATTCTGGCCGGAAGGCTGCCGGCGAAGACGGCCGGACCAATGTTGATCATGCCGGTATCAGGCGGCAATATGGATGACGGGGGGCATTGATGGAATTGGTCAGATTGATACATAAAACAGGAGCGCCATGGTCGAAATCGGTCCTGAAGGCGGGCCTGATTGTCCTTTTTTTGGCAATGTTTACCCCGGTGGGCAATGCTCAGACAGAAAGTGCCGAAAAGCCGCCGGAACTTCCATGGAAAGCGGCCGAAGCGGCCGGTTACCCACCGGGCATGCCTGGCAGAGACTACCGGCCGGTGTTC
>JANQDY010000031.1 GCA_028278625.1 Thermodesulfobacteriota bacterium
ACGCCGGGAAGTTGTTCCGCCCTTTGATAGTATCGTTCAAAATCTTTGCCGAACGATCTGATATCATTATGGAATATGGTGCATGTGGCATCGGGGTCATGATCTTTTGTGAGAATCACCTGTTTCTGGGTATAGGTGCAGCATACCCCGGAACAGTAGCTGTTATCCCCTTCGGTAACACGACGGGATCCCACACATTGAATCCAGGCCAGTTTTTTCGGATGTTTCTCATCGGAGGCCCGAAGAACCTTCCCTTCGTAGGGTCCGGTTGAGGAAAGGAGCCGTTCATAGTCCATGCTGGTGACGACGTTCTCAAATTCCCTGTACCGGTACTCCTTTTTTACCTGGGGATCATACGGTTTGATGCCGGATGAAAGGAGGATGGCGCCCACATTGACGGTGACTTTCTCAGGCTTCTGGGTCAGATCAATGGCGTCGTTCTGGCAAACACCTTCGCAGATGCGGCATTTCTTCTCTTTGAGATAAATGCAGCTTTCATCAATATAGGCCACCAGGGGAATGGCCTGAGAAAAATAGACGTGGGTCGCTTTGTTCTGGCTGATGCCCTGATTGAAGGGATCCGGATACTCTACGGGACAGTATTCCACGCAGGTGGTGCAGCCGGTGCATTTCTCTTCAATGATATATCTCGGTTTCTTGATAAGGGTTACCTGGAAATCTCCTGTACTCCCTTCCACGCGATCCACTTCGGTATATGTCAGTACCTCTATGTTTGGGTGCCGGCCGACCTCGACCAGTTTCGGTGAAAGGATTCACATGGAGCAGTCATTGGTGGGAAAGGTTTTGTCGAGCTGGGCCATGTGGCCGCCGATGCTCGGTGCCTCCTCCACCAGGTAGACCTTGAAGCCGGCGGTGGCCAGGTCCAAGGATGCCTGAATACCGCTCACGCCGCCGCCCACGACCATCACATCGCCGAAATCGCTGTCCGTGAAACCTTTGCAAAGCTGTTCAATTTGTTCTTTTTCCAATTCTCTATGTCCTTATGAAAGTATAAAGGTTCACTACAAAGCTTCCTCTATGATCTCCGTAATGTCTTTTACTTCTATTTTTTCATCCGCACCCATGGTCACCCGGCTGTCCTCGAACATGGTAATGCAGTAGGGACAGGCGGTTGCCAGCACTTGGGAATCGAGGGCAACGGCCTGATCGATTCTCAAGTCTCCGAACCTTTCCCCTTTCTGGGTCTCCATCCAGACCCTGCCGCCCCCGCCGCCGCAGCAAAGGCTGTCGATCCGCGTATCGGGCATTTCCACCAGTTCCAGTCCGGGGATTTTCTCTAAAATATCGCGGGGTTCGTCAAAGATGCCGTTGTGCCGGCCCAGATAACAGGGATCATGGTATGTGATTCTTTTGGGATACTCACCCGAGAAGGTAAGCCTTCCTTCTTTCAGAAGCTCGGAAATATACTCCGTGATGTGGATGACCTCAAAATTCACCATGAACTGGGAGTACTCGTTCTTGAAAGTATGGTAGCAGTGGGGCGATGTGACCAGGATTCTCTTAACCCCGTTATCGATGAAGGTCTTGATGTTTTCTTTGGCAAGGCGCTTGAAAAGCTCTTCATCCCCGGTTTTTCGAATGCTCTCGCCGCAGCAGTTCTCTTTTTCACCCAGAATGCCGAAATCGACCCCTGCCCGGTTGAGGATTTTCGCCGTGGCCACGGCAACCTTCTTGGCCCGGGGGTCGAAGCTGGGATAGCAGCCCGGAAAATAGAGGATTTCCATCTCCTCGGAAAAGGTCTTGACCGATTGGCCCTTTGCCCATTGGCCGCGGTTTTTCCGCTCTTCCCCCAGGGGATTCCCTTCACCGATGAGACTTCCGCTGGCGGTCCGGACAGGTTTGACCGAGGCGGGAAAGACGCCGTATTCCGTGGCGACCCGTCTTAGGGCCACCCCCGATTCAATCTGCTGAACGTCCCTGGGGCAGTGCTGGGGGCACCTGCCGCAGGTGGTGCAGAGCCACATCTCTTCGCTTTCAATCTCCGTAAAACCGAAAGTTGCCTGTCGTACCAGTTTGCGCATGCTGAAGGGCCTCACCCTGTTCCAGGGACAGACCGTATCGCACAAACCGCATTGGAAGCATCTCTTAAAAGCGTCACCACCGCTCTCTTTGATGACATCAACGATCTCTTTGTAATCGGCTACACTCTCCACTGTTCTTTCTCGATCCTTTTGTTACGGGTTTAGCCTTTCTTGGACTGGTTCATTCGTGCCACGGTCTCCATGATTTTGTCGAGCCCGTATTCATCCGCCAGGGCCTGAAGGCCGATCTCCATCTCTTCGGGACCTTCCTCCTCATCAACTTCCTCTTCCCTTTCTTCATAGGAAAGGGCGTCTACCAGGCACCATTTAACGCACAGGGGTTCATCTTCGCCTTCACACATGTCGCATTTAAGGGGAAGGCCCGAGTCCGGTTCTTTGAAATCGTCTCTGGAAGGGCAGGCGGCCCTGCAGAAAGCGCATTCTTCGTATTCTTTTCCATCAATGATATATTTGTCCCGGCCCGCGCATTCGGCCGCCGTGTATTCGCCGGCGTAAACCGGAACATAGATGTCTTTCAGCGGGTGGCGGTTGACGCTGATACGGGATCTTGCAGGATTGTTGCTGCTGTATTTGGGTGCTGCGTGAAAAGCGGAGCAGATGACTTCGCAGGCCCTGCAGCCGTTACATTTATCGGCATCCACTTTGATGGTTTTAATGATTTTCTTCTTTTTCTCTCCCACGACTACACCTCCTTCTCTTTGTCCGTCGAGGTCTCATCGGAAGGTGCATCACCATTTTCATTGTAGACCCCTCTCTTTTCGAGATCTTCATACACGTAATCGAGACCCAGATCGTGCAAAGACGCCTCGGTCGGGATTCCCTGCTCGTTCCATCCCTTATACTGGTAGTAGGTGTCCAGGAGCTCCTTTTCAAGCTCCGGAAATCGCTTTTTCCAGTGGTTTGCAGGCGGCGCGTCATCCTTTCGTCTCATGCCCCTTCGAATGTTAATGGCCCTGATCAACGTCCGGTATCGTTTGGCGGCCTTGGTGAGGGTCTCTTCATCCATTGGGACGCCGGCCCCGGCTGTAATGAATTTGGGGTAATTGTGGATATGGTAGGGCGGTTTGAGCGGAAATGAAGAGAGTCCCGCGCACATTCCCAAGGCATCATCGATATAGTGCATCCGCTCCTGCCAGTCCACGATGTCGCAGCACATCTCAGGGGTCGGGTAATAGGGGATGGAGTTGTCGCCCCTAAGCTCCCAATCGATGAAATACTGCTTGAATTTATCGTCGGGTACCTGGAACCAGTCTTCCGTAAACTTTATCCGGTGTTCCTTTTTGGGAAAGGGTGCCTGGGGAAACTGGCCCTCGATCTGAGTGATGTTGATCTTTTCACCGGTAGAATACATGAGGAAATAGATGGGGTTCAGCATGGAGAGTTTCAGCGGCAGCTGTTCGTGTTTTTTGATGGTATTGTGGGCGAACGCCTCGGCCCCGTTGCCGATCTCCTTGGCGGCCCAGTAGGTGCCGTTGGCCAGCACGTCCCCGATCCCTTCCCGCCGAACGATCTTTTCGAGCAGGTAGTAGAATCTCCCTTCATTGTCTTCCGGCATATCCGGAAAGTCCTTGTCGGTCAGTATCCCTTCTTCAAGGAGTTCCAGGGCAAAGGCCATGACCTGGGGTGCCGAAAACCCGTCGAGGCCGTATTCCGTGGCGCTCTGGGCGATACCGAGACCGAATTCCAGATCGCTCAAGGCCGCCATGGTGTAGGTCAGTTTGGTGAAACATTTCATCATGTAGGTCGGTTTTCCCGGCGGGGAGATGGTGGCGCCGCAGGTCATGGGGCAGTTGAAACAGCTGATGAGCCGTGTTCGCATGTCTTCCATGGTCTGGGTCCATTCCCGAGCGATTTCTTCGGTCCAGAATTCTTTTCGGCGAAGGCGCGAGTTTCCCCACATGAAGTTTTCCGTGTGCCATTTTTCGTCGTGAACCTTCATTTCCTGGGGTGATCCCAGACCCGCAAGAATCGGCATCACGCCCCGAATGGGATTTTCGTTCCTGAATTGGATATATTCCATCACTTCATGGCAGAGTTCCAGGAATTTGGGGGGATCCGCCAGATTAATGTCTTTGGTCCCGCGAACGACGATCGCCTTGACCCCTTTGTCCCCCATGACGGCACCGATGCCGCCGCGGCTGGCGCTGGAACGGCCCTGTTCGATGGAGGCGAAAAAGACCCGGTTTTCACCGGCCAGGCCGATGGCCGCCACTTGTGCTTTCGGTTCATTCAATTCCTTGCGCAGCAGTTCGGCCGTCTCAACGGAGCCTTTGCCCTGCAGGTGAGCGGCATCCCGGATTTCCACCTTATCGTCTTTTATATAGATATAGACCAGATTGGGCGATTTGCCCCGAAGGACCACTTTGTCGTAGCCCGCGTACTTCAACTCGGGGGCCCAAAACCCGCCCATCATTGAAAAGGCCATCAGTTTGGTCTGCGGTGAAATGGTGCTCACGATGGTACGGTTGCAACCGGTGGCGGGCGTGCCGCAAAGGAGCCCGGCGCCGAAAATCAGGAGATTTTCGGGTGAAAATGCGTCAGCTTCAGGAGGAACTCGGTCCCACAACAGTTTGGCGTTGGTTCCCAGACCTCCGAGATAGAGTTCGGTTTCCTTGGGATCCGTCGCCACCTTCTCAATGCTGCCTCGGGATAGATCAATTTCTAAATTAAACCCAGTTTCTGCGTACCTCATCTTTTTCCCCTTCTACAATTCCCCGAATTCATCATTTAGGAATTCCGAGGTTGGTAACCTTTTGAAACCATGAAAGAAAACGCCATTCTTCATGAGATGGTCTTCGAAAAGCGTCTGCCTAGAATGACTACAATATAGCTGTATCGTAACTATCCGTCAAGGAAAAAAATGGTGTGTTCTTAAAAAGCGGCTGGGTTTTTCAAGGTGAGATCTTTTGTGCTTCAGGGGCCGGTGACCACTTCCACCTGGGCTTCGGCGTATCCGCCCCGGGCTGAGAGTCCCTGGGTCCTCAGGCGAGGCACCAGTTGGCTGGCCTTGGACCAGTCTTCTCCCAGATCGGCGGGGAAATCCAGTTGGGATTCGGCCGCAACCACCCACACCCGGTCCGTGCCGTAAGGCTCGGTTACCACTAGGTCATAGGAGCAGCCATCCTCCGGAAGGATGATGGGAACATTGGGCTCGGGCATGACGCCGCACCGCCCGCCGCGTGCCAACCGGCCGTCTTCGCCCACCGGGTATAAAAGAATGGCATTCCCTTTGGGGTCCAGATCAAAGAGATAGAGGAATGCCGGACGGTTCAGGCGGATAACGAATTTAATATGTTCTCCGTTCCGGTAAAGGGGTCGGGCTTCGCCGCGGGTCGTGGTCAGTTCCACGTGCAGGCCGTCCTTTGAAATGGCGCCGGCGGACGGGTGGGGCGAGGAATCCCGGTTGTCCGGCTTTTCCGCGGGGGGCTCAAGCAGGTACCCGGGAAAGAGATGGGAAGGTACATCGGCCGAGGCAGCGGTGAACTGCTGTCCCTGCCGGTCTTTGATGCGGAGGCGGACTTCCACCTTATTCTCGTGAAGCCAGGCGCTTCCCTTCATTTCGCCGTCGGCTTTCAGGAGATCGGCGGTCAGGCTCGTGGATTCTTCGGATTTGGCGGTGACCACCGGTTTAAAAGCTCTTGTGCCGCGGGTTCTGAGACTGGCCACGGAGACCCCTTTCAGGGCTTCCTGCTGGTCCAGGGGGAGAAACATGCGGCTTTCCGCAAGGGCAGGTCGAATCCATCCCGCCAAATAGGGCCCCAGATCATCACTGCACGGTTTTCCCTTGATCTGAAAATCGCTCAAATGAACGGTTTGACGGGCCGGATTGATGGCGTTGTTCTCCAGTTTCCGCACCAAATATCGGGCCCATGTTTCACGGTCCGGTGTCAGGGATTCCTTGTCGATGGTATTGAGAGGGACGCTCCTTGAGGCCGATGCCGCCGCTTCGGGACCGCTTTGTCCCATCTTCATCACCTTTAAATCGATCCTGAGCGCATCTCCATGTTTCTGCCATGTTCCCTGAAGGATCATGGCGTTTTCCGTATCAGCCCCCGGTAACAGTATCCGGCATCCCCTCCGTTTCATTTCGGTAATCAGTTTGCCGCGCAGTTGAATGGCCAGTGGAAGGCTCAGGCGGCTTCGGGATTCGTAGAGATCCTTTGCGCTGATGAGGATGGGCCGGCCCCGCAGGCTGCCCTGTTCCACCAGTTCCTCTGCCAGGTTGGATATGGCTTCATCCAGGTTTTTGGCCGATGTATGGGAGGAGGAAGACTTGGTGTCCCGGGAACCGCCGCTTAAAGCTTCAAGGGTTTCCTCCCCAAAGGTTGCCAATGGAAAAAGGAAAAACAGGAGGACGGCCACCGGCACCAAAAGATGGCGCGTTGTTCGGGGCTGGATCTTATGGAGCGCTTCTTTGGGCTGCATGCGCTTGCCTCTGGAGACAGGTCAGGATGGTTACTATTTGATTGTCTTCAAGAGCGCTTTGAATTCAGGTGTTCCCGCCTGTTTCAGGATTTGAAAAATAACGGTCTCGGTGGAGGTGATGGTGGCGCCGGCTTCCTGCATGAGAGAGAGGCCGATTCGCCAGTTGTCTTCTGTTCTGGAATCGACGGCGTGATGGGGAACCTGGACCACGAACCCCCGTTCCAAAAGGGAGACACATGTCTGAAACACGCACACATGGGCTTCAACACCCGTGAGAATGATATTTTGGAGCCCATGTTTTTCAAGGGTTTCGTTGAACGCGTTAACATCGCAGCAGTTGAAATGAATCTTCTCCATGGGGCTGTAATCCATGAGAGATTCCTGCACAACGGGAAGGGTGGGACCCAGGTGTTTGGGGTTCTGTTCCGTTACGATTACCGGCAGTTCAAAAACCCGGGCCAGGTCGAGCAGCTTGTTGACCCTATCGACCACACGCTCTTTCTGGCCCATGACACCCATGAGCTTTTCCTGCACGTCTACGATGACAAGACCTGTATTTTCTTTGTTTAGAAGTGAGATAGCCATAATGAGGGGATTATAAAGGCGCGTTTAACCGGCTGTCAAGTGCAACCTTTGGCTTCTAAAAAAAATGAGCCCTAAGGTAAGGAAGAGAAGAAAAACTTTAGGTTCATCGGAAAAATATGTTAAAACCATTGCGTATGACCGTAAGGGAGGCAAGAGGAGATGAGAAAGGAACAATCGCTTACCCCCGAAGCACTGCGGGCATTGATCCGAAACGGAGAGTGGCAAACCCCTACCACCGGGCTCGCACCCGGCTATCTTCAGGGGAACCTGGTCATGCTGCCTGAAGAGGCTGCCTTCTCATTTCTGCTCTTCTGCATACGAAATCCAAAACCCTGTCCTGTTCTGGATGTCTTGGAACCGGGCGTATGGGAGCCAAACATCGCTTCAGGGGCGGATCTTCGAACCGATCTTCCCAAATACCGGATTTATCGAAACGGCGAATTCAAAGAGGAAACCACCGACGTCACCGGGTTTGCGCAGGATGATCTGGTCAGCTTTCTTTTTGGTTGCAGTTTTTCCTTTGAGAGTGCCCTGTTAAGCGCGGGTGTCCCCGTCCGAAACCTGGAAGAAGGGCGTAATGTGAGCATGTATATTACCAATCGTCCTTGTATTCCGGCAGGACCCTTTGCCTCACCCCTGGTGGTGAGCATGCGGCCCATGAAACGGGATCAAGCCATCCGCGCCGTCCAGGTGACCACGAGATTTCATTTGACCCACGGGGCTCCGGTCCACATGGGATCGCCGGAAGAAATCGGCATAAAAAGTCTTGAGGAGCCCGATTTTGGAGATCCCGTTACGATTCTTGACGACGAAATTCCCGTATTCTGGGCATGTGGGGTCACCACCACGCTGGCAGCCGTTTCCACTGATTTGCCCCTGGTGATTACCCATGCACCAGGGCATATGTTTGTTTCGGATCTGAGGGATGAGACCCTCACATTGCTTTGATAGTATTTTTTAAAACCTTAAACAACGGGCCCCGGCCCCAAAAAAAAGGAGGTATTATCAAATGAAAGCATTGATCAAATCCGGTATTGTTATTCTGTTGGTCCTGTTGATTTCAGCCTTCCTGGTGCCTGCGGGCGCTTTTGCCGCCGGTGAAATCAAGATCGGCGTCATATATCCGCTCACCGGTGGTGCCGCCGCCGCCGGCCGTGAGCTGAGGGCGGGCGCCGAACTGGCGGCGGAGATTGCCAATGGCACCATGCCCGATCTTCCCATGACCATGGCGCAGAACAGCGGCATCAAGCGTCTGGGCGGCGCCAAGATAAAGCTCATTTTCAAGGATCATGAGGGAAACCCCACCTTGGGAGCGGATCAGGCCAAGAAACTGATCCTGGACGACAAAGTGGACGGAATCCTGGGCTGCTACTTCAGCTCGGTGACCAAAACCGTGAGTGCCGTATGCGAGCAGTACGGCATCCCCATGATCAACGGCTCTTCCACATCTCCTGCCCTCACCGAACGGGGATTCAAATGGTTCTGGCGGACCACACCCCACGACAAGTGGTTCACAAAGGACCTTTTTGAACTGCTCAAAGGCTTGAGCGAAGGAAAGGTGAAAGGCGTCAAGGCCGTTCCCAAAGAAGAGATCATCAACCTGGCAAGCGCCTGCGAAAAAACCGAATGGGGAAGCCATGTCTCGGAACTGATCAAGAGTTTCAGCAAGGAATACGGATTCAAACTCAGAAAATCCCTCCTCTATGCCGCCAAATCGGCGGATCTCTCAAGCGAGGTGCGATCATTGAAAGCCTCCCGCGCCGACGCGATGCTTTTTGCCTCTTACACCTCTGACGCCATTTTAATGGTGAAAACCCTGAAAGCCCAGAAGGCCCATCCAAAAATCATCTGGGGACAGGATGCGGGTTTTGAAAAGCCGGAGTTTCGCCAGACCCTAGGGGACAGCATCCAGGGGATACTCACGCGGACGGTGTTCCTGCCCAAGGTGGTGGAAATCAAGAAACTGGCGGGTCAGGTGAACGATATGTACAAAAAGAAGACCGGCAACGATCTGGGCGGTGCTTCAGCCAGGGCCTTCACCGGCCTTCAGACCTGGGTGGCGGTGCTTGAAAAGGCGGGTTCCACAAAACCCGCGGATATCCAGGCGGCTGCCAACGCCATCGATATTCCCGGGAAAGAACTGGTGGTCCCGTGGCAGGGGATCAAATTCGCCACCACCGGGAAGGAAATGGGCCAGAATGTCATGGGCAAAGGCCTCATCGGCCAGTATCAGAAGAACAAAGAGGGTAAAATGGATCTGGAGATCATTTACCCCTTTGATGTCTCTTCCGCCGACATGATTTTTCCATTTAAGGGTTTTTGATGGTTGATTCCCTGAAATGAACGGCACGGAACCGGTGCCGCTGGCCCCTTGGGGTTTCGGCGGCACGGGTGACGCGCACATAGAAATGCATACGGTTTTTCCATGGACATTCTCATCGGTTCCCTGTTCGCCGGTTTACTCATCGGAATGATCCTGGCGCTCGTGGCCCTGGGGCTGACCATCATTTTCGGCGTCATGGACATTGTCAATTTCGCCCATGGCGAGTTCCTGATGATCGGCATGTACACGGGCCTCCTCACGGCCCAGGGTCTGGGGATTGATCCGCTTTTCACCCTGCCGGTTGCGGCCCTGGTAGGATTTCTGCTGGGGATCATCAGCTATTTCGGGTTCATCAAATTCCTCCTGAGAGGCCCCATGGTGGCCCAGTTGCTGGGGACCTTCGGTTTGATGCTCTTTTTGCGGAATCTGGCCCTTCTGATTTTCGGTTCCGAGGACCGGGCCGTTCATTCGGGACTCCTGGTGGGCAAAAGCTTTCATGTGGGCATGGGGATCATCGTGCCTGCCACGAAACTGGCGGCCGCGGGGCTGTCCGTGGCCGCCTTTCTGGCCGTATGGCTCCTCATGAATCGCACCCGCATCGGAAAGGCCCTCACCGCCACGGCCCTGGATGCCCAGGGGGCCCGCTATATGGGCATACCGACCGAACGGATGAACGCCCTGGCATGGGGGATCGGGGGAGCGTCGGTGACCATCGCGGGTGCGCTGCTCGTCAATTTCTGGTCGGTGAATCCCTACATCGGACTCCTCTTTACCATGATCGCCTTTGCCATAGTGGCCCTGGGCGGATTCGGCAGTATTCCGGGGGCCTTTTTTGCGGCACTGGTGGTGGGGCTGATTACGGAAATTCCCGGGTTCTGGGATTTTTTCACCTACACCTTCGATGCCGACTGGATGATGGATGTTCCCATGACATCCTTTAAGTACATGTGGGTTTATGTGGCCTATTTTCTTATCGTGGTGCTTCGGCCTCGGGGGCTCTTTGGATGGAAGCAATAAAAACCGCTTTTGATTTCAAAGATTTCCCCCGTGTCGATCTGATTGTGGCCGGCGCCGTGGCGCTGGCGATCATTTGCTTCCCGCTCTTTCCCCATTCCTCATTTGCCATGAGCACCATGATCCAGTTCCTCATGTTTTCCCTCTACGGAATGGGATGGAACACCATCGGCGGATACGGGGGGCAGGTGGATCTGGGAAAGGCCCAATATGTGGGTATCGGCGCCTATACCACGGCGGTGATGCTCATTCGGTGGGATGTGCCTTTCTGGATTTCCATGCCCATCGGCATGTGCCTTTCGGTGGGCTGGTCCTTCATCATCGGATATCCGCTCTTTCGGTTGAAGGGACACTATTTTGCCATCGCCACCATCGCCACCTCCCTGGTGTTAAAGGATCTTTTCGAAGTTTGGGATTTTGTGGGCGCATCAAGAGGGCTTGAGATTTCACCCATTGAGTTTCCACCGCCCAGTTTCATGCGTCTCATTTTCAAGGAAGATGTCTATTACTTTTACGTGATTCTGGGCTTTTTTTTCCTGGGGCTCTTGTACATCAACTGGTTTCGCAAGTCGCGGCTGGGGTTTCAGCTCCGTTCCATCAAAGATAATGAGGACGTGGCCCGTTCCCTGGGGATTAATGTCCACTGGGCCAAGATCAAGACGTATGCCATCGCCACGGCCTTCGTGAGCATGGTGGGGTCCTTTCATGCGTGCTACGTGAGAAACATCGAACCGGAAGACACCATGAGCCTGGATATCTCCATCCTCATCGCACTCATGGCCATGCTGGGAGGAGCCGGTTCCCTCTGGGGACCCATTATCGGTGCGGGCATTCTAATCCCGCTGAAAAGCTATTTAAAGGAATGGCTGGGTGCCCAGGCGGGCCTGGTTGGGATTGATCTGATTATTTACGCCATCATTATCATGCTCATTTCCGCATTTGAACCGAGGGGGGTATGGGGCATCGTGGAGAAAATCAGACGCAAGAGAAGAAGCTGACAATGGCATTTCTGGAAGTTCGTAACCTGATCAAGGATTTCGGGGGGCTGAGAGCCAACAACAACGTCTCCTTTTCGGTGGAGCGGGAGGAGTTGATCGGCCTTATCGGCCCAAACGGTGCCGGCAAGACGACCCTTTTCAACTGCATATCCGGGCTGCACACCATCACTTCCGGCCAGGTTATTTTTGACGGTGAGGATATTACCGACCTAAAGGCCCATGAGGTGGCACGGCTGGGATTGGCAAGGACGTTTCAGGTCTATGTGGCGGCAGGCGATTTAACGGTGCTTGAAAATGTCATGGTGGGGTGTTTCATGAGAACCCGATCCCGGGCCCAGGCCCAGAAAAAGGCCGTGGAGATATTAGCGGATCTCGCCATAGAAGATCTATCCAACGCCCTGGTCAGCGAGCTTCCGGTGGCGGCCCAGAAGCGGGTGACCATGGCGACGGCCATCGGTTCAGGTCCGAAACTGCTGCTGCTGGACGAAGTGGCGGCCGGTCTGAATCCCAATGAAATAGACGGCATTATGACCAGCATCAGGCACGTCCACGATGAGATGGGCATAACGGTGATTCTAATTGAGCACGTCATGGAACTGGTCATGAAAGTGAGCCATAAACTGATTGTTCTGGATTATGGTGAAAAGATCGCCGAAGGGGATCCTGAGACGGTGGCAAAGGATCCTCTGGTCATCAAGGCCTATCTGGGAGAACGGTACGCCGAAACCTATGGTGCACCGAATTCATGAATCTGACGCGGGATCGATCCATGAGCGAACGCATTCTGGAAGTGGAAGACATCAAGGTCCGTTACTCGGGCCTCCCCGTCCTTCAGGGCGTGTCCGTAAATGTCAGTGCCGGCGAGACGGTCTGTGTGGTGGGGGCCAACGGGTCGGGAAAATCAACCCTTCTCCGGGCCATCATGGGTTCCCAGCGGGTCTTTGAAGGAAGAATAAGGTTTAAAGGGAAGGAGATCCATCGGCTTCGGACCGAAGATGTGGTTCAACTTGGAATTATCTACGTTCCGGAAGAGAAAATGCTCTTTAAACCGTTGAGTGTCGAAGAGAACCTGGCCCTCGGTGCCTATGTCCTGAACGACAAGGAAAAAATCCTTAAAAACCTCGACGTCGTCTACAATCTTTTTCCCCGGCTGAAAGAACGCCGTCAGCAGGCGGCTTCAACCCTTTCCGGCGGCGAGCAGCAGATGGTGGCCATCGGACGGGGTCTCATGAGCAATCCCCAGATCCTCATGCTGGATGAGCCTTCACTGGGTCTGGCCCCCATTTTGGTGGATGAGGTGCTGGACACGGTAAGGCGCCTGAAACAAGAGGGCATCACCATCCTGCTGGTGGAGCAGAACGTTCGCGAAGCCCTCGATCTTGCGGATCGCGGCTACATCCTTCAAACGGGCAGGATCACGCAGCAGGGCACCGGCCAGGAGCTTCTTAACAGCGATATCTTCCGATCCGCTTTCCTGGGCATTTGAACCGGACGATTCCGTCTTTTACGCTCAGCGGCATAGGTTCCCTAATAGCCCGGCAATTTATTGCCGGGTGGCCTTGTGCCGGTTTCCGGGTTGCTGCGATTTTTTTTACATGGAGGTGCTGAACCATGGGTTATGGAAAGATGAATCAATTGCTCGACAAAATGACGGAGCAGGAGCGGAAGGAAGTGGAGGCCTTTGCCGCATTCGTTATTCTGCGTCGCAGTCTGGAATACACCCAGGTTGTGACTGACGACATTTCAGTTCAGGAGCTTTCTGAGCTTGCGCTTCAGGGCGGGGCCTTTGACTGGCTTAAGCACGAAGGAGAAGATGTTTATTCCATCAATGACGGTGAGGCGGCATCATGGGAAGACGCATAGCGAAACGGGGCAGCGTGGTGCTCGTAAGGTATCCTTTTACGGATTTATCCGGCACCAAAGTCCGCCCTACAATCATTGTTACCCCGGACGAATTTCTGAAACGTATGGATGATGTCATCTGTTTGTTCATTTCCTCGGTCATCCCCGAAAGCGACAAACGACTTCCCATGGATTTTGTCTTGGAAACGACCCATCCATCTTTTGCGAAAACCGGTTTGAAATATCGTTCCGTGCTCAGATGCCACAAACTCGCCCTTCTCAGCAAAAAACTGGTTGAGCGTGTTATGGGTGAAATCGACCAGCCGCTGATGATCGAAGTGGACCGGCGTCTGCGGCTGGCCCTTGGGCTTTCAACTCCCAGGAATGACGCATGAAAGATTTTCCGTGATTTGCGGTTTTGAAACAGCATCCCACGAATACTTCCTAAATCCACACCTTGACTATTGACATCGTTGTGACCATAATGCGCCCCATGAGGGGGCATATGGCCATGGGATGGCTGGTTTACGCCGTTTCCACAAATGAACCCGTGTAAAGCATTTTCGTGGCAAAAGGGAGAGAATCAGGTGAATGACAAGGAATTAAAGGAGTTTGTACTGCTCGCCGTACGTGCGTCCATGACAGCGGCCTCGGCAATTACGGAAATCTATTCAACCGCGGATTTTAACGTGGATATGAAAGCGGATAATTCGCCCCTCACCGATGCGGACCGAAGATCCCATCAAATCATTGAAAGAGCCCTTAAAGCCACCCAAGTGCCCATCTTGAGTGAGGAAGGGCGGGATATTCCCTATGAGGAGCGAAAGGCCTGGGACCGGCTCTGGATCGTTGATCCCCTGGACGGAACAAAGGAGTTCATCAAGAGAAACGGTGAATTCACGGTGAATATTGCCCTTGTCAACAAGGGCGCCCCTCTGTTTGGTGTCATCTATGTACCGGTTCTTGAACAACTGTTTTTCGGAGGCCGCGGCATGGGGGCCTACGGCTGCACGCGTCCCATGGATAGGGCGCCCGCGGATATGGATGAACTGATCAGGGCCTGCAAAAGACTCCCCCTTGAGGTATCCCGTTCCGCCTATGTGATCATGGGGTCACGGTCCCATCCCACTCCTGAACTGGAGAAGTTTGTTCAGGAAAAAAGAAAGGAAGTTCAGGATGTCAGATTCATATCCGCAGGCTCCTCCCTTAAAATATGCCGCGTGGCGGAAGGGGCGGCCGACATTTATCCGCGTCTTGGACCCACCATGGAATGGGACACCGCAGCAGGGCAGGGCATCGCGGAAGGAGCGGGTCGCAGTGTAACCGTTTGGGAAACCGGAAAACCGCTGACCTACAACCGGGAAGACCTGTTGAATCCATGGTTTGTGGTTCAATAAACGAGAAAAGAGAAGAATAAGGTAGCGATGGACAAACAGGATGCCGCCCATGGCGGCCAACTGGTCAATTTAATCGTCGATGACGAAAAAGCCGGTCTTTTAAAGGATCTTTCACAGGACCTTGAGAGCATTACCCTTTCAGATTGTGCCTTATGCGATCTGGAACTGTTGATGAACGGCGGCTTTTCGCCGCTTAAGGGCTTTATGAATCAGACGGATTACGCGTCGGTGCTGGATAGAATGCGGCTTGGTGACGGAACCCTCTGGCCCATGCCCGTTTGCCTGGATGTGCCGGAAGCGGTGGCCAAGAGTATCGAGACGGGGAACTCCGTGGCACTTCGGGACAGTGAAGGATTTATGCTGGCCGTCATGCGGGTGGAGAGTATCTGGCCCATCGACAAAAAACGTGAAGCAGAGGTTGTTTTCGGCACCCAGGATGTTTCTCATCCCGGTGTGGACCAGCTCCTGAACAAAAAGGGCGGTTACTATATGGGCGGTGCCGTGGAAGGGCTTCAATTGCCGCTCCATTCCGCTTTTAAGCGTTATCGGCACACCCCGCGGGAGTTGCGGGCCCTTTTCGCCAAGCTGGGATGGCGGCGGATCGTTGGATTTCACACCCGGCACCCGGTGCATCGCGCACAGTTGGAGATGACGTTACGGGCCATGGCTGAGGCCAAAGCCAGCCTGCTCCTCCATCCGGTGGCCGAGCAGCCGCGCCAGGGAGAAATCGATTATTTCACGCGGGTTCACTGTTATCTGGATGTGGCGCGATATTACCCGCCCAACATGATGCTGCTGAGTCTGCTGCCCCTTTCCATGAGAATGGCCGGTCCGAGAGAGACTCTCTGGCACGCCATCGTCAGGAAAAACTACGGTTGCACCCACTTTATCGTCGGGAGCGGTCATGCGGATCCCGGAACCGCCGGAGAAGGGAAATTCTGGTACCCCAAAAAGGGCGGTATCGAGATGACGGAGCGTTACGCAAGTGAAATCGGTATCGAGGTGGTCTCCTTTGAAGAAATGGTCTACTGGGAGGAAGAGGACATCCATGTTCCCCTGGATGAAGTGCCGGACGGCAGCAAAACCATTTCGCTCTCAAACGATCAATTTCAGGAAAAACTGAGAAATAGCAGACGGGTGCCTGAATGGTTTACGTTTCCCGAGGTACGGGAATCGATTCAACAGGCCTATCCGCTGAGACATGGGCAGGGATTTACCATCTTTTGCACCGGCCTCTCAGGGGCCGGGAAATCGACCATTGCCAAAGTGCTGTACGCGCGGTTCAAGGAAATGCGAACAAGACCCGTGACCCTGCTGGACGGGGATATTGTTCGAACCAACCTGTCTAGCGAACTCGGTTTTTCCAAAGAGCATCGGGACATCAATGTTCGGCGCATTGGATTTGTCGCCAGTGAGATTACCAAGAACCGCGGCATTGCCATCTGTGCACCCATTGCCCCCTATGCGGCCACACGACGGCAGATTCGAGAACTGATTGAGAGTTATGGGGGATTCATCGAGGTACATGTGGGAACCGCTCTTAGTGTGTGCGAGCAGCGGGACCGAAAAGGGTTGTACGCCAAGGCCAGGGCCGGTCTCATCAAAGGCGTGACCGGCATCGACGATCCCTATGAAGCGCCCGAAAATCCGGAAGTTTTCATTGATACCTCCCGTATGACACCTGATGAATCGGCCCAGGAAGTGTTGCTTTACCTGGAAAGGGCGGGATATACCAAATAACAAGGAGAAGGATGGGTGAAATGAAAGGAATCATTCTGGCCGGGGGTTCAGGCACGCGTCTTTATCCCATTACCAGGGTTGTGAGCAAGCAACTGATGCCGGTTTATGACAAACCCATGGTCTATTATCCGCTTTCGGTGTTGATGCTGGCGGGTATTCGAGAAATCTTGATTATCTCAACCCCTGAAGACCTGCCCAGATTCCAGGAACTGTTGGGGGACGGGTCCCAGATCGGGCTTTCTTTTTCATATCGCGAACAACCGAGGCCCGAGGGACTGGCTCAGGCATTTATTATCGGAAAGGATTTCATTGGGGAGGAGACCGTTGCCCTTGTTTTGGGAGACAATATTTTCTATGGGCATGGTTTGTCCGCGATCCTCCAGCGGGCGGCAGGCCTTAGAAAGGGCGGCATCATTTTCGGTTATCCGGTAAGGGACCCGGAGCGGTACGGAGTGGTCGATTTTGACAAGACCGGAAAGGTCATCAGCATCAAGGAAAAACCGAAGAAATCCAAATCAAAGTATGCGGTTCCCGGCCTTTATTTTTACGATAACCGGGTGGTTCAAATCGCTGAGAATCTGAAGCCCTCGCCCAGGGGGGAACTGGAGATCACCGACGTGAACCTGACATACCTGAATCAGGGTGCACTCAAGGTGGAGCTTTTGGGGCGCGGCTTCGCATGGCTCGATACCGGGACCCATGATTCGTTGCAGCAGGCGGGCGATTTTGTAAAATCCATCCAGGATCGTCAGGGACTCAAAATCGGCTGCATTGAAGAGATCGCCTATCGCATGGGGTATATCACCGCCGATCAGATCAGGGCCATGGCAGGCGGCATGCTCAAGAATGACTATGGTCGATACCTGTTGGAGATCATTCAGAGAGATGATCTGGGAAACCATGACGCGGAAGTCTTTTGAGATTTCATTTGCCAAAACCATTTTGGTGTTAAGGAGATGACAGTGGGAAAAAGGACGGTTGTTATTTCGCTGGGGGGATCCATTATCGTTCCGGACGAGATTGATCTGTATTTTCTAAAGTCGTTCAAGCGGGTTATTTTAAGTCTGCCGGATGAACGCTTTGTCGTCATTTGCGGTGGGGGAAAGATCTGCAGACGGTATCAGGATGCGGCGAAAACCCTTGGCATTATTTCAAAGGAAGATCTTGACTGGATCGGCATACGGACAACCCGGCTCAACGCCGAGCTTGTTAGGACCGGTTTCGGAAACCTTGCCCATGACAAAGTCATCCACGATCCCCATGAACCGATCGATACCGAAAGACGCGTTATCGTGGGCGCCGGTTTTGAGCCGGGAAGCTCTACGGACCTTCGGGCGGTACAACTGGCCGAACGGTTCGATGCTTCCCGGGTGATCAATATGAGCAATATCGACTATGTTTACAGCGCGGATCCCAAAAAGGACCCGGGTGCACAAAAACTGGAAAGTGTCTCCTGGGAGGCGTTCAGGAAACTGGTGGGCGATGAATGGGATCCCGGACTGAACATGCCCTTTGATCCCATCGCCTCAAAGGAAGCCGAAAGGCTGGGGCTTGAAGTGGCAATCATCGGCAATGACATGGGGAATTTTGAAAGGCTCCTGAAAGGTGATAGCTTTCGTGGAACGCTGATTTCATGAATCTACCCTTCGTCCTCGTCTCTGTTGCCATCTGCCTATTGTTTTACAATCTCCGCCAGTGCCTGCAGCTGTTCCCTGATTTCCTTCAACTGGTTCTCTATGGCGCCCACGTTGTTATTCCGAAGCTCGGCTTCGATATTCTTCGCCAATTCATAAATGTCCATAATCCCAAGATTTCCGGAAGCGCCTTTTATGGAGTGTGCCGCTTTGGCGGCGGCGTCCATATCACCTGAGGCGATGGCCGAATCCATATTGCTGAGATCGGCCATTCCCGTTTCCACGAGTAGATCGGCCAGTTCCAGATACTCGTCCTCTTCCAGACCCAGGTTTTCCGCTAATGCTTTGATGTCCATTACTGCTCCTTATGCTGTGAGTTGACTGTGCCACACTCTTTGGGCGTCCATTTTTCAAGGACTGCCATAACGATTTCTTTCTTGATCGGCTTTGCAATGTAATCATCCATTCCGCTCTCAAGGCATTTCTCCTTGTCCCCTTTCATGGCGTGAGCGGTCATTGCGATAACGGGTACATGCTTTTCAAATAGTTGATTTGCGTTTTCTCTCGTCTCCTGTTCCATGGATTGATATTGCTTCTGATGGTTGTTTTCAAACCGCCGAATTGCCTCCGTCGCTTCAATCCCGTCCATCTCCGGCATCTGGATGTCCATCAGGATCATGTCGTAATCCTGGGGATTGGCGGTGTAGATAAGAACCGCTTCTTTTCCATTGTTTGCAATATCGATATGATAACCGGCTTTGGTGAGCATCATTTTTGCCAGTTTCTGATTAACGAGATTATCTTCCACAATGAGAACACGAACCGCCTTTTCTCGTTCATCACAGCTTTGGTCATTCGCCGGGGGACTTTGGGATGCCTTTTTGGCGGCGTCAAGGCTTCGCGATTCTTTTTTTCTGAGAACATTTTCCATGGACTGAAACAGCTTTTCTTTTGGAACCGGCTTTCTCAACAAATCGTCGAATCCAGCGTTTTCAAGCTCCTTCGACTTGCCGGCCATTGCGGAGTAAACGGCGATGAGCCCCATGTTTCTGATGGGGCCGGGATCGCATTCCTCGGATGTGCCATGCTCACGGATCAGGGCCGCAAGACGGTATCCGTCCATTTCAGGCATGAGAATGTCGATAATACAAAGGGAAAAAGGGGCCCTGGCAAAAAGCGCTTTTTCAAGTTCCGGCAAAACAGCGGCGGGACCGTCCAGTGAAACAACCGACATGTGGGCAGCCGCGAGCATTTCCGTAATTGATCGAAGACTGCGGGGATTATCGTCGACCACCAGCACTTTGACCCCTCCAAGCGCTTTGGGGATGGATACTCCCGCGACTTCGGTTTCGGCCTTCCTGAGCCAGGCGGTAAAATGAAATGTGCTTCCCGCTCCCGTGGCTTCAGGACCGGACAGACCGTTTTCGGCCTCTCCGGTTTCCGGACCGATGTTTTGTTCCACCCAGACGTCGCCTTCCATGAGATTGGATATCTTTTTGCAGATGCTTAGCCCCAAGCCGGTTCCGCCGTACTTTCTGGTGGTTGATCCGTCCGCCTGCTGAAAAGGCTCAAAAACCTTTGCCATATTCGCGTTGTGGATGCCGATGCCCGTATCCCTCACGGTCGAGTGGAGTTTTACCCTGTCTCTTTCTTCCGCTTCCAAGTTCATGTTTAGTTCGATTTCACCGGCATGGGTGAATTTAGGGGCGTTGTCCATGAGATTGGTTAACACCTGTTGAAAACGAACCGGATCACCCCTCACAAGTCTCGGAACATCCTCTTCCACGCGGCACAGCAACTCTATGGGTTTCGTGCCGATTCTGGGGCGAATGAGATCGCAGACATGGTAGGCCAGGGCTTCGGGATTGAAATCCTTTTCCTCAAACAAGGTTTCGCCCGCTTCGATCTTTGAAAAATCAAGAATGTCGTTGATGAGGGAAAGCAATGCATCGCCGCTGTTGTTGATCATGCGGGCATAATCGGTCTGAGCATCATTCAAGGGGGTCTCAAGGAGCATGTCGCTGAATCCGATGACGGCATTCATGGGTGTCCTGATTTCATGGCTCATGTTGGCCAGGAATTCGCTCTTGGAAATACTGGCCATTTCAGCTTGCTTGCGGGCATCAATGAGCTGTTTTCGAGTGCTTTCAAGCTTATCCATCATGAGGTTGAAATCGATTCCCATCTGATCCACCTCATCAATGTCTTTTGAACTGTCTTTACCGGACACGGCATCAAGGCGCACACTTAGATCGCCTTCTCCGGCGGTTACCTTTCGTAGGGCCGCGATAAGGCTTCTGATTTTGTCAAACACCCTCCGCTTCAAAAGGAAGAAAAAAGCGATCAGGATGATAATCGAGATGAAGAAAGGTGTCAGATTGTTGAGCAGGAACTGCTTTTGCTGAGACTGAAAAGGGCGCTTATTGATGGCGGCCACCAGGGTGCCGATGGACTGCCCCGTGAAGTCGGCGATCCTTTTCTGGGAGACAAAATACGCTTCTTCGCCCACATTTAGGCTGCCGCCCACGGGATAAGGGATCTGGGGATCACCGAAACTGGTGAGGGCAACTCTCTTTTGCTGGTCATAATAGATCATTTCCGCTTCGGCAATTTGAAACATTTGAGTTGCCAGGGCTTTGTTGCCGTTGATCAGTTTTATGAGCACCACATAGCCGTAAATGTCGCCGGTGTCATGAAACAGTGGAATAACCGATTTGAAACAGAGGGCCTCCGCCGTTGGAATTGACTTTTCCATTTCCGGTAGATGGTTTTTGATGACGTCTCTGGAAATGACCTCCACACTGACCCTCTGTCTCTGATCGTTGAGAATCGACAAATACCCTTCCATATGGCGTTGCATTTTCGGAAAAGCCGTCAGCACGTCACCATACTCGTCAAAAGCAAAGGCCAGATCGATGCTGTGAACAGTCGCGAGGGATTTGAGCATGAATCGGATGGCGTCGATATTGTCATAGTCGAGAAAATCACAATACTGATGATTCTGTTCTTTGACGATTCCCGAGACAATGCTCAGTTTTTCAAGGGCATTGTTCTGAAGGGCGGCCAGAATATTCAGTTTCGCCTTAAGGTCTTCATATTGATGTGTTCTGGCCCTCTTTTCCCCCTGGTAGGTGACATAAATGGTGTTGCCCACAATGGCTGCAATCAGCAGGCCGAAAAGGAAAAAGATGTTCCTGATAACCCTTTTCCCGGGGCGGCCTAAAACGGAGGCGTCTTTTTGGGGCGGTTTCTCCATGAAAACTTTCTGAAATCCAGAAGAAATCAGGTTTCTATCGGGTGCTGTCTTGCTTCCGGGAAGAGAGCGGTGCAAGACTCTTAACCGGTTTTTCCGCTTCCAGCGGGAGTTTTTCGCTCATCCATCGCTCGAGGCCCCCTTTCAGGACGCCCGAAACCCTGTATCCCTTTGAAATAAGAAACTTCGCGGCAACGGGAGACTGTTTCATGGCCCGGTCCGTAATGAAGATCGTCCTTTCTCTCGGGATCTCCTGGTATCTCTCAGACAGATAAACCAGCGGGCATGCAACGCTCCCCCTTAAATAGCCGGTGCCTGTGCCCGGGTCCAGATGTCTCACGTCAAGGATGTAAAAATCCTGGTTCTTGAGACGTTCCGCCACATCCGTTGGGGGAATTTTCCTGACCTTGATTTTCTGCCAAACCGGGTTGATTACCAGAGGGTAATTAAACTGCCGCCACTCCGGTATGCCGCCAGCAAAAACGCGGATGTTGGTATACCCCCTGCCGGCGGCAATCGTCGCAGCCCGTGATGCGTAGGGGCATCTTTTCCCCATGGAGTAGAAGATCAGCGGGGTGTTTTTGTCCCGGGGCAGGGCATTGGTGGTTCCCAGGTCGGTGATGGGGATGTTGATGGAGCCGGGAATGTGTTGCATGTCATATTCGGTTTTCGAAAGCACGTGAACCAGCACTGCCTGGTCCCGTTCCATCATGTTCTCCACCTCGGGGGCGGATATTTCCCAGGGGATACGAGAACCCCCGTGGGCCAAGCCCGTCATCGGCACAAGGAAGCAAAGAATCGGAAAAAGAAGGGTTCTGACCGGTCTAATCATCTTTTCATCCTCTCCAGACAATGCCGGCGAACCGTCATGGTGGCAATGGAAATGCAATTAAGGGTGAATTCAATCATGTGCTTGAGGGTGTTGCTCAATTGATCATATTCGCTCTGCAAAACTTCCGGGTCAAGGGGCGCGGCTTTCAAGTCCCGTGAAAAACAGACCGACGCGGAAAACGGTTCGTGTCCCAGCTCAAGAAAGGGGATGGGGCCAAAAAAGTCATCGGGTGCAAGTCTCATAAGGGCAAAGGGGCGGTCTTTCATGTTTTCAACAATGGTTGCGCATCCTTTTGAAATCAGGAAAGGCGCTTCAATCCGTTTTCCCTCACCGAGATCCTCTTCGGAAATTGATGAAGATTTCTCGCTCACGTGGATGCCCGAATGAATTTCCGAAAGCCGTTCGGCAAGCTCTTTTAGCCGGTTGTCCAGGCTCAGAAGTATGCTCCTGAAATCGTCCGAAAGACTGGAATACTCCGCGTACAGCGGGTCAAGGTCAAGGACCCCCAATCGAATGGTTTCCGTTGCGGTGAAAGTGGCAATACGCCTGCGCCCCATGGCCATCATGGATGAGATGTTTCCGATGAACGCCCCCTGTCCGACCCTCAGGATCTTTGTGGGTCCGGCGATTGTCTTCTTTGACATTTCCGCCGTACCGTTCAACACCATCCAGATCCAATTTCCGAATTCACCTTCCTCAATGATGGTTGTTCCGTGAGAGAATTCCTCCTCTTCCACCATGAAGGCGTAATGGGTAATGGGTTTCTTGATTAACGGGACTCTGGCCGAAATCTCCGGCCGGCCGTGTTCCGTTTTTTCCTCGGAACCGGGACCCAACCGTTTAATAATGCCCTCATCCAGCATGCGAAGGCCGTCCAGGACGATCTCCATTTGACCCCTGTGGATGGTCTTGCTGGTGTCAATTTTCTCTTGCCTGAATTGGAACCGGCCGGTTTTCCAGCCAAAAAGGGCGTAGAGGGCTTCAAGACCGCCAAGCGAAGCGTAAGCGGCATGGATGGGATTGCCCTGAAGAAAAATGACGGAGGCCGGGCCCACGGCATCAGAGTTTGTGAGTTCAAGGACCCCGGTACTGTTGTTTGTGGCAAGCAACTGCAGCAGGTCGGGGATACCAAGGAAGTGAAGGTTGCCCGAGAAAACGACATTTCGATCCATCTCAGATCCTTATGATCCCCAATTCAGTTCCTTTTGAAGTGATTTCAGCGTCAATTCCAGACATTTTTTCAATGTGACTCCGATCCCTTCTCCGCGAATGGCACTGGCGGGAAAGGAATGGATTTTGAGTTGTCCATTCAATTCTTTTTCCATCTGGTCGAGAGACATTACGGATGCGCCGCCCCCTTTTGCAAGATCCCGCTTGTTGAACTGAAGCACAAGGGGTATTTTGTAGATGCTGCGGCCGTATTCTTTCAGGTTCTGTTGAAGATCGCGAAGGGATTCCATGTTGTTTCTGCGCTGTACCTCCATGGAATCCGCCACGAAGACCAGACCGTCGGCGCCCCTTAGAACCATTTTTCGCGTGGAACGGTATTTTGCGTGCCCTGGTACGGTGTATAGGTGCAGTCTCACTTCAGCGCCTCTGATTTTGCCAAGCCCCATGGGGAGAAAGTCAAAAAATAGCGTTCGGTCCCCCTTGGTCTCAATGGAGACCAGGTCGGCCGTGACATACTTGGGAAAGGCTTCATGGAGACGGATCAGATTTGTGGTTTTTCCTGACAATGCCGCTCCGTAGTAGACTATTTTGCAGTCAATTTCCTTTTTTTTGGCATTGAATGTGGCCATTTTTAAAGCCTCTCAAACCGTTTTTCACATTTATGAATCGGCCTTGAATCTGAAATGGCCTTTTTCAAAAAGGGTAATGCAAATATCCACCGCATCCGGGTCGTAAGCGGACCCTCTCCCTCTGGCGATTTCGTTCATGGCCATTTCCAGGCCGAGGGATGCACGGTAAGGCCGGTGAGAACTCATGGCTTCCACCACGTCACTCACCGCTACAATGCGTGCTTCCAAAAGGATGCCTTCCCCCTTGAGGCCCGCGGGGTACCCGGTGCCGTCCATTCGTTCGTGGTGCTGGAGGATGGTTTGGGCAATGGGCCATGGAAACTGAATGTTTTTCAAAATATCGTAACCCACTTCCGGATGTGCCTTGATAATCCCGAATTCGTGGTCGGTCAGCCGTCCCGGTTTGCTGAGGATATCGGCCGGGACACAGGTTTTGCCAAGGTCATGAATGGATCCGGCAATACGAATGCCGTCGATCTGCTTTTTGGGAAGACCCATCTTTGTAGCGATGGCCCGGGCCAGATCGGCCACTCGGCGTTGGTGCCCGGCGGTGTACGGGTCCCGCTTTTCAACGGTCAGGGCCACTGCCTGGATAATTCCGTCAAGGGCTTTGCGCAGGTTTCGAAAACTCTCGTTGAGATCTTTTTCCGCTTTCTTGCTGGCGGTGATGTCACGGAAGCTCCAGACCCTTCCCACATAGGTTTTGCCGATGAGCTGGGGCAGGGAGTATCTCTCAAAAACCCTGCCGTCTTTAAATTCAATGATGTCATGGTCTTCGGCATGGGGTTGTTCGTAGAGGTCACCGATCTTTTTAAGAAATGCCTCCCGATTCTTTACCTGCTCCACAATGTGTCCCAGGATGAGGTTGTCGTCCTGTGCTTTCATGAGGGCCTCGGGGATCCGGCACAGGTCCTGAAACCGGCGGTTGAAGCTTACCACCCGGCCATTGCGGTTGACCACCACAATGCCGTCGGCCGTTGACTCAAGGGTTGCGCGAAGGATGGAAACAGCCTTTTCGCTGCGCTCCTCCGCCGCGGCCCGTTTCACGGATTCCTCTTCCAGTTCCCGCACCCGTTTTTCCAGATCATCGTATGTGGGTTTATCAACCATTATCAGCATCCGGTAACAGTGAGATGAAAAAAATATCAAATACCATCAATTATAGCATAGCCTCGCTCTCAATGCTACAACATGCGCGTTGACGGTGCTTTTTGGGCCTTTTAAAAACAAAAAACCCAACCCAAAGGGAATGCCTTCGGGTTGGGTTTTTAGGAGGGGAAATGTGTCAGGTTTTAGCTCTTTTTCATTTTCTTCCGGTATCCGAACAGGCCCAAAAGTCCGGAACCAAGGAGAAAGATGGTGGCCGGTTCGGGTACGGCGGCGCTGGTGGTGGCGCTGCCGGTCACAAAATCATTTCCGCATTCCATGACATTGGTGAGGGAGAAATTCGTATTTGATCCGAGGAAAGAGACATCGACGACAACTGCATTGTGGGACCCCCCTGTCAATCCGCCGCCCATTTGAGTATCACTCAGGCCGCTCTTGTATACCATGGCCAGATTGTCATAACCCTCTACTATCGTGGCTGTGCCGGTGCTTTGAACGGTCCAGGGTTGACCCTGGGTCGGACCCGAAGGCCCACCGTGTGTCAGGTTGTAGAGCATGGATCCATCATTGTGATAGACGGTATAGGTGCTGGTTCCCGAAGTCAGAAAGTTCAGATCCAATACGTAATCGTAGTAGTCCGTACCCATATCCGTATCGATGAAGATATCACCGGCATCGACCCAGCTCTCTCCTTCAACAAAATCAAACCCGCCCACCAGGGCCAGTTGGTCCGCTTGAGCCGCTTCCTCACCTCCCGTCCCGTCGCTCAGGAAAAAACCCTCGAGATCCCATTCCTGTCCGATGGCGGTACCGGGCTCCGTTTCCTGGTCTTCGCCGGTTGTGTTCCACCAAAGATTGTAGGTGGGGTTGCCACTGCCGCCAATGTATCCGTCAAAGGTTGTAATATTGGTCCAGCCGGTATCCAGATAACCGGCCATGGCACCTGAGGTCAAGAAGAGGAGACTTACTCCCGCGGCCAACACTGTGATTAGCTTTTTCATTTCCCGTTCCTTTCTTTACCGCCGAATCGGCTTATTAGAGGTTGATACAAAAGGCAATATGCTAAAACCCTGTTTTCGATCTTGCGAAAACCTAAATGCAATGTACATGCCAAAACACTCTCCGTATCATTTCTTCCAACACCCCATGGGTTTGCAGTGTCTCCCCGAAATCCCCAAAACCGCTTCAGACCGGCATTCTAGGAGAGGAGGGTGGCAACAGGAGGAGCGTTAAGGGGATAATTTTCATGTCAGATACCTCGATTCCGGTTCCACCGTTTTGGGGTGTTCGTCTCAAAAAGAAACAGTTACTGTTTCCATTATGATACACCTGTCGCATTTGTTTTTCAAAGCCTTTCTTTGCCTAGGATAAGCGGTTTCCTTTTCTCCGGTTTCTTTTGGGCTATGTTCTAGGGTCCTGTTTCGGTAAACGCTTTAGAAGTAAAAAACCCCGATTCAAAATTTCAGTCCTTGAATCGGGGTTGAACAGAGGAAGGGAAAGTCCTATTTTTTTGGTTTCCAGATTTTTTTTCGAAACCCGAAGAGGCCCAAAAGACCTGAACCAAGGAGGAAAATGGTGGCCGGCTCTGGGACTGCAGCGCCGCCGCCACCGCCGCCTTTCCATTTCGGTTCCTTTGTGGCGGACCAGAAACTAATGTGAGACAAGTCTTGTGGTTTCCCTTTCTTGTTAGTTAACAATTCGGTGGACCATCCACCTGACCAAAAATCATCATTTACTTCATATATCGCAAATCCCTTTCTTCCAGCCTTGACAGTAATGAAATCAACGCCAGCAAGTGTAGATGACCATGTTCCTTCGACTTTCCCATCGGTGAATTCGATGTCTAAATCTCCCCAGGTAATCCCTTTTTTCTTACCGTTTTGCTTAATCTTACCTAATGATGTAAGATCATAATCTTCACCATTATAAATGTCGGAAAAGTACTTTTTTATTGTAGCATTTACGGCCTTTTCCTTGTCATTTTTTCCTCCTACTCCGATGTATCCCGAGTAGGCAATGTTAGACAAACCGAATATCCCTATAAACAGGAACAAAACAATCTTGAAAGCCCTGTTTTCCATACTTCACTCCCTTGGAAAAGCTATATGATCCAAAAATGCAAAAATCATACCAAGACATGGGCCTCTTTCCTTGGGTTTGCTTTATTGACGTAACATATGAATATTAAAGCTATAAACGGTTGTGGGGATCGGAAAAGGCGGTTTTTCTGAGAACGGTAATTGGGTTTTCAGTGTCTTATATTGAGACAAGTGTTTCAAAAAGAGTTCTATTGTGTTTCAATATGCTGCAATAATGCTGTCAGTTTCTCTGGGATATCCTACTGTTCGATGCTATTTAGCTTTTTGCCTAAAACGTTGATACAACCTCATCGGCAGAACCAGCCCGAAAAAGGGTATCATGTAGACGGCTGCCAGGGTCGGTTCAACGGGTCCGAAAAACTCGGCCGCGAACACCAGGATCAGCACGTTGTTGATGTTGCCCATGGTGATGACGGAGGCCAGCTGATTATCGACCGTGGATTTCAGAAGAACTATCAATCCGGTCACCAGATAGATGGCGCCCAGGGCAAATGCCGCCAGGCCCGCCTCCAGGATAACGTCCGGGTGTTTGTAGAAAAAGGCGCTGTACTTGGAGAAGATGCCCAGGTTGACGGATGCGAACACCCCGAGGGAAATGGGGTACCGATGCTTCATGAAGAGGGTGATCATTTTTGGCTGCAGGCGTTTGAGCGCCTCCACGACCATGACGGGCACCACAATTACCAGCAGCAGCATGCGCATCATACTTAAAAAGGAAAGGGTCATTTCTTGCTCCAGCAGAACTTTCACCAGGGCCGGCAGGGTAAATGGGACGGCAAAAGAGGTGACCACCACCATGACCAGCACCAGCGGGCCGTTGCCGCCCACCAGACTGGAAATAAAAGGAGCGACCACACCGGTGGAAACACCGGTGACCAGCAACGCGCCGATGGCGTATGCGGGGGCAAACCACAAGAACAGATAATAGACGGCCAGGGGCAAGAGGATCATCTTGAAAAGGGCCAGCCACAGCACCATGATGCTGTTGGTTTGAATGAGATGCCAGATGTCGTTCAATTCGATGGGGAGAAAACTGAGGAAGAGCAGAAACATCATCAGATAGAGGGGATAGGGCTGAAAAAGGGAACATGGTTCAGGGAAAAAGATGCCCGCCGCCATGGACGAAAAAATGACCATGAGGAGTATGAGATCATTTATGCGGAACATGGGTTCACGTTAGGGTCTCAGGATTTTGCGGAGACGGCGCCGGGGAAGTACGGCCGGGCCTGGTGAAAATGAGATAATGATCGCGGGACTCTTGAAAACACGCCCGGCAACCCCTTGGATCGCCGTTTAAAGGGGCGGCACCAGTCGGTTTTTCAAGGGGAAACGGTTCCAGATGAACGTCAAATCCCGCTGTTCTGTACACTGAAACGGCCTCGCTTAGGCGGGGTTCCGACGCTACGAATCGCCTTTGCCAGCCTTCTGTTTCCAGGGTTTTCAAAACATTTTCAGGATCATGCATCTTTTTTTTGTTATTCCACCATGAGGAGCCTTCTTCCGGACAGCGCTTTCAATATGCGGTTCTTTGAAGCGGACGGGTCCAAAAGCCGAGGCAGGCGTTTTCCCAGGGTTTCAAATCCGGCGACGGCTACTTCTTCAGCTTCAATAGGGGCGTCACCTTGAGGTGTTACGTCACACCCGTCAAAGAGATTCGTGGCATAGGTCATGACCTGCGGGTCCAGAGTCAGAAGCCGGGCGTCGTCTTCCAGAACAGTGCCGAACAGGCTGAACCATGCTTCGAATATCAAACCCAAATGTCGCTCCGTTACGTATGGATAGGTACCTGAAAGCGGCAGATCCTGAAACATGTCGGGGACCGTTTCCTCTTGGGCCATGGCATCCGCCAGCGGGGATTTGACGTTCGTTGCCCGCTCCAGCAGCATTTGGGCGTTTTCCCGTTCCTGTTCCAGATGTTGCGCCAGATGAAGCACCATGTGCCATTTGAAGGTGTTTTTCAGCGCCGGATCATCCGCTTCCTTTTCGGCGTCACGGATCGCCTTTCGAATGGCCCAGGTTTCATCCCCGGATTCACCTGTGAAAAGGAGGCCGGAGCTCCCTTTTCCCTGGTTTTCCATCATCCATGCTTGGTATTCGGAGAGGAGCCGGTGAAAATCCTCCCTCGGTTTCAAGGCCGTCGGCGGTTGGCGGATTTTCAGTTTTCCCTCTTCCACAAGACTTGAGAGTGGGGTCCGGTCTCTGAACCAGGGTTGGCACAAAGTGAGGGGGCCGAAAGCGTCATGGAGCCGCTCGAGCAATTCATGCTCAAGCCAAGTGTGGGGGAAAAGGATTGTCAGAGGCAATGGGTTTAATCCTCGTTCAGTTCGGCAATGTTGACATAATAATCGAGAGCCCCGGGGTTGCTCAATGCATCCTTGTTCAGAACCGGCCGACCTTCGATGGTTTTCTTCACGGCAAGTTCCACCTTTTTCATGTTCAGGGTGTAGGGAATGTCAGGGACCGCGACGATCTTGGCGGGAACATGCCTGGGGGATGCGTTTGTTCTGAGGGTTGTTCTGATCTGCTTTTTCAGCGCTTCCGTCAGTTGATGGTCCTCGGCCATTTTGACAAAAAGGACCACCCGCACGTCGTTCTTCCATCTCTGTCCCACCACCAGACAGTCGGCGATTTCAGGGATCTGTTCCACCTGTCGGTAGATTTCGGCGGTTCCGATACGGACGCCGCCCGGGTTCAGGGTGGCGTCGGACCGGCCGTAAATGACCACGCCCCCCCGGTCGTTGATCAGAATGTAGTCGCCGTGCCGCCAGATATTGGGATATACATCGAAATAGGCGGAATGATACCGCTTCCCGTCAGGGTCGTCCCAGAAATAGATGGGCATGCAGGGGGCCGGCGCCGTGCACACCAGTTCACCCTGCTGGTTGCTGACCGGCTTGCCTTCCCCGTCAAATGCTTCCACTTTCATGGCCAGTTGCCGGCACTGCAGTTCACCGGCATAGACCGGACCCATGGGGTTTCCACCGGCAAAGCAGCCGTTGATGTCGGACCCGCCCGATATGGACGCCAGTTGCAGATCGCTTTTCACTTGGTCGTAGATGAATTCAAAGCCTTCTTCCGAAAGAGGGGAGCCCGTTGACATGAGCGCTTTTACGGAGGAGAGATCGTATTCCTTGCCCGGTTTGACGCCCGCGTTCATAAGGGCCGCGATATAGCCAGCGCTGGTGCCGAAAATGCTGATCTTTTCATCCTGGGCCATTTTCCAGAGGGCCCCCGGATCGGGATGGAAGGGATTGCCGTCAAAAAGGACGAGGCTGGCACCCACGCTCAGGGAACTGGTAAGCCAGTTCCACATCATCCAGCCGCAGGTGGTAAAGTAGAAAATGGTATCATCCCGCTTGAGATCGGCGTGGAGCATCAGTTCCTTCATGTGATGGATCAGTATGCCCCCCGCGCTCTGAACCATGCACTTGGGAAGACCCGTGGTGCCTGAAGTGAACATGATATAAAGGGGATGATCCGCGGGAAGCTGTTCAAAGGCAATTTCAGTGGGGGTGTGCTTTTCCCTGACCTCCCCCAAACCTACTCCGTTGGGAACGTGGCTGATATCGGGGTTCTCGTTCACATAGGGGACCACGACCACTTTTTCTATGGAAGGTAGGTCTTTCAAAATATCGGCCACCCTGCCAAGGGAATCGAAACTTTTCCCCTTGAAAAGATATCCGTCGGCGGTAAACAGGACTTTCGGTTTGATCTGCCCGAATCGGTCCAGCACGCCTTTGATGCCGAAATCAGGAGAGCAGGAGGACCAGGCGGCACCGATGCTGGTGGCGGCCAGCATGGCGATGATGGTCTGCGGCATGTTGGGCATGAACCCGGCCACGCGGTCATTGGGACCCACACCGATTTCTTTTAGGTATTGGGCCACCAGGGATACTTCATCGTAGAGTTCCGCGTAAGTCATTTTGATGCTGTCACGGCTCTCGCCTTTGAAGATGAGCGCTACCTGATCGTCCCGATACCGTAGAAGGTTTTCCGAAAAATTGAGCCTGGCCCCTTCAAACCATTTTGCCCCCGGCATTTTGGTAAGATCATTGATGATCCGTTCATAGGACTTGGAAGCCTTGATATCCGCAAAATCCCACATGGATGCCCAAAAATCCGGAATATTGTCAATGGACCATTGATAAAGCTGGCCGTAATTCTCAAAATTCCGGTTGTACTTTTCGTTAATGACCCCCATGAACCGGTAAATGTTGGTGTTTTTGATCCTCTCCTTCGAGGGTTGCCATAACAATTTGCCCATTTTTCACTCCTTTCTCATTTTATGATCAAGCCGGTGACGGACCGCCGTTCAGCGATTCCAGGGCCAGGAAAAGGGCATGGGTTCCCGACCGTCCGTGCCCTTGGGCCTTTACGGCCAGATAAAGCTGCTGTGCCAGGGCGAGCCCCGGCAGGGAGAGCTCAATTTCTTCGGCTTCTTTTAAGGCGATACCCATGTCCTTGATGAAATGCTCCACAAAGAACCCGGGATCAAAATTGCCTTTGACGATTCTGGGGCCCAGGTTGCTGATGGACCAGGAACCGGCGGCACCCGTCTCCACAATGCTGATCACCTGCTGCATATCCAACCCCTGCCGGTGTGCATAGAGAAGGGCTTCGCAAACGCCGATCATGGTTCCGGCCACCAGGATCTGGTTGGCCATTTTGGTGTGTTGTCCGCTTCCCGCTTCCCCCATATAACCGATATTGGTTCCCATGATGTCGAAAAGGGGGAGCACGGTTTCAAAAACGTCCCTCTTTCCTCCCACCATGATGGCCAGTTTGGCTTCACGGGCACCCACATCACCGCCCGACACCGGTGCGTCGAGGCTTTCTATGTCCAGCTTTGCCGCCTCATCATGGATGACGCGGGCCAAGCTCGGCTGGCTGGTGGTCATGTCCACAACAATCTTGCACTTGGCATCAGGGTGAAGAACACCCGTTTTTCCCAAGAAAACATCGTGCACATCCGATGGATGTCCCACGATGGAAAAGACGATTTCAGAGTGACCTGCCACTTGGGCGGGAGAGTCAAACCATTCGGCACCATTGTCCAGCAGGGTTTGGGCCCGCTTTTTGGAGCGCGTGAAAACGGACATGTCATGTCCGGCCTTCTGCAGGTGCCCCGCCATTGAAGCGCCCATTACCCCTGTTCCGATCCAGCCTATTTTCATGGTTTTCATGCTCCTTGATTGTTTTTTTGTTTTTTCAGCTTTCAATCAACCCATTTAAAATGTACTCTTTCATATAAACTCACGCCTACAATGTCAAATGAATCTCTCTGCTAAAGGATCCGAGGAATCGTGAATCGAGCGGGAGGAAGTGAATCCAATGATGAAAGGGGAGGGTGCCTATGGCAAGGTTTTTTTCCTGGATGGTTTTGCTCCTGGTGATCACCTTTCCGATTTCAGGTGAGGCCGGCATCGGCAAGGACGGTTCGGGGATCCGGGAATCGGGGTTTTTAGCGGGTGACGGAAAGATACGACTGGCAAAAGAGGGAGAATACGAAGATGATCCTGCCACCGATGACGGCGAAGACCTGCGGGATGGTGACAGCGATTCCAACAGCAACGACGATAGCGACAGGGACGATGGGTAGTTTTACCGAAGATCTACGCTTCGGGGGCTTTCGAAGCGTCACCGCCCAGCTTACTTAAATTCAGATTCACTCTTTCCAAAACCCATTTTTCAAGGACCTCGAAGACGATCTCCCGTTTGATCGGCTTGGTGATATAGTCATTCATGCCCGCTTGGAGGCACTTCTCCCGGTCCCCCTTCATGGCGTGAGCCGTCATGGCAACGATGGGGATGGCGCTAAACCCCTTCTCCCTGATCGTCCTGGTCGCTTCCAATCCGTCCATCTCAGGCATCTGAACATCCATGAATATCAAGTCAAAATCTTCCGGAGATGCCAGGTATTTCCTGACGGCTTCTTTCCCGTCATTTGCCACGGTCACCTGATAACCGGCTTTGGTAAGCATGATCCTTGCCAGCTTCTGATTTACGGCGTTGTCCTCGGCCAGAAGGATGCATACCGAATGCTTCATCTCTTCCTTAAGGGAGTACTGGGTGATAATCTCTTTTCGTGCACCTTCCGTCCTTTCTGAAGGGACCGTCACATCTCCTATTAACCTCAGAATCATCTGAAAAAGCTTTTCCCGGTGAATCGGTTTGCTCAAAAACCCATCGAAGCCGGCCTCTTTACATGATCTCGCCTCACGCTCCATGAGTGACGACAGGGCAATTATCGGAATATCCCGAATCGGTGCCCGGTCATGGCGAATCCTGTACGCCACCTCATAGCCGGACATGTCCGGCATTTGGATATCACTGATGCACAGGTCAAAGGGGTTTTTGTCATGCAGGGCTTTTTTCAGAATCGATAAAACGTCCTTTCCGCTATTCTGGGCCACCACTTCCATGTGGGCAGTTCTCAAAATGTGGCTCAATATCTCCAAGTTCCTCAGATTGTCATCGATAATCAGAGCCTTCCTGCCATGAAGGGGCAGGGGTTTCAGTCTTTTGGAGGTTTCGGTCCGGTCCGATTTTTCGAGCCATGCGGTAAAATGGAAGATGGTCCCTTTGCCAATCTCGCTTTCGGCCCAGATATCACCGTTCATTAGACGGGATATCTGCTTGCATATGGATAGGCCCAAACCGGTGCCCCCGTACTTTCTGGTCATTGAAGTATCGGCCTGCTGAAAAGGATCAAAAATGGCGGACAGTTTATCTTTCGAAATACCCATGGCGGTATCTCGAACCGTGGCGTGCAATTTTGTCCGGTCCTTTTCTTCCGCCTCAATGTCGAGGGAGAGTTCGATCTCTCCCGACACGGTGAATTTGGAAGCATTGCTCATGAGGTTGCTCAGAACCTGCCGGTAGCGCCCCGGGTCCCCTTTTACGAACGGCGGGACGTCGGCGCCGATGCGGCATAGGATTTCTACCGGCTTGGACCCGATCCTGGGGCGGATCACTTCACAGACATCATAGGCGAGAAGCTCCGGATCAAAGTCGATTTTTTCGAAATCCAATTCACCGGCCTCGATTTTGGAAAAATCAAGGATATCGTTCAGCAGGGAAAGCAACGCTTCTCCGCTTTTCTTAACGGTCGTTACATAATCCTTCTGATGTTCCGTCAGTTCCGTATCCAGGAGCATATCCGTAAAACCGATCACCGCGTTCATTGGGGTTCGGATTTCATGACTCATGTTGGCAAGAAAATTGGATTTGGTCCGGGAGACGGTTTCGGCTTTTTCCTTTGCATCGGTCAGGGCCTTCTCCACCTGTTTGCGCTCCGTAATATCGGTCAGGATTACGGCGATGCTGGCTGCTTCTTCATTGAGAGGCAGGATGCTCACGCTGACCTGACGATGGTTCAGCAGAAGGGGTGGATCATCATTCAAGGTCACCGGGGTGTCGCCGAGCCGATCCATTGCGGCACGCATTCGCAGGCCGTTTTCGTCCGGGAACAACCGGGAGATATGGACCCCGTACACGCTTTTTTCAGGCAAACCGGTCATGGCCATGGCACTGGGATTGGCATATGTGATTCTGCCGTCGGCTGTTACTTCAAACACGCCGTCGGACATTTTCCCCACAATCATTTTGTACCGTTTAATCACCGAGAGCAATTCCTGGTTGAGCTTCTGCGAAATGGGACCGCTTCTTTCAGCGGACGTGACCGGTTCGGGCTGTTCCAAGGCGGCCAGGACATCTTGGGCCATTTCATCAAAGGGGCCTTTTACGATGAAATGATCCGCGCCCAGTTCCCGGTGGTCCACAGAGTCACCGCTTCTCAAAGCCGAGAGAATGATCAGGAAGGTGTTTTTCAACGCCGGGTTCTGCCTGATCAGAAAGACGAGTTCCTCACCTCCGATGTTGGGCATCACCAGATCAACGAAAATAACGTCAGGCACCAGATTTTCCAGGATGTCCAGGGCGGAGAGACCATCTTCGGCGGTTATCACTTCATGCCCCTTCATGGAGAGAACATCCTTCATGAACTCCAGGATGAATCTGTCGTTATCGACCACCAGTATCTTTTTTACCGGATATTGCAATGGATTCCCCCTAAAATTCTTCTCAAGCTTTTGTGTTTGGCGCCGATCGTATTATAAGCGGTGAGCGGGTTTCAAGAAGTTTCTGGTAATAATGTATGAGATCACCTCGGCGCGGGGTCTTACGAATGAATTTCATGCAAAGCGCAATAACTGTTTTTCTGAACAATAAGAAGAGGGGTTGAAATGGGTATTGAAGACACGTTGGATCGGGTATCATCAGCGCAATTGGAGACAAGGGAGTTCGTGTTGTCCTTGGCAAAGGAGTTTGATCTGGATTTGGGCCGCGTTCTCCCATACGGTGTATTGGAGGAGAGATCAAACCTACTCAAGCCAAAACATAGAAATGCTCTTGGCCCGACGATGAAAGCGCTCATTTCCGATGGCATCGTCAAGGTGCGAAAGGGTTGTATTCTCCTGACGGACAAGGGAAAGGAATACTGTTTGAAGCGTAACTGATTCCCGGGATTGCCCATAAGGACATTTCGCGGAATTAAGCAAGCCCGTTTCTGTTCACGACGTGTTTTTGGAAATTCGACTCTTGTACGGCATTCTTCATTGTTCTACCTAATCGACAAGAATTCGCCAAAATCGCGGTTCTCCCAGAAAGAGACCTCCGGAAAAGTTTGTCCTCACCCCCGGACATCTCGATATTTCCCCGAGCGGTATAGAAATCTGGCCAATTGAATTGACAGGCTGTTTAAATGAAGGCCAGTCCGTTTGTCTCCACCATCAGATTTGCGTCATGGAATTAAGTTTGGTGACGCATAAAAGATCATAATAATAGTTGGTTGCACAGAACAGTCTCGATTGGCGCGTTGAGATCTGAGGGGCGCATTTTTTCATTGACAATGAAAACGATTATAAATATAAGTTTACATATTTATGTATATCATGGATATTTGGAGAGATGTCACTGCAGAATAAGGCCAAAGGAGGTTGGATGAGAAAAATCATTTCAGCTGGAGTCTGTTTCGGTCAAGGACAAACAGATGGAAATCTTTAAAGAAAAGGGGGAACTATGTTCACACTAAAGGTAAACGGGAGCACCCATCGATTAGACGTTTCACCGGAATCGCCGCTACTGTGGGTATTGAGGGACCAACTGGGACTCAAAGGGGTCAAATATGGCTGCGGCATCGGCGAATGTGGCACCTGCACGGTCCTGGTTGACGGCAAGGCCGAGAGATCATGCACCATAACGGCTGGCAGTGTTGAGGGCAGCGAGATTACAACCATTGAAGGATTGCCGGAAGATCACCCCATCAAAGAGGCGTGGATCAAGGAACAGGTGCCTCAGTGCGGATATTGTCAGCCGGGCATCATGCTGCAGGCCCTCGATTTTTTGACCCGAAAACCTGGGGCTTCAGAAAGCCAGATGGCTGAAGCCATGGACGATGTCATTTGCCGGTGCGGAACTCATCCCAAGATCATGAAGGCCATGAAATCCGTTGCGGGTAAGTTGAAGACAAAGGAGGGAACCCAATGAAAAAGGATATGACGCGACGAACCTTTTTAAAGGGGACCGGCTTGGTTGTGGGAGTGGCCGCCGTCTCGAGTGGGATTGGTTTGTTCAATGTTTCTACGCTTTTGGCCTCAAACAAAAAGCCAATCAAATTTGATGCCCTTCTGGATATCGCACCTGATGAAACGGTGACAATTTGGACGGGCCAGACTGAATTGGGGCAAGGTACTCATACGGGATTAGCCATGATTGTGGCTGAGGAACTGGAGGCGGATTGGAACCGTGTCCAGGTCAAGCAGGCTTTGGCCGGAAAAGACTTTTATGATCCCGTCTATAAAATGCAGATGACCGCCGGAAGTGGCAGTATTCGCCATAACTCTCCCAGATATCACCAAGTGGGAGCAGCGGCTCGGGAAATGCTCATCAAAGCGGCCGCCCGAGAGTGGAACATTCCGGCCACAAAATGTAGGGCTAAGATGGGCAAGGTTGTTGGCCCGAACGGCCAAAGCATGACGTTTGGCAAACTCGCGCCAAAAGCCGCCAAGCTGACACCCCCGAAAAAGCCAAAGCTTAAAGACCCCAAGGACTACAAGATCATCGGTACCAAGCGAGCAAGGTTGGATATCCCGGCAAAGGTGCAGGGGACTACCATTTTCGGCGTTGATGTAAAAGTCGCCAAGATGTGCGTGGCAGCGGTTGCACGGCCACCGCGGTTTGGTGCAAAACCGGAGTCTTACAATACAAGCGCGGCAAAGTCCGTACCCGGGGTCTTACAGGTTGTTCCTTTTGAGGACAAGGTGGCGGTCTGCGCTGAAACCACCCATGCGGCCCTGCAGGGCCGTGAAAAGCTGAATGTGAAATGGAGCCGGGGCACTCACCCGGATCTAAACGATGAAATCCTGCACAAAATGTTCGTGGACGCTTTAGCTAAACCGGGCCTGACCGCTGTTGAAAACGGAGATGCCAAGGGATCCCTGAGTAAGGCGGCCAAGACCGTGGAGGCTAAATACTTCTTCCCCTACGTGGCCCATTGCACCCTCGAACCCATGAATTGCACAGCTTCCGTGGAAAAAGACCGTTGCCGCATTTGGGTACCGACCCAGGGGCAAACTTGGGCCCAAAACGCCGCCGCCAACGTTACGGGGCTGCCTCCGGAAAAGATAGAGCTTGCCACCACCTACTGCGGTGGGGGCTTCGGGCGTCGGGTAGGGTACAGCGTGGTAATCGATGCGGTTACCCTGTCAAAAAAGGTGGGACGTCCGGTTCAGGTATTCTGGAACCGGGAGGATGACTTTAAATACGACGAATTCCGCCCCGCAGTTTCAAGCCATGTTCAAGGCGGTTTGGATTCCAAAGGCAACGCCACTGCCTTGTCCGCGAAAGTGGCAACGCAGTCGTTATTCACCGGGACTTTCGACGCGGCAGTGGTGAATGGCGTGGACTTTGGCCAGCTGGATGGTATCGCCAATATGAACTATAAGTTCCCTAACAGCTATATTTCCTATATACGGATGGACCTTCCCATCAAGAAGGGCTTCTGGCGGTCGGTCGCCATGACCTGCAACGCTTACATTGTCGAGAGTTTCATTGACGAAATGGCGGTGGCCGCCGGAAAAGATCCCGTGGAATTCCGCCTGAATCTGATGGAAAAGGGTTCACGTCAGTGCAGGGCATTGGAGCTTGTGGCCGATAAGGCCAATTGGGGAGGCAAAGTAGCTTCGGGTCGTGGTCGGGGAGTGGCCTGCGGCTCCTGTTTCGGCTCTTCGGCAGCCCACGTGGCGGAAGTGTCCGTGGATCAAAAGACCGGCAATGTAAAGGTACACAAAGTAACGGCCGCCATAGACTGTGGTCCAGCGTTCTATCCGGATGCCATCAGGGCCCAGTTGGAGGGTGCAGTGGTCATGGGGCTCAGTATGGCCATGAAGGAACAGGTTCATTTTGCTAAAGGCGGGGTCCAAACCGCAAACTTTGACGACTACCCGCTTCTCACCATGACCGAAGTACCGGAAATCGAAATCCATATCTCCAAGAGCCGCCACAAAGTCGGCGGCGTGGGCGAACCGGGTACACCCACGGTACTGCCAGCCACGGCCAACGCGATTGCCAATGCAACGGGCGTGCGTTTGCGGGAATTGCCGTTCGATACTGAGAAGCTGAAGAAAATCTGAATCCAAAGGGGCTGGCGGATGTGGCTAGCCTCCCTAACCGTGGATTGGCCTCCCGTGTAACAGACACGTGCCTGGTTCTTTTTTGTGGGAGAGGGATATTTATTGGGAAAGAACGGAAAGGAGATCAGTATGACGAATTCAACAGGATATGGTCGTTCTTCAAGAATATTGGTATGGATCGCTTTCATGGTGTTGGCAGTCCTTCCGGCAAATGGCGTCGCCGTTGCCGGAGGACTCAAGATTCCTCAGCTTGCCGTCAATCTGCCTGAAAAATACAACACGCCGGATGGCATGGCCTTGGGGCCGAACGGGGACATCTATCTTAGTGTTTCGAATGTTGGAAATGGTGAATTCCCGGCCTCGATTGTCAAGATAGATAAGGATGATGCAGTTTCCTTTGTCAGTAATCTGCCCGTGCATCCGGTAACCAATAAAGTTGCACCTCTTGGGTTGGCTTTTGGATCAGACGGCCATTTGTATGTTGCCGATTGTCAAGGTTTCGTGGGTGGCAACCTCGCGGGAAGGCTGCTTCGTGTCAGAATGGAAAAGGGCCGTGGCGCAAAGGTTGAAACAGTGGTTGAAGGTATGATTTTTCCCAATGGCGTTGCCGGCCACGGCGATTCCATATACGTAACGGAAACGACGTTGCACAGCACGCCAAGAACTCCCGCGGCCAGCTGCGTCTATCGTTTCCCTATCTCTGAACTAAAAGGCAATGAACCCGTCAAAATCATTCCCGAAGGGTCCGATCCGCATCTTTACGCAACGATTTTTGCTCAGAATGGAGCGCTTCCTTTCGGGGCGGACGGAATCGCCTTCGATGCCCAAGGCAATATGTATGTCACCAATTTTGGCGACGCCACGCTGCACAGATTTGCCGTTAACAAGGATGGCAGCATCGCTTCGCACTCGATTCTCACCGGGGGTTCAGGAATGGTGAGTTGCGACGGGATGAGAATTGATCCTCGGAACGGCGATATTTATGTCGCTGATTTTCTGGGCAACGCTATTTTCAAGGTTGACCCCGGTACCGGCCAGGCAACAATGATCGCCAAGAACGAGCATGGCGATGGCTCGAGTGGAAAACTGGACGGATGTACCGAAATCCTTGTTCGTGGGAACAGATTGTACATTTCCAACATGGATGTGAATTTCGGCCCCGTAAAGCATGACAAACTACATACCATATCCGTTATCACCCTGGATTAGTCTCCATTCGGTGGTCTCGGAAGCTCTGGCACACAATGCCTTGAATCCGTTGGGTGCTGGATCTCGTTGGCCCGAAAAGAGCCCTTTTGACTGTTTAATAATTAAACAATTGCTAAAAAATAAAACAACTGACAGAGGGCGTCTGTTTTTGCTTTGGGGTTCTTGGAAAACTTAAGTGTTTGTTTTGAAAAGGTTAATACGTTTTCGGAATTTCCGGCACGCCCCTTGCTCCATTCCAAAGTAAGATCTGTTGGAAAACAAGATGATTTTGTCTTTTTCAACCGCATGCCAAAAGTCAAAAGAAAACAAAGGAGGAGTGTTTTCATCTGTCCATTAGAGCAGCCGAATGCAATTGAAAGAAAGGACCAACATGGAAGATATCCCCAAAACATGCAGAGCAGCGGTTATTGCGGAATATGACAAGCCCATCGAGATAAGGGAAGTAAGAATCCCCGAGAAACTTGAACCCAAAGCCATTCTGGCCAGAATTGATGTTGCCTCGGTCTGCGGTACCGACGTCCATTTATGGGAGGGAGAATTCGGGTCTTTCGTGAAATCTCTGCCAGTGATTCCTGGTCATGAAATGGCGGGAACCATTGTGAAACTCGGTGACGGGGTTGCCCGGGATTCGGTTGGCAATCCCCTTGAGGTTGGCGACAGGATTGTGTGGGAACATGGTTCTTGCGGTGAATGCTACTACTGCCGAGTAACCCATCAGCCAGGGATTTGCAGCAATCGTAAATACTACATTT
>JANQDY010000055.1 GCA_028278625.1 Thermodesulfobacteriota bacterium
CACCATGTACTATCTTTTCAAAGACGGGGCACGATTGAAGCAGTACTTCTTTGAATTGCTGCCGGTTCCCGAGGATCAGCTGGAAAAGCTGACCCACAAATTCCACGAAATGGGCCGGGCCATCGTGGTGGGAAACGGCCTGTCGGGCATTGTTCAGGGGCTCTTGGGAGGGCTCGGGTTTTACTTTTTCGGCCTCGAGTCACCTTTCCTCTGGGGAACGGTGATCGCCTTCATGGCCTTTCTGCCCATCATCGGCGCCTCGTCAGTATTCGTTCCCACCGCCATCATCCTCTTTCTGCACGGAAACACCGGCCTGGCACTGGGGTTTCTCATTTATAACCTTTTCTACAGTTCCCTCATTGAGTATCTCATCAAACCCCGGCTCATCGGAAAGGGCATGCAGATGAATGCCCTTTTGGTTTTCATCGGCATTATCGGGGGCATCAAGGTCTTCGGCATCCTGGGAATTGTCTACGGACCGCTCATCATTACGGTCTTTTTAACCCTGGCGGAGATTTACAGGCTTGAATATCGGGACAAAGCCGTATAGGCTTGTTCTATTGGAAATATTGGATAGAAAGGAGCGTAAAAATGGCCAACAGAGAAGTCGGCATCACCATCACACAGCACCTCTTAAAACAGCAGCGGCAGAATCCCGAAGCGACGGGCGCTTTTACAACGCTGCTCAACGAATTGATCGTCGCGGCAAAGGTTATCTCCAGGGAAGTCAACAAGGCCGGCCTGGCCGATATTTTAGGCTCCACCGGAACCATCAACGTTCAGAATGAGCAGGTGCAGAAGCTGGATGTGTTTGCCAACAACGTGGTCATTGAACGGATGCAGCACATCGGCCAGCTCTGCTGTATGGGAAGCGAAGAAAACGCGGACCTGATCGACATTCCATCCCAATATCCCAAGGGGAACTACATTATTCTCTTTGATCCCCTGGACGGCAGCAGCAATATCGACGTCAATGTGAGCATCGGCACCATATTCGGCGTCTACCGGAAGAGAAGCGACGAAACGGATATTGACTGCCTTATGGGCGACGTCCTGCAGCCGGGAGTGAACCAGGTGGCCGCGGGCTATTTCATATACGGGTCCAGCACCATGATGGTGTACACCACCGGCAACGGCACGGGAGTCCATGGATTTACCCTCTATCCCAGCGTGGGAGAATTTCTACTCTCCCATGAGAACATCAAAATCCCCGAGAAATGCAAAACTTACAGTGTCAACGAAGGGAATTACGCCCATTGGGACGAGAACACCAGGGCCCTGATCGATTATTTCAAAACCATCGACCGTGAAACAAATCGGCCGTACACCTCCCGCTACGTGGGGAGTCTCGTGGCGGATTTTCACCGAAATCTGCTGAAGGGCGGCGTTTTCATGTATCCCGCCGATCGAAAAGACCCCAAAAAACCCACCGGAAAACTGAGATTGATGGTGGAAGCGAATCCGCTGGCCATGGTGGCCAGGGAGGCCGGCGGCTACGCCAGCGACGGCCACGGACCGATCCTGGAAATTGAACCGAAGGAGTTGCACCAGAGAGTGCCGCTGTATATCGGCAACCGTGAGGCCGTTGAAACGGCGGAGCGGTTCATCGGCGGAGATGTTTCCTGAAATGGGGAACGGAAAAGGGGCGCCATACATCGCGGGATCATTCCTAAATTGAGGCAAAATAGAATTTCTCAGCCGGCAATTCCACACAGCAGAGCCGTTTACCGTAGGCCGCACCCGTGTCAATCCCGATCTTGTTTTTCATGACCAGGGGTTCCATAAAAGGGGTGTGGCCGAATACCACTTTTTTGCCGAAATCATGGGTCGATGAAATAAACGGTTCCCGAATCCATATCATGTCCATGAGCGACTGCCGTGCAATGGGGATCCCCGGCCGGAACCCCCCGTGAATCAAATAATAGCCGTCAACTTCAATATACAGCTCCAGGGATTTATAGAAGAAGGTGTGATCGTCAGGGATTACCTCGTCCACGAAGCGCCTGCCGAAGTGGGCCTTTTTGCGCTGGTATGTCCTTAGGGTGGATCCCCCTCCGTTGACCAGATAAAGCTCCCTGTTCTGGCCGGCCAGATAGTCGAGGAGCATTCTCTCGTGATTCCCTAAAATGCACGAGATCTTTGAATATTTTGCGGTGAGGGAGAGAATATGGTCCACGACGCCTCTGGAATCGGGTCCCCGGTCAACATAGTCCCCCAAAAAAACGAGGGCATCTTCATTGGGCCGCCACGGAATCTTCTCCATGAGGTTTTCGAACATCTTCAGTTGGCCGTGGATATCCCCCACCACAAATATCTTTTCAGCAACCGTCATCGTCCCAGAACCAATCGCAAAATCCTCTCGGGCAGTCTTCTTTGATCCAGCCGTTTGAGTCCCGCCGCCTCCGCCTGCTCCAACGCCGCTTGAAACTCCCGGGCGGTTATCATTCGGTTCACCTTTTCATCGCCCATGGCCGCGCCGCAGGGACGGTACTGATCCATGACGTTCACATAGGTGTTCGGGGATATTTCCGAACTCAAAAAATCCATGATTCCTTCAGTACCCGCCACCTGATTCGGCATGACCAGATGCCTTACCAAAACACCCCGGACAGCCAGCCCATCCTCTATCAGAAGATCCCCTGTCTGGCGATGCATTTCACGAAGCCCGGACATGGCCTTTTCACGATAGTCGCTCACATTCAAGAACCGTTCGGCCATACCATTGTCCCAGAATTTGAAATCCGGCATATAGATGTCAAAGATGCCGTCCAGAAGCTTCAGGGTATCAAGGCTCTCGTACCCGCCCGAGTTATATACGAGAGGGATGCGAAGGCCCTGTTCAATGGCCGGCGCCAGTGCTTCCAGAATCTGGGGCACCACATGGGTGGGCGTAACAAAATTGATGTTGTGACACCCTTTTTGGGAAAGGAAGAGCATCATGTTCGTCATCCGGTCAGGGGTAACCCGTACCCCTTCATTCAGATGACTGATGTCGTGGTTCTGACAGAAGGTGCAGAGCAGGTTACAGGAACTGAGGAAAATGGTACCGGAACCGTTTCTCCCCACCAGGGGGGCCTCTTCTCCGAAATGGGCGTTATAGCTGGCCACTTTTGCGTATCGTCCCGTATGGCAGTAGCCGGCTTCCCCCTTTTGTCGGTTTACGCCGCACTCCCTCGGACAAAGGCGGCAGCTTTCAAGGACGGAAAGGGCCTGTTCAATCCGGCCCTTGAGATCGCCCTTTTCGTGCAAGGAGATATAGGAAGGCGCTCGCATGCTTTAAACCACCCAAAAAAAACCCCCTGACGGAAAAATTCTCGATCAGGAGGATCTTTTTTCAAAAGAGAATTCGTATGCCGTAAGGAATTGTTAATCCCGGCCCTGACCGAAAATTCGAAGCAGCATCAGGAAAAGGTTAATGAAATCGAGATAGAGAGACAGCGCTCCCAGAATCGCACCCTTTCTGACCACCGAGCCGTCCGCATCCACGGGCTGGGTCAGCGCCATGTTTTTCAGTTTCTGTGTGTCATAGGCTGTCAGCCCTACGAACACAATCACCCCGATGTAGCTGATCACCATGCTCATTCCGGGGCTTCTGAAAAACATGTTCACCAGGGAAGCAATGATAATACCGATGAGGCCCATCATCAGGAATCCGCCCATGGAGGTCAGATCCCTTTTGGTGACCCAGCCGTAAATACTGCAGGCCACAAAGGTTCCCGCACAGATAAAAAAAGTACTGACAATGGATGTCTGCGTGTAGACCAAAAAGATGAATGAAAGGGTCACGCCGTTTAAGGCTGAATAGATGAGAAAGAGGAGCGTCGCCGTTCCACCGCTCATTTTGTGGACCATGCCGGAAATGGCAAAGACAAGCCCCAACTCCGCCACGATGAGAAGTATGAGAATCATGGAGTTGCCGAAAATGAGCCGGACCAGGGATTCGTTTCCTGAAACGTAGAGCGCCACCACTGCCGTCAGACAAAGCCCGATACCCATCCAGTTATAGACGCTCCTGACAAAGTCATTCACCAGGATTTCCGACCTTGGCCTGGAGACGGATGTTTGTGCCATGCTTTTACCTCCCTATATGAAAACCGTATTTTGTGAGAACTCAATTCAAATCAAGTTGCTTACGCGACATCTTTTTATTATAGATGTTCTTTTGTAAAGTTCAAGGGGAAACAGCGCATCTTGAAAGAGTGAAAAGGGCATGCTTGATTACAAACTCTACATCGTCATGGTAGGCCTTCCCGCCAGGGGAAAATCGACCATCGCCTACAAGTTGAAAGAGAATCTCAACAAATACGGCATCAAAACCGGTATTTTCAACAACGGCGATCTGAGACGAAAACTGACCGGCATTGAAACCTCAAGACCGGAATTCTACAGCCCTGATAACCTTAAAGGGGTTGAACTTCGGGAAAAAATTGCGCTCACCAACATGGGACGCGCCATTGATTTCCTTGGTCGAACGGGATACGTGGCCATTCTGGATGCCACCAATGTGAGCCTGGAAAGGCGGGAAAAAACGACCGAATCCCTTAAGGATCATCCCGTTCTCTATATTGAGTGCATCAACAAAGACGAAAAGATCCTGAAAGCAAGTCTCCAACGAAAGGTATCCAATCCGGAATTCAGCCATTTGAAAAAAGAGGCTGCCATGAAAAGCTTTCGAAAACGGATTGAATATTACGAAAGTTTATACACGCCCCTTGGGGCCGAGCGAAACTATGTGAAGCTCGATTCCCTGAACAACAGAATCCTGGCCGAAGAGCTGACGGACCGGATTCCCTACTGGGACCGGATCAGGGATTTCCTGGTGACCGATACGGTCAAGAATCTCTTTCTGGTCCGGCATGGTGAGACTTTTTTCAATCTTGAAAACCGTATCGGCGGTGATTCCGAGCTCACGGAAAACGGTCTGGCCCAGGCACGGGGCCTGGCCCACTATTTTAAAAGAAAGAAGATCCCGGTCATTTTTACCAGCGAAAAGAAAAGAACCGTGCAAACGGCCATGCCCATCAAAGGGTCACAAAACAAATGCGCCATCATTCCACTTGGGGAATTCAACGAAATCGACAGCGGCATCTGTGAGCGCATGAGTTACGAGGAGATCCGGGAACGGATGCCCCATGTTTATCAGGCGAGAAAATCGAATAAATACAACTATGTGTACCCAGGGGGCGAGGGATACGCCACCATGAAACATCGCGTGGACATGGGGATCAAAAAAGCCCTCTATCTCAGCAGTGATTCCCAAAACATCATTATCGTGGGACACCGGGCCGTCAACCGGATGATCCTCTCCCATTTTCTTTACCGAAGAGAAGAAGACGTTCCTTACATTTACGTGCCCCAGGACCGTTTCTATCACATCGTGGTAACCCAGGATAAAAAACTGCTTCAGTTGAAACCGTATCTGACGTAGATCACTGCTTTGGCAGCAACACCTTTGGGGTCCTGGTGGTTTTGTCGTAAAACAGAAACGCGGTCACATGCATCCTTTCCAGGGACGCCACGATCCCCACCCCCTCCGCGTAAAAAGTATACCCCCCATCCGACACATGGGCCGGTCCCACTTTCCCCTCATAGGAAGACCGGATCAGAACCGTTTTGTAGGTGCCCGCCGGAACCGTCACCTCATAGGCCCCCACATAGGTATGGGCCACATTCAGCCGCCCCTGGTATTTCACGTGGGTGGGATCGTGAATATCAAAAACCTTAACCGCTGTTTCCACCGTGGATGCCTCGCCCGGTTTCATGCCATCGAACATGAGGGGCAACATGGGTGCATAATGCGTGATAACGTCTTGTTTAAGATCAATTTCCGAGATCAGATTCACGGTGCCTTCCCCGTCTAGCGAGAGGAATTCAGTGGTATCGCCCCGGATGCTCAGCCGCCACAGATGCCGGTCATCCGTCCCCTTTTTCCGTGAAATCAAGACGTTCTGGCGGGCCCCCATATGAGCGCCGGCCGTTAATCGGTAAACCCATTCTCCCTTTTGGAGGGGGATCAACCGGACCGTGCCGTTAAGAGGAAGAGCGGGAAGCGCTTTTCCCACAACCCCTTGTCCCAGAATGGCCAGTGCCTGCCGATCCTTTTCCGGCAGTTTCACCACCCTGCCGGCGGATACATCACCGTGTGCCTGAGATGATAAACCCAACAATGCGACGGTTATGAGGAACATCACCGCGGTTTTTCCGAAAACCCCTGGAAGACCCATTCTTCTTTCCCCCTAAGTTCTCATTTTCAGAGATCCGATAATTTCGGTAATGGATGCCATATCGTGGTCCTTCAGGAATTCTTCCACGTCTTCCAGAATATCCAGGGAAACCCTGGGGTTTACAAAATTGGCGGTTCCCACCTGAACGGCCCGGGCACCGGCAATCAGAAATTCCAGGGCATCACGTCCGTTTAGTATCCCCCCCATGCCGATGACCGGAATAGTGACCGCTCTTGCCACCTGGTGGACCATATAAACGGCAACCGGACGAATGGCAGGCCCCGACAGTCCCCCGGCCCCATTGGCCAGACTGGGAGTGCGCTTTTCGATATCAATGCTCATGCCTGTTAAGGTATTGATGAGAGAAAGGGCATGGGCACCCGCCGCTTCTACGGCTTTGGCAACGGCGCGGATATCCGTGACATTGGGAGAGAGTTTCACGATCACCGGCTTATCCGCCTCCATCAGCACCCGTTCGGTTACGCGGGCGGCCACCAGGGGATCCGTTCCGAAAGCCATGCCGCCCTGTTCCACGTTGGGGCAACTGATGTTGACCTCGATGGCGTCAATTCCGGAAGCCCCCTTGAGACCGGCCGCAACGGCCCCGTATTCTTCCAGAGAGTGGCCGTAAATGTTCACCATAACGCAGGTGTCGAGCGTTTCCAGCCACGGCAGTTTATCGGACAAAAACGCGTTCAATCCCACATTGGCCAGCCCGATGGCATTCAGCATGCCGCAGGGCGTCTCAACGATGCGCGGCGGGGGGTTTCCCGGTTTGGGGTTCAGGGATATCCCCTTGACAACAATGCCCCCCAGGAGGGCCGCATCCAGAACGGGTGAGAATTCCCGCCCATATCCGAAAGTTCCGGACGCTGCAATGACCGGGTTCTTGAGGGGGAGATCGCCCACCCGCACCGCCAGATCAGGTTTGCTCATGACCCCATCACCTCCCAATCCAGCTTCTCGGCATCAAATACCGGCCCATCCTGACAAATGTGGGCATAGGGGCTCTTTGAATCGGGTGATTTCTTTACGGCGCACCCCTGGCAGGCACCCACGCCGCAGGCCATGTGGCTCTCAAGGGAGACCTGACATTGAACCGAACCGTGCAAAAGGGACATCCCGCGCACGGCTTTCAGCATGGGCAGGGGCCCGCACGTGAACACGGCCAGCGGGGTCTCCTTCGAACTTGAAAAAGCCGACGCCAGCAGATCCGTCACCTTTCCATGGTACCCCAGGGAACCGTCTTCGGTGGCGATTGCGGGAGCAAGCCCCACGATCCCCAATTGATCCAGGGGAACAATTTCCGACGAATCGCCGTAGCCCGTCAGAAACTGCTGGTCTTTGCGTTTCAATGTGAGCGACAGGAAGAGAAGCGGGGCAATGCCCATCCCCCCGGCCACCAATATTGGCCGGGCCTTTCCTTCGGGCAGCTCGAACCCCCTTCCAAGAGGCCCCAGAGCGCGAATGGCTTGGCCGGAATCTTTTTCGCCCAGAATAGCGGTCCCGGTGCCGACCACCCGATAGAGAATCAGTACCACATCCCCGTTCACCCCACAGATGGAAAAGGGGCGACGCAAAAGGGGATCCATACCGGGCCGAACCTGCATCATCACAAACTGGCCCGGCTTGGCCTCATTTGCCACCGCTGCTGAACGAAATCCCATGAAAAAGGTATTTCTTGCGACTTTTTTGTTGAAAACAATTTCCGTGGATATCTCGATCATAATTGTTCATTTTAGTACAGTTGCATCTTGAATACAATGGAATCCTCCACCATTCTTGAATGCGCTCACAAAAACCACATGTGATTTGCCCTCCAACCATGGGATGTGCTAGTATGAAAAAAGGCACCCATGCGGAAGAAAGACCAACAATTGGCGAGGAGCTCTTATGGAAAAAGGACCACAGCATCTTTCAAAAGAGTGTTTCTTCGGTAAATTGGCCGTGCTGATGTTGGTTGTCTTCGCCGCCGCGGCCATTGGCTGCGAGAAAGATGAAGGCCCCATCAAGGTCGGGTTCGTGGGTGGACTGACCGGCAGGCTTTCCGATCTGGGAACGGCGGGTCGCGACGGCGTCATCCTGGCGGTGGAAGAGATAAACGGCAAAGGGGGCATTCATGGGCGCCCGATTGAGCTGATCACAAAAGACGACAAACAGAATCCCAAAGAGGCTCTCCGGGTCGATCAGGAACTGCTTGACGATGGCGTGGTGGCCATTATCGGGCATATGACCAGCACCATGTCCATGGCTGCGATCCCCCTGGCCAACAATGAAAAAATCCTGATGATCAGCCCTACCACAAGTACCATAAAGGTATCCGGCATTGATGATTATTTCATCAGGATGCTCCCGCCCAACAATGCCGAAACGGATCATCTGGCACGCTACGCATCAAAAGTCCTGGGGCTTAAAAAAATGGCCGCCGTTTATGACCTTTCAAACCGGGACTATACGGAAGGATTTTTCAACAATTTTAAAAAAGAGTTCCAACGCCTTGGGGGAGAGATCAACACCGTTCTGACCATTACCTCGGGAAAAGACACGGATTTTGTAAAGTCGGCAGAATCGTTGCTGGGCGCTGGTCCCGAAGGGATCCTCATCGTGACGGGCGCTCGAGATGCGGCCATGATGTCTCAACGCATTCGCATGAAACATTCAAAAATCCTGATCTTCTCATGTGGCTGGGCCATGACGGAGGACCTACTGCATGACGGGGGGCCCGCTGTTGAGGGCCTTGTTTTCTCCCAGCTGTTTGACCGCGAAAGCCATGATCCCGCCTATATGGCGTTCAAGAAGAAATTCGAAGAACGTTTTGGCAAAACACCCAATTTCGCAGCCGCTCTCGGTTATGAAGCTGCCCTTGTCCTGTTCAAGGCGTTATCTGAAAACGCCGATCCCCGGGAATTGAAAACCACTATTCTCAGGCAACAGACCATTATGGGTCTGCAGGGGAACTTCAAAATGGACAAATATGGGGATCCGCAACGGGCCCGTTTGTTAATGACCGTTAAGAATGGCGAATTTAAAGCGTTAGAAAAAAAATCGAAATAAGTTTGTTTCCTGGGGCAAGGGCGTCACACCCTCCTATCCGACCATTGCGCGGGTTTTCCCAAACGAGGAACAGCCAATGAAGGTCTCTTTCAGCTTTAGAAACACATTGATCCTCAATTTCATTCTGGTCGCCATTCTGCCCCTCGTTGTGATCGGCTTCATTACCCTGTACCTTTTTACCGGATATCTGGAGGAAGAGATTACCCGAAAAAATTTCCTTTTGGCAAAATCCATCAGCGGGGAAATAGGGGCGTTCATTGATCAGCCCAAGGATATGCTAAGACAGTTGGCGGCAATGATCGAAGGGGGTCATATGTCCAATGAAGATCTTTTCAGAGCATCTCTCGAATCGATTATTGCAAACTATCCTGTCTTTGAAATGATCGAGGTGATCGACGACGCCGGCGTCGTTAAAGAAGTGGTCCCTTTCAGAAAGGATTACATCGGTCTCAACGTATCGGGCAAACCCTTTTTCAAAGAGATGCAGGAAGTCCGAGATCTTCACTGGTCATCCACCTTTATCTCTCCTCACATAGGGGAGCCAACCTTGACCATCGCTCTGCCCCTTAGAAAGGGTATTTTGGCCGGGGTTTTGAACCTGGGAATCCTCAGCGATTTTATCGATCGACTGGAAAGAGGCCCCATGAAGATCGGCGTGATCGACAAAAACGGAACCTTTATTGCCCATTCGGTCAAGTCTAATGTCTACCAGCGGGTCAATGTTCGTACACTAAAGGGGGTTGATCAAGCGCTTTTGGGCATTCAAGGGAACTACCGTGAAAAGATGGGGGGGAAGGAGGTATTCCTAAGTGTTGCCCTTGTTCCCCAAACCGGTTGGCCCGTGATGGTTATTCAAACGGCCGAACAGGCATTTTCCCCGGTGCACAGGGTGAGAGACTATTTTTGGATTGGTATCGGGCTCGCCGTCATTCTGGCACTGACCATGGCGCTTTTGAGAGTGAGAACCCTGCTCAAACCGCTTTCCCGGCTTATCTCCGACGCAAAGAAAGTGGAAAAGGCGGATTACGATTTCCCTCCCCGGCCAAAGAGCTTTCCCGAGATTGATGAACTCTCCAGAGATTTCAGAATCATGGCAGATGCGGTGGCGGGCCGGGAGGAAACCCTTCAGAAGTCGGAAAAAAGATTCAGGGACCTGTTCGACTCCATCAGTGACCTTATCTACACCCAGGACCTGGAAGGACGTTTTTTAAGCGTAAACCCTGCCATGAGCAGGGTTTTCGGGTATACCCGGGACGAATTGATCGGACGTAGATCCGCGGATTTCATGAATCCGAAACTGAAGCATTTATTCAAACAGGAGTATTTGGAACCAATAGAGAGAGACGGGTACCATGAGGGAATCTCGGGCTATTTTGCAAAGGACGGTCACAAAATATATGTGGAGCACCATAACTCGCTGGTCCGTTCAAAACACGAAAAACCCTATATCAGCGGCACGGGAAGAGATGTAACCGATCGGGTGCTTGCCGAAAGACAGATCAAAAGACTTCAGGAACAAATGCTCCAGGCCAAGAAGATGGAAGCCATCGGTACCCTTGCGGGGGGCATCGCCCATGATTTCAACAATCTGCTAATGGGTATTCAAGGGAACATCTCTTTGATGCTTCTGGATCAAAATGCGGGGGACCCCTATTACGATCGTCTCATGAGCATGGAAGCACAGGTGTGTCGGGGAGCGGATTTGACAAAACAGATCTTGGGTTTTGCAAGGGGCGGAAAATATGAGGTCAAACCCACGGATCTGAATGAGCTGATACGAAACCAGTGCCATATGTTCGGACGCACAAAGAAAGAAATCAGAATCCATGAAACCTATCAAAAGGATCTCTGGACCGTGGCGGTGGATCGGGGTCAGATCGAACAGGTCTTGTTGAATCTCTTCTTGAATGCCTGGCAGGCCATGCCCGGCGGCGGAAGTCTGTTTCTCAGGACTGAAAACGTCACATTTCATAAGAATCGTGGCCGGCAGTTTGACCTAATGCCCGGAAAATATGTGAAAATCTCGGTGACGGATACAGGTGTGGGGATAGACGAAGACATTCAGGGGAGGGTATTCGATCCGTTTTTTACCACAAAGGACACGGGCAAAGGGACGGGACTGGGGCTCGCCTCCGCTTACGGTATCATTAAAAACCATGGCGGCGGTATCCGCGTTCACAGCGAAAAAGGAAAGGGTTGCACCTTTTATATTTATCTGCCCACCACCGATTCAAAGATGGAGGATCATCGGCGAAAAGTTTCGGTTGATCTAAAGACAGGCGATGAAACGATTCTTCTGGTTGATGATGAGGAAACCATCCTTGACGTTGGTGAAAGCATGTTGAAATTGTTGGGATACAAGACCCTGGTCGCCGGAAGCGGAAAGGAAGCCATGGAAATCATCCGGAAAGGGCTCGGTGACAAGAATCGAAAAATGCCTGATCTGGCCATCCTTGATATGATCATGCCGGACATGGGTGGGGGCGAAGCGTTTGACGGATTGAAGGAGATGGCCCCTGATCTGAAGGTGCTTCTTTCAAGCGGCTACAGTATTGATGGACGCGCGGAGGAAATACTGGCGCGCGGATGCGAAGGCTTTATTCAAAAACCCTTCAATATCAAGGTCCTATCCCTTAAGATCAGAGAGATTTTGGACAGTGAATCCTGAATTTCAGCCGGAAGCCATGATATCCTCATAAAGCCCGCGGATCCTCTCCCGGGGCATCTTCTTTTTCCAGTCCGGCCCCAGGGCGTTTTCCCACAGAGGATCCAGCGTCATTGCCACATCCACCATTCTCTCCACTTCTTCGGGGCGCACATTCTCCAATCCCTTCCGTGAGAGGGTAATATGCCGCTTCTCCATCATCCGGTGGAACTCCCGCACACCTTCCGGGTAATAGGCTTCAAGGATGTCAAAGGCAAGACAGTTACCGATGCCGTGGTGGATGCCTCGAACAAAGGCCAGACCATAGGCGAGGGCATGGCAAATGCCCACTTGGGAGTAGACGATGCTCATACCGCCCATGTAGGATGCCATCATCAGCTTCTCGTCCCTGTCGGGCGCATTATCCAGGAACACCTCGCGGCAGAGATCAATGGCCTTTTCGCCGTGGGCCTGGCTGAAGGCGTTCAGATAGGTACCGGTCAGTGATTCAACACAGTGAACGTAGCAATCCATCCCCGTATAGAAATACTGATCCCCGGGGACACCGGCCGTAAGTTCCGGGTCCAGGACCATCTGGTCAAAAAGCGTGTGGTCCGAATTCAAACCCAGTTTCTTTTCGGGACCCGAGAGCACGGTGGTTCGGGAGACCTCGGCGCCGGTGCCCGAAAGGGTGGGAACACCCACATGATAGACGCCGGGATTCTTGATCAGATCCCACCCCTGATAATCCACCGAAGAGCCCGGGTTGGTGAGCATCAGTGAAACGGCTTTGGCCAGGTCCATGGTGCTCCCCCCACCGATGCCGATCACGCCGTCCGGCAGACGTTCACGGGCATCCTTGATCTGGGAGGTCAGATCATCCACATATTGCGTTGTCGGCTCATGGTCCACATTCACCCACAAGAGCAGGTCCTCCCCCTCCAAGGGGATCCTCTCCTTCAGGGGGCTCTCCATAAAAACGTCGTCCACCACAAAAACCATGAATCCGGCCTTCCCTTTTCTTTGACCGGACAGAATATCGGAGAGTTGGCTAAAACATCCCCGGCCAAAAATCACGTGAGAAACGGTCTTGAAATTTCGAAACATCTTCACCTCAAATCAGAAATACGGCTTTAGAACGGATGTCATTCGATCTATCCGCTCTCTCATCTCATCCTCGGTCCATGACAGTTTGATCAGCATGGAAATGGTTCTCTTAATGATGCCGTCCGACTGAGACAAATCCAGGTTCTCGTAGTCGGGCAGGCTGTCAAAAAGTGTCAGGGGAAGCGGTGCCGCGGACTTTAGCTTTTTGATATGGTCCCACTGGCGGATATAGTGCCAGTTGTTTTGGTACCAGTAAAAACAGCCGTCAACACCGGCAGAACCCAGCTCCGCCGATGCTTTCAGAGCCGCCCTTTCATCGGGCATCAGGAATGAGAGAAATGTTGCCGAATCCCCTTCTTCATCGGGAACCCTTCGGAATTCCATCCCGGGAATCCGTTCCAACGCCTGTTTCAACGCTCTTTTATTTGTCCGCTGAATTTCCAGGATCCGATCAAGCTTTCTGAGCTGTGCCAGTCCGACGGCCGCATTCAACTCACTGATACGAAAATTGAGGCCCATGATGGGATGCCCTTCCGCTCCCCGGTCGCTCCCCACATGATCATGCCCGTGATCCCCGTAGGCATCGGCAATGCGGTAGAGTTCAGGGTCATCGGTAACGACGCCGCCCCCTTCCCCGCAGGTAACGGTCTTAACGGCATCAAAAGAAAAGCAGCCCATCTTGCCGAATGTCCCAAGGAACTGGCCATGGAATGATCCGCCGAGGGCCTGACAGGCATCTTCTATCAAGATCAGGTTTCTTTGCTCGCAAAAATCCCTGATGCGGTCAATCTGAGCCATGGATCCGCACATGTGAACCACCAGCACCGCTTTTACGCGGGGCGTCAAAGCCTTTTCAAGTGCATCCGGATCGAGACAGAGTGTCTCATCAATATCCGCAAAAACAGGCACCGCCCCCGCCGTCATGACCCCTTCGATGGTGGCCACAAAGGTAAACGGCGGAACGATGACTTCGTCACCCACTCCGATGCCGCAGGCAGCCAGGGCAATGGAAAGCGCCGCCGTTCCGCTGGAGCAGAGATGGCAATATCCCGCGCCGATTTTCCGGGCCAGTTCCTCCTCAAAGCGCTTTGCTTTCCAATGGTCCCCTCTGGCCTGATCAAAACCGTACCGAAACAGAACACCGGTTTTAAGGACATCATTGACCTCTTTTCGTTCCTCGTCACCAAATATTTCAAATCCGGGCATATACGCCTCCTAATTTCTAAGGCTTTCGTCAGAAGTCCTCTCTAACCTATTGATATTAACAAATGCATGGATTTCGCTGCGTCATTCCGGCGAAAGCCGGAATCCATCAGCATTTAAATAGGTTACATGTTCTGGATGCCGGATCAAGTCCGGCATGACGATAGAACTTTGGACTCTCCAGTTTGTGAGAAAGTTTCCGTTTTTTTAGGAGATCAGATCCTTTCCTGTCAAGGGAAAAGGAGAGTGGACCATATCAGGGATTTCACTGTTTTTTGTTGAATGTTTGTCCCTTTTTCGCTATATGGCACGGGTACTGCTGCAATTTTCATTCGACCAAACAGTATTTTTGATGCCTTTAGGCCCTTGGAAAAGATATTGAAAACAGTTTTTTTGCTTTTTTTGCTTCTGTGGACCTCTTTTTGCGTGACCGCGTGCAAGACACCACTCCCCGAATTGGATCCGGACCACTATGTCTCTTCCTCTCCGGGGAAATATTCCAAAGATGAAACAAAGGCACTCACGACGCCGCCTCCCCCCATGGAGAAAAGCACCGCCCTAAGTCCCGATAACCTGAACCCGCCCGCCAGGAAGCTGACCCTTGCGGACCTCGTGGATATTGCTCTCCACATCAACCCGTCGACGCAGGCCTACTGGGAACAGGCCCGGGCCGCGGCGGCCCAGTGGGCCTCATCCAGAGGGGACTATTATCCCAGCATCAGCGGCGATGCCAGCGGATATGGACTTGGCGGCGATTCTTCCAGCGGAACTTATGGCAATGTGGAGATCAGTCTCGATTACCTCCTTTTCGATTTCGGCGGCCGGGCCGCCACCGTTGAAAGCGCCCGCCAGGCGCTGATCGCCGCCAACTGGAACCATAATCAGAGCATTCAGGATGTTCTTCGGGACGTACCCCAGGCCTACTACACATACCTGGGCAACCGGGCACAGGTTCGCGCATCGGAAAGCGATTTGGAGGAGGCCTTGACCAGCTTGAGCGCCACGGAGCAACGGAAAAAAGCCGGCGTCAGCACCATTGCCGACGTACTTCAGGCACGCGCCAACGTGGACCAGGTGCGGCTCGACCTTGTTTCCAACAAAGGCGCCGTCAAGATCTCCCGGGGGGAATTGGCCACGGCCGTGGGATGGCCTGCCAATGCCGATTTTGATGTGGCGGAAGGACCCGAAGAACTTCCGTTGAACGCCATTTCCAAAAACACCCAGAGCCTCATCAATCTGGCCCTGCGGGACCGGCCGGATCTGGCAGCCACCAGAGCCAACGTCCGTCAATACGCGGCGGAACTCAAAAAGGCCGAATCAGACCTCTGGCCACAGTTGTCTGCCTCGGGTAATGTGGGATGGTCCGGTATTGATATGACCTTCAGCGACTCGGACGTTGGCGATTATAACAGCAGCGGCATCAGCTATTACGGGGCACTGACGCTTCAGATACCCCTTTTTGAAGGGTTTTCGCTCAGAAACAATGTGAGGGCCGCGGAAGCCAACTTGAAAGCCGCCCGGGCGGAACTCCGGCAAAAGGAAGAATCGGTCATTTCGGATGTGTGGTCCGCCTTCTACAATATGGAAACGGCGGCCCAACAGCTGGAGTCCAGTGAAACCCTGCTTGTCAGTTCCAAGGAATCTTTCAGAGTTTCCCTGGCCCGCTATCGCGCAGGCGTCGCCGACATCGTGGAACTGCTCAACGCCCAAAGCACCCTCACCTCGGCCAGGTCCCAGAGGGTCCAGGCCCAAACGGACCTTTTCAATTCTTACGCTGAACTGCTTCATGCCATCGGCGCGGAACTCCCCCCCGGAGCACCCCGTTTTGTCGTGCCCACAAAACACCGAAGGAGGGCCTTTGTCAATGGCCGCTGATACCACATTCCCTAAACCTCGTTTTTTTGTTGTCGGATTGATACTTTCGTTTCTTTTGGCAGTCCCCCTGTCCGCATGCAAGAAAGAGAAAAAGCAGGCTTACACGCCACCGCCTCCCACGGTAACCGTCGAAAAGGTGGTACCCAAGACCGTGCCGGTCCATCTCAACTATGTTGCCACCACCGAATCCGTCAAAACCGTTGATATTCGCGCCCGGGTGGAAGGTTTTTTAGAGGAGCGGCGGTTTGTGGAAGGGGTCGATGTCAAAAAGGGGGATATCGTGTTTGTCATCGAGAAAGCCCCCTATGAGGCGGAACTGGAGATGAGCCTTGCCCAATTGGCCAAGGACAAGGCGGCCCTTGCCTTTGCCAACGACCAGGTCAAACGATATAAACCCCTGGCGGAACAGGATTTCGTCACCCAGGAATCCTTTGAGGATTATGTTACCCAGGCCAGGGAGGCGGCGGCCGCGGTCAAGGCGGATCTGGCGAAAATCAAACAGGACCGCCTGAATCTCAGCTACTGTACCATGTATTCTCCCCTAAACGGCCGCATCGGACGGACCCTTGTGAACGTGGGGAACCTCGTGGGTGCCGGCGAGGACACCAAGCTGGCCACCATTGTGCAACTGGATCCGCTCTATGTCTATTTCAGCCCCAGCGAAAAGGATCTACGGCTCATCCTGAAATACCGCCAGGAAAAGAACATCCCCGTGGATATCGTTTTAAGCGACGGTACATTGCACCCTTATCCGGGAAAGGTCGATTTCATTGACAACGCGGCCGATCCGAAGGCCAACACCATCAACATGCGCGCCGTCATTTCCAACCCCGACAAAACGCTCCTCCCGGGCATCTACGTACAAGCACGTCTGTTTTTGTGTGACGTGCCCGACACACCCCTGATTTCCGAAAAGGCCATCGGTGAGGACCAGACCGGATCTTATGTCTTCATGGTGGGAGACGGCAACAAGGTGGAAAAACGGTCCGTCAAGGTCGGTTTTGTCTACAAGAATCAAAAGATCATCTGGAAAGGGCTTAAAGCGGGAGACAAGGTGATTGTGGGAGGGCTGCAGATGATTCGGCCCGGCATGGTGGTGAAGCCCCAATTGGCTTCCAAAGAACACCCGGAAAATGCCGTTGAATCCGGCCATTCCCCATCGACTGAAAAAGCGGCAGCAAAAGCATCACCCGGCAAAACCGAACCGAAGTCTCCTTCGAGTTCTGAAAAAAAGCGTAAAGATCCGCCGCCATCAAAATAGCAGAAGCCCTTTAAGGAATCCCGTATGTTCGTCAATTTCTTCATTGACCGACCCATTTTCGCAGGCGTCATCTCAATTGTCATCTCCCTGGCGGGCGCCGTATGCATCATACTCCTACCGGTTGCCCAGTTCCCGCAGATCACCCCGCCCACCGTCAGGGTCCAGGCCACCTATACGGGGGCAAACGCCGAAGTGGTGGAAAAAACCGTCACCACCCCCATTGAGGAGCAGATCAACGGCGTTGAAGGCATGACCTACATGTCCTCCATCAGTTCCAGTGACGGCACCAGCAATATCACGGTCACCTTTGACGTGGGATACAACCTGGACATCGCCGCCGTGGATGTTCAGAACCGGGTCACCATGGCCCAACCCCAGGTGCCCGAAGACGTGCGCAAATACGGCATCACAACCCAGAAGCAGTCCCCCGATTTTGTTCTCATCATCTGCCTCTACTCGGAAAACGGTGAGTTCGATGACCTTTTTTTGAGCAACTACGCCGCCATCAATATCGTGGACCGACTCAAACGCCTTCCAGGCGTCGGAGATGTTGAGATTTTCGGTGAAAAAAAATACGCCATGCGGCTATGGCTCAACCCCGACAAACTCACCAGCATGGACATGACCGCCATGGACGTGATCAATGCCGTTCAGGAGCAGAACGTTCAGGTGGCGGCCGGCAGCATCGGCCAGGCCCCCAGTCCGCCCGGTCAGGTCTTCACCTATTCCATTAACACGCTGGGACGTCTCTCCACCCCCAAGGAATTCGAAGATATCATCATCCGCACTCGAGATGACGGCTCCGTGGTTCGGGTAAAAGATGTGGGCCGGGTGGAATTGGGGGCTGAAAACTACGGCTGGTATGCGCATTTAAACAGTGGGAAAGCTGCCTGTATCGGTGTGTTTCAGTTGCCGGGAGCCAATGCGCTGCAGGTGGCCAAGGAAGTTTACGCCAACATGGAGGAGCTCAAAGACCGATTTCCCCAGGGACTCAAATATACCGTCGCCTATGACACCACGCTCTTTGTCAAGGAATCCATCATTGAGGTGATTAAAACGCTGCTGGAGGCCATGCTGCTGGTTTTTCTGGTGGTCTATATTTTTCTTCAGAACTGGCGGGCCACCCTCGTTCCCGCCATCGCCATCCCCGTTTCCCTGGTGGGGACCTTTGCGGTACTTGAGGCCTTCGGATTTTCCATCAACACGCTGACGCTGTTCGGACTGGTATTGGCCATCGGCATTGTGGTGGATGACGCCATCGTTGTGGTGGAAAACGCGTCCCGCTGTATCGACGAAAAAGGGATGTCGCCTAAAGAGGCCACCAAGGCGGCCATGGCCGAAGTGACGGGGCCCATCATCGCCACCACCCTGGTTCTCATGTCGGTCTTTGTGCCGGTGGCCTTCATGCCCGGCATCACCGGACAGCTCTACCGGCAATTCGCCCTTACCATCGCCTTTTCCGTTGGTATATCCGCCATTAACGCCCTTACCCTGAGTCCGGCCCTCTGCGCCGCCCTCCTTCGAAAGACCCCGGATCGACAGGCCTGGTTCTTTCGAAAATTCAACCAGGTCTTTAACTGGTCCAGAGAAAAGTACTTAAAAGGCGTCAGATGGTTTATTAAGGCCTGGGTCCTGGTATTCCTGGTCTTTGCGGGCCTTCTTTTTGCCACCTATTACATGTTCAAAATCGTTCCCACCGGTTTCGTTCCATCAGAGGATCAGGGCTATTTCATGGTCATGCTGCAGACCCCTGAAGGCTCATCCCTGGACCGCACGGAAAAGGTCTGCGATCAGGTTGAAAAGATCCTTCAAAACATGAAAGGGATTGAAAATGTCGTCATGATCGGCGGGTACAACCTTTTAAACTCCGCAAACGATACTTCTTCAGCGGCCGCTTTCGTCATGCTGGACCCCTGGGATCAGCGAACGACCCCGCAATTGAGTTTGAAAGGGCTTATGGGGACTTTCATGGGTGAGGTGGCCGGCATCAATGATGCGGTCATCATCCCCTTTCCGCCGCCCCCCATTCAAGGGCTCAGCACCACCGGCGGTTTCGAGTTCGAGCTGCAGGACCTCACGGGCGGCAGCCTTGTGGAACTGAAGGCCATTGCGGGAAAGCTCATTGCGGCCGCCCGAGAGGAACCGGTTCTGACCCCGCTCAGCACCACCTTTGAAGTCAATTATCCTCAGTTTTACATTGAACTGGACCGCACCAAGGCCAAAAGCCTGAAGGTCTCCATTTCAGATGTTTTCAACACCCTGCAGACCTTCCTGGGCAGCATGTATGTGAACGATTTCAACAAATTCGGTCGTGTCTACCGGGTGTTTCTGCAGGCTGAAAAGGATTATCGGGCCAAGCGGGAGGATATTTCAAAGTTGTATGTGCGGGCGGAGGACGGCAGCATGGTACCCCTTTCCGCCCTTGTGAAGGTCAAACAGATACGGGGTGTAGAAAACGTCAAACATTACAATCTGTTTAGAACCATTTCCATCTACGGGGGCAATGCTCCCGGCTACAGTACCGGCCAGGCCATTGCAGCCATGGAAAAGCTGGCCGACGAAAACCTCACCAGCGAATACGGCTACGAATGGACCGCCACCGCTTACCAGGAAATCAAGGCCGGCGGCATGGCCCCGTACATATTTTCACTGGCCCTGATATTTGCATTCCTGTTTCTGGCGGCCCAATACGAGAGCTGGGTCATGCCTCTCATGGTCATGCTGGCCGTTCCCCTGGCCATCCTGGGGGCCCTCTTGGCGCAGCACATTCGCGGCATTGCAAACGATGTCTACTGCCAGATCGGGCTGGTCCTGCTCATCGGGCTTGCCAGCAAGAACGCCATTTTGATCGTGGAGTTTGCCCGGGAGTTGCGGGTTCGCGGGGCATCCATCGTGGAAGCCGCGGTCCAGGCGTCCCGTGAGCGGCTCCGCCCGATTCTCATGACCGCCTTTGCCTTCATTCTCGGAGTGGTCCCCATGGTGGTGGCCACGGGCGCCGGGGCCGCCAGCCGTCATTCCCTGGGCACGGCGGTATTCGGTGGCATGCTTGCCTCCACCTTTCTGAGCCTGGTGCTGGTGCCCGTACTTTACGTGGTCCTTGAAAGACTCCGGGAACGGGGGAAAAAGCCGGCCGAGCAAAAACCTTCAGAAAACATCGGGGAAACCTCTTCTATTTAGAGAGGCTTGAAATCTTCAATTTCCTTTTCCTTGGCTTTTCGTTAGAATTGGATCGACCCACAGTGTTTAGAAACAAGGAGGAACCGTCATGAGAACATTTAGGCCGTTGCTGCAAACGGTTGTTACCTTAACGGCTTTGCTGATGATCACCGGCTGTTTCGGCAACTACGGGAAAATCAGAATGGCTTCCGGCGACCACAATGCAACCATACAGGATCTGAAAGACAACTGGGAGAATTACGATATCCTCTATGCCGGACTCTCAACCGATTCTCCCTCGGCCATCATGTTCGGCCCGAGAGCGGATGGCAAGCGGATCATCGGCGAGAAATGGATGCCGGTCACCGACGGGGCGGTTGTTGAAGAAATCGTCGGATGGCTCAATTCCTATGTGAATTTCCCCCCCAATCTATACGAAATTCTGAGCCCCAATAACGTTTTCTTCGGCTATATCTATGTGTCGCCGACGCTACAGGTTGTCATTAAGGAGATTGATCCGGAAACCCTGGAAGTGGAAAACATTCCCCTGCCGCCCATTGACTACGGGCCGGGCACGGGTCGGATGTAGCATGCCACCGGTGCTGGCCATTGTGGGACGGCCCAATGTGGGGAAATCGACCCTCTTCAACCGTCTCACACGATCAAAAAGAGCGCTGGTGGACGACCGTCCCGGCATTACCCGGGATCGGTTGCACGATACCATCCGTCATGAAGGTCTTCAAATGACCCTGGTGGATACGGGTGGTTTCGAAGATCTGGGACAGGACCCCCTTCAAAAGGGGGTCCGTGCGCAGGTGGAGACGGCCATTTCCGAGGCGGATCGCGTTATTTTCATGGTCGACGGCCGCGAAGGGGTGCTGCCGGGCGATGAAGAGATGGCCCAGCTGCTTAGAAGGACCCAAAAAAAGGTCTTTCTCGCCGTCAACAAGATCGACGGGCCTGAAAAAGAGCACCTGGCCAATGATTTTTACCAGTTGGGCTACCGGACCGTATATCCCCTGTCAGCGGCACACGGCTACGGCGTTAAAGCACTTCTCCATGAACTTACAAAGGGCCTCTCCCCTTCCCGGGAAGCTTCGGAACACCCGGACGAAATCCGAGTGGCGGTTCTGGGGAAACCGAACGTGGGAAAAAGCTCCCTCATCAACCGCATCCTTAAAACCGACCGTCTCGTGGTCAGCGAACTCCCCGGCACCACCCGCGACACGGTGGACGCCGCGTTTTCTTATGGCGGCAGAAACTATCTTCTCATCGATACGGCCGGCATCCGCCGAAAAAGCCGTGTAAAGGAAAAAGTGGACAAGTTCTCCATGATCAAAGCCATCAAGAGCCTGGATCGATGCCATGTGGCGGTGATTCTGCTGGATGGTTCCGAAGGGGTTTCGGACCAGGATGCGCGGATTTGCGGCTACGCTTTTGAAAAAGGGCGGGCCCTTGTGCTGGGGGTCAATAAATGGGATTTGGTGAAGGGGAACGCCCAACTGAAGGACCCGTTGGAAAGGGGGATACAGAGACAGCTCAAATTCATATCCTTTGCGCCACGGATCAATATGTCCGCGCTCACAGGCGAAAGGGTCATGAAACTCTTTCCAAGAATCGATTCGGTCTTCGATCAGTTCTCGCGGCGGATCAGCACCCCGCTGGTTAACCGGGCCATTCAGGAATTGATGGAAAAGCATCCGCCACCCAGGATCGGCCGCGGTCGCCTCAAATTCTACTATGGCACCCAGACCCGCACAAGGCCGCCGACCTTTACGGTGTTTGTCAATCGACCCGATATGCTCCATTTCTCTTACGAGCGGTTCTTGAACAATCAGTTGGGAATCCATCTCGGCCTGACACAAACACCCATTCGGCTTGTATTCAGAAAAAGAGGATAGGCATCCGATCAGAAAGCAGGAGGACAAGCATATGGAGATAAGAATCCAAGTGGGAAGCCTTACCCTGAACGCCCAATTAAACGAATCTCCCACCGCCAAGAAGATTTTCGAGGCCCTCCCCTTTTCCACCCCCTTTGACACCTGGGGGGATGAAATCTATTTTTCAATCCCCGTAACAGCCCAGCTGGACGACACCGCCATGGAAGCGGTTTCCCTGGGTGACCTCGGCTACTGGCCCCCGGGGAGCGCATTCTGCATTTTTTTCGGGCCCACGCCCATGAGCACGGAAGGGAACATCGTACCGGCGAGTGCCGTCAATGTCTTCGGAAAAGTCAAAGGGGATGTATTGCGGCTGAAAAGCGTCATGCATGAAGGGAACATACACGTCGATAAAGTTTAAGAAAATGAGTGCTCACTTGCCATTGGAATCCCCCATCTCGATTCCTCGGCCTCCCATGCCCGCTTCGGATGATCGATAATGCAAAAATAGCATATTTTTGTTGACTAGATTGCACATTTGCTATATTTTCACCCCATGTCCAGGCCAGATCAGAAAAGACTCGGCAGCAAAATCCGTGAACTCCGTAAATCCATGGGATTGACCATGCAGCAGCTGGCGGACTTGGTGGGGGTGAATTACACCACCATCTACCGGGTGGAGACCGGTAAAGTCAGTCCCTCGGTGGTGCTGCTCTCCGATATCGCCCATCAGCTCGGTTCCTCTATAATGGGCCTGCTGAAGGAAGAGCAGGGGCAGTTAACCCTCATTCGTGCCAAAGACCAGCCCTTTGTGGAATCCGAGGCGATGACCCTCAGACTTCTCATGCCGAAAGGCGTCATCAACGACAACATCTCCATCAGCCTTGGAAAAGGCTCAGCGGGTGAAATCGTGGATCGCCACGAAACCCCCGGTTATGAACTCGCCTACATTATAAGGGGAAAATGCATTTTCAGGTATGGTGACAAGGACCATGCCCTGGAACAGGGGGACCTGGTCTATTTCGACGGAAAAGTGAAGCATGCGGTAACCGCCTTGGAACCCCTTGAGTTCCTGGCTATTTATTTCAGAGATCAACACTAAATCTTAAGGAGGAAGCATGCAAAAGAGAATGTGGTGTATCTTGGTTGCTTTGGTCGTGGTGTCTGTCTGGATTTTGCCCGTGGCGGTGGGTGCGGGAGAAAAACCGATTGTGGTGGGGGTTCCCAGTTCCTTGAAAACGCTGGAGGCTTCAGAAGCGTTGAAAGCCATTACCATGGCCGTGGAGGAAATCAATAAAAAGGGCGGGGTGAAGGTTGGAGAGAAAAGACGACCCATGGAAATTGCCTCCATCGATACCCGAGGCGGCGAACCGGGCGTTCCCATATCCGATGCGCTTCTGGCCATTGAAAAACTTTTCCTGGAAAAAAAGCCGGACGCGGTGGTGCTGGGACCCTTTCGGTCGGAGGTGCTGCTGGCGGCCATGGACATTTACGCCAAATACAAGATGGTCAGCATCAATGTGGCCATGAGCCCGAAATTCGTTTCCAAATACAACGGTGACCCGGAGAAATATAAATACTGCTTCCGCATGCTCAACGCCAAATATGTGGTGGGCTATCTCATGAAAACCATGGCCAAATTGAAGAAGGACTATGGTTTTGACAATGTCTACATTATTGTCCAGGACGTGCTCTGGGCCAACGCCATCGGCAAGGGGATGAAGGGATGGTTCGAGAAGAACGGCTGGAAAGTCTCGGGACTGGATGCCTACCCCACCGGGGCGGGGGATTTCAGCGCATCCCTCATCAAAGCGCAAAATTCGGAGGCACAGGTCATTATGCCCATTTTTGACATGTCTTCCAGCGGCGTGCTGGCCCTTCAGTGGAAGGACATGCGCGTTCCCGCCGTTCCCGTTGGATTCATCTCGCCGCTCATGGGCTCCAAAGCCGCTGAGACTTTCGGTGCCGACGTTGTGGACGGCGTTGTGAACATTGTGTTCGAGGCAGGGAACATCCCGTTGGCGAAATATCCCCCGGCGACAGAGTTCTATGACGCCTACAAGAAACGATGGGGAGAGGAGATTCAAGCGGGGCACATGCCCTCCGAGGCCTATGACTCCGTATTCGTCCTGAAAGAAGCCATCGAAAGGGCCGGAAGCCTGGAACCCGACAAGCTCATAAAAGCCATCAACGAAACGGATTATGCCGGCAGCATCGGCCGTATCCGGTTCAAGGATCATGAGATTCTGTTTGGAGAAAATCCCCTGGAAAAAGCCATTTTGGTGGTATATCAATGGAAAGACGGCAAGCGGGTGCCGGTCTTCCCGGATGCGGTGGCCGAAGGCCCCATCGACAAACCCAAATGGATGAAATAGTCTTTCTCAGGCGACAGGGAAACATCAACCGTTCTCAATTGAGCAGGGTGTAAACGGATGCTGGTATACGGTTTTATCAATTCCATGGTTCTGGCCCTGATTGCGCTGGGGTTCAGCATGACCTTTGGTATCAGCCGGGTGGCCAATTTCGCCCACGGCGCCTTTTATGTCCTGGGCGGTCTGCTGGCATGGGCGTTTCTGAGAAAACTGGGGATGCCCTACTTTCTGGCTGTGATACTGGCGGTTCTGATTGTGGGGGTTCTCGGGGCGCTCATGTACCGGTTTCTGTTGCTACGACTTCGAGGGCTGGAGCTCTCCGAAGTGATTTCCACATTTGCCATCGGGCTCATGATTCTGGAACTTATGAGAAGCATGGGGATCATGGGATTCCAGTATCGGCTTCCGCCATTTGTTTCCGGATCGGTCAAGGTGTTCGGTACCTATGTGGGAATTCAGCGGCTGATCATCATAGGTGCCGGCATCCTGCTCCTGATCCTGCTATACCTTTTTGTCCATCACACCCGCCTTGGACTCGCCTTTCGGGGCGTGGCCCAGGATGATCATACGGCCTTTACCGTGGGCATCAACCCCGACAAGGTATCCATGTTGAGCCTGATGCTGGGCTCAATGATGGTATCCCTTGCCGCCGTGCTGATTCTCCCTTTAGGCACCATCAGCGTGGATGATGGTTACGACATCCTTTTGAAGTCTCTGGCGGTCTGCATTATCGGCGGTCTTGAAAGCACGCTGGGGGTACTGGTGGCGGCCTTCATTCTGGGGTATGCCGAAGTGCTCACCAGCATGTACATATCCTCTTCCCTCACCATGGTCGTCCCCCTGCTGTGCATGTTGATCATTTTGTTGATCAGGCCGTCGGGCCTGTTCGGAAAACACAAGGAACTGGAAGAGCGCATATGAAGGAAAAGAGACGGAAGGAACGGATCGACAGGGGCATCAAGGCGGTTACGGACGACATTTACTGCCTTTCTTCTTTAAGAGAAATGGCATATCTGGTTTTGCCCAGGGTGCTGCCGGTGTTGCTCCTGCTCCTTTTGATCTGCCTGGTTCCCCTCTATTGGAAGAAGGTGCTGGTCATCACCTTCATTATGGCCATCATGGCCATCAGTTGGGACTTCATGGCTTCCTGCGGGCTCATTTCCCTGGGACAGGCACTCTTTTTTGCGGTGGGAGCATATCTTGCGGGAAGCATGAATTACTACCTGCACATGCCAGTGTACCTGACCCTGCCCCTGGCCACCCTTCTGGGGGGCGCCCTTTCAACCGTTCTCATTTTTCCGGCCCTCCGGTTAAGGGGAATGTATTTTTCCATGGTAACCCTCATCATCCCCCTGATGTTGATGCGGGTGGTGGAAGCGACCAAAATCGTCGGCGGTACTGAAGGAATCAGCGCCCTCAGTTCATTGCCGGGGCTCTATTTCAGCGTCGGATTGAGCCTGGCGGCCCTTCTGGTGACCCTTTTCGGTTTAAGGCGGCTGGTTGCCACCGATTACGGCATGATTTTCATCGCCCTGAAAGACAATGACCGGGCCGTTGAGGCATCGGGGCTGGATACTTTGTGGTTCAAGGTACAGGCGATTTTTATCGGAAGCGGTATCTGCGCCTTCTGTGGCGCTTTCATGACCCATTACCACATGAGTGTGGGGATGAGCGCCTTTGCATTGGATCTATCCATCTTTCCCATCGCCGCCTGTGTTGTGGGAGGCGTCGGAACCCTTGCGGGTCCTCTCTTGGGGGCGGTGATTCTGGGGCCTCTCTCGGAAGCCCTGCGAAGCTTCGGTACCTTCAGGATCGTCATCTACTCGGCGCTGCTGGTGGTTTTCATTGCGGGTATTCCTGAGGGCATTTTTCCCTATCTCAGGCGAAAATACGAACAGATCGAAAGATGGGTGTAGGGGGTCGCTGGCGGTGGATTATCTAGAAGTCGATCACGTGACCAAGAATTTCGGTGGTGTCACGGCACTTAATGACGTGAGTTTTTCCGTTCAGGAAGGATCCCTTTTGGGGGTTATTGGCCCAAACGGCTGCGGCAAAACCACCCTCGTCAATGTTATCACGGGTTTTCTCAAACCATCCTCGGGAAGGATTTTTTTTAGAGGAAAGAACATTACCGGCATGCGCCCCTCCCGAATTGCAAATCTGGGCGTTGGACGGACGTTTCAGATGGTGAAGCCCTTTTACCGGCTGCCCGCCTACAAAAACCTGGTCATCCCCCTCTCCTCTCCCAAAGTCAAACACATGGGAGAGCACTATGGGGACAAGGATTCCGTGGCCTTGGACATCCTTGAGGACATCGGATTTGAACGGGACTCCAGCGTCCCCTTTCAGGCGGCCAGTGTCTTGCCCCATGGCTATCTGAAGCGCCTTGAAATGGCCAGGGTGATCGCCCTTCAGAGCGATCTCATTATCTTTGACGAGCTCTATTCCGGTTTGAGCCTTGCGGAGGTGGCTTCCATGACACCGCTGATCCAGCGTCTGATGGAAGCCGGCAAAACCATCATCATGATCGAACATCGCTTGCGGGAGCTTTTCCGAATCGCCGACACGGTGCTGGTCATGGACCAGGGATGCGTTATCGCCCAGGGAGAAAGCAAATCCGTCATGAAAAACGAGAAAGTACAAAAAGCGTATCTGGGTGTAGAGCTAAAAAGATGATGGAGATAAACCAACTGACGGTGTTTTATGAAAACGCCATTGCCGTCAACGAACTCTCCCTTCGGGTTGTCAAAGAGGAGATTGTCGGGGTCATCGGCCCAAACAGTGCCGGAAAAAGCACCTTGATGAACACCATTTCCGGCCTTCTGCTGGATACCAAGCTCAAAGAGGAACGGAAAGGAGGCACCCGGATCACCATCTTCGGCCGAATCCTTTTTGAGGGCGAGGACATCACGGATCTGTGGCCAGACAAAAGGGTCGGAAAAGGGATTGTTCTCTGCCGAGAGCGCCACCCCGTCTTCCGCGAGAGTACGGTGGAAGAAAACCTCAAAATTTCAGGTTATTTAAGGAAGAAACAGGAGATGCGGGCCACCATGGACTCGGTCTACCGCATGTTTCCCAAGCTGGCCCAGATGAAAAGGCGCCGGGCGGGCCTCATGAGCGGCGGGGAACAGCAGATGCTGGCCATCGGCATCGCTTTAATGGCCAATCCCAAAATTCTGTTGCTGGATGAGCCGCTTCTGGGATTGAGCCCCCTGATTCAGCTCGCTCTGGTTGAATCCATTGAAAAGATCAACCGGGAAGCATCCATCACCATCGTGGTTTCCGAACAGTTTGCAAGGCCCTTGATCCCCATCATTCACCGGGGTTACATCCTGGAAAACGGTATGCTGGCCTTTGAGGGTGACAACAAGCTCCTTTTTGACAACCCGGATGTGCGCAGTGCCTACTTCGGAGTCGATTTATGAGTCGGACTGATTCCATATACGAGGCCTTTGAGCAAACGGCCCGGAAGGCGAAAAACAAACCCGCGCTCATTTTTCTAGGGGAAAAGTACAGTTACCGGTTCCTCATGGAAGCCTCCGCAAGAATGGCCGAAGGTCTTCGGAAGCTGGGTATCAAAAAGGGTGATAAGTTCATTCTGTATACCCAGAACTGTCCCCAATGGGTGGTCACCTGGCTGGGCCTTCAGCGAATGGGCGCCGTGCCCGTACCCGTCAGTCCCATTTACACGATCCATGATCTCGAATACATCGCCGTGGATTCGGGCGCCGTGGGAATTCTATCGGCGGACACCAACTACGGGTATGCCAAGAAGCTCAAAGAAAAGGGGCTGTTGGACACGCTTGTGGTATCCAATATCGCGGATTTGCTCCCCTGGTGGAAGAGATTCATCGGAAACGGCTTTGACCGCATTCCCGATGGAAAAGTAGACGAAGATCAGGTGGTATCTTTTAGAGATCTTTTTAAGACATCCCCTGGAGAATCGGCAAAAGAGCGGTGCGAATCCAATGAGATTTTGGAAATTCTCTATACGGGAGGGACGACCAAATTCCCAAAAGGGGTTCCCATAACCCATCGGGTCTACGTGGAATCCTTTCTGGATCAACTTAACATCTCAGCTCCTCTGGTGTCGCCGGATCAAAATGTGATTGTTCAGGGTGCGCCCCTGTTCCATGTGTTGGGACAGCTTTTCGGCCTGGGACCCATTTGTTTAACAGGGGCAACGGTCATCATCATGCCGAAGGTCAACCTGGACGCCCTCATGCTCTATGTCCAGCGCTACAGGGCCAAAACCCTTTTTGGCGTTCCGACCCTGTATCGCATGATACTGGAACACGATCGACGGGATTTCTATGACCTTTCCTCTCTCAAGTACTGCTTTACGGGGGGAGATGTTCTGCCCCAAGAGGTTCTGAGGCGGTGGACGGAACACTTTGAGACCCGGATTTATCAGGGGTACGGAGCAACCGAAACCTGCGGCGGCGTCACCATGGTCCGCCCTGACGGCGAACCTCCGCTGGACACCATCGGAACCCTCATGCCGGGAAAGCATATCCGTATCGTGGACCCCGAAACCATGGAAGAACAGCCCAACGGAGAAACGGGTGAACTGATCGTCACCTCTGAGCTCATGATTGACGCCTACTGGAACAAGGATGAGGAGACCCGTGAGTGTTTCGAGGAAATCGAGGGTAAGCGATGGTACAAGACAGGAGACCTCGTCAGACTGGATGAAAAGGGGTACATGTATTTCGTGGATCGCACGGCGGACATGATAAAGCACAAAGGGTACCGAATATCCGCATCTGAAATTGAGGCCGCCATCAAGGATCATCCGGCCGCCATTGCGGCATGTGTTGTGGGCGTGCCCGACAACCGCGTGGGAGAACGGATCAAAGCCTTCGTGGTGTTGAAAGAAGATGCCCGAGGCATGACCGGAAACGAATTGATCCGATGGTGCAAATCGCGGCTGACGGCCTATAAAGTACCGGAGTACGTGGAGTTTCGGGACATGCTCCCCAAATCGAAAGTGGGGAAATACCTGCGCAGAGAACTCCGTAAAGAAGAACGGGATAGAACTTCCCACTGAATCCCATCAAGAAGATATACCCCCATTTTGACTCCCTCCGTTAGTTCGCGGAGAACCCGAATACTCCGGAAACGATCGATCCGACCGTCGGGTTTGAATGGAACCAGCTGCGGGATGAGAGCTGAATTCTCTGAAAAAGAAGGAGCTACTGTCTTAGAAGCGGCAGCAGAGCGAAAAGATTGTCCCCGGCAAAGAGGTGGGCCAGGCTGAACATGGGCCCCACGAGGATTCGGCTCAGGATTCCGGTGCCCGCGAAGTTATCCAGCATGATAATACCGATGAGAACCAGGGGTCCGTAGCGCCCCCACCGGCGGAACTTCATGGCAGCTCCGGGGGGAAGAAGGTTTTCAAGAACATGTGATCCGTCAAGGGGGGGCAGAGGGAGAAGATTGAAAAGACCCAAGCCCAGGTTCATGAGGATAAGCCACAGCAGGGCCCGCAGATAGACCTCCATGGGCAGGGGAAGGAGCCGGATGAGCATCCCCGCCAGAAGCGCGGCGCAGATGTTGGCCGCAGGACCCGCAAGTGACATGAGGATCACGTCTTTTCGCGTGTTTTTGAAATACCGTATATCCACGGGAACCGGCTTGGCCCACCCGAAATTGAACAGAAAAAGGCAGATGGCCCCCAGGGGATCAATATGAATGAGCGGATTGAAAGAGAGCCTTCCCATCTGCTTTGCCGTTGGATCCCCGAAATGGAAAGCAACCCGGCCGTGAGCGTATTCATGAATGGTGATGGCGAAAAGCAGCACCGGAATCTTGATGATCCACTGTGTAATATCAAAAGACATGATGATCCCTTTGAAGACCCGTTTTCATAATGACAGATGGAAATGAACTTTGGTTCAGGGACTACATAACAGCAAATCATGTTTGCAGCAAGCCCCAAAAAGATATAAAACAGATGCCGTCACGATTATTGCCAAATGGCATTTGAGATAAATGCGCATATTTCCATGGGGCTTGCCGGTTGCTTTTTCAAAAGATAATTGATAGATTGAAGCGGGGTCAGAAGGGTCGTGGAAATACCGCCTCGGAACAACCTGTGACAAGGGGGGTCTCTGCGTCCGCCCGAGTCTGCACCCCTGATGAAATCAGAGAAGAAGGGAATCCACCCATGCGACGGGAAAGAATCAAAATAGATCTTCTGATTCACGATCTCAAAGTTCCTCTTGCCGTAATTGAGGCAGGGCTCACCTCCATGATAAACCGTCAGGAAAAATACGGACCGATTACGGAAAAGCAGATGCGGGTATTCAACCGCGCGCTCAGAAACACGAAAGTCCTGAAAACCCTGGTTGCAGACGCTCTCGAACTGGGAAGAAGCGGTCAGGGGATCCTCTTCTACTCCAACTTTCGGTTGGCTGAAATGATTGAAGAGACCCTCGTGGAAATTCTGGATTTGACCGACACGAAAATGGCCGAAAAGCTCAGGCAGTGCGAGGATCTGGTCCATTTCAAGAAGACGCTTGAAGAAAAGGGGGTCGTTCTCGCAATTGATGAAGCATTATGGCAACAGATCATCTGCCAGGATGAGCCGAAAATCAAACAAATCCTGAGAAACCTTCTGAACAATGCACTGAAATACCGGAAAAACCTTGTTGAACTGAGCGTTCGTTGCGACAAGGACTTCATCCTCTTTTCGGTTCAGGACGATGGCGCGGGCATTCCCGCTGCCTTTCATCAGAAGATTTTTGACTGCTATTTCCAGCTGGATGCGGGCAATACCTGCTCTGTCAGGGGACATGGGCTGGGCCTGGCCGGTGTGATGGTGCTTGTTGAAGATATGGGTGGTGAAATGCTGCTGGAGAGTGATGAGGGGCAGGGGGCGAAATTCCTCGTTAAACTTCCGCTTAAAGCCGATGCATAAGAAGGCCCTTTTTCACGCTACATGATGTCATCCAGTTCATTCCGGGTGGGCCGGTACTTTTTGGCGAACGCCTTCCAGAATTCCTTGTGGCTCTCTTTCCAACCCTTGCCAAACCTCCGCTCAAAGAAGGGTTCAAGTTTGCCGAACCAGGCCATCTGCCTGACCGAACCATCCCGTACGGTTTGAAGGACGTCGGCGGCGAAAACATCGATTTCAGAGATTTTGTCTTTCGGCACATAGCTGCGGGCACCGCCCGTAATGGATTTTACCAGGTTTTCCGGGCTCACCGCGTGGGCCGTCAGCATCAATGCGGGGATACCCTTTTCATTGGTCATCTTGAGGAGTTCGTACCCGTTAACCCCCATGATATCCAGTATGGCCAGGTCGTACTGGTTTCTGTTTAAGAACTTCTGAGCAGTCTCAAAGTTCGGCGCCGAATCAATGAAGCACATGTCCAGAATTTCCACCAAAGTCTCCAGAATGTCGGGCTCGTCGTCCACAATCAGAATTCTCTTCCCCTTAAGAATCTCATCCATTCACAACCCTCCTTTCTCGCAAGATGCCGGTTTCAACGATAGTATCGTGGTGTCGCCTTTTCAGTCAATGTTTTTGTATCAGCCCTACAATTCAAAGAAACATTGAAAGCCCGGTTGACATCAACCGCGGCATTGCTTAACCTTCCATTGTTGAAATAAAAGCGCCGTCAGGCGGTCATCAAAACCGTGAATCGTCTCAAGCCCGCTGATGAAGGAGAAGAAAGATAATGGAATTTGTTGAAAAAGCGAGAATCAGACTGGAGCACTGGATCACCCATAACGATCACCATCTGGAAGAATATGATCTCTTTGCGGAACAGTTGGAGGATGCCGGCAAAAGCGAAAGCGCCGAAGCCATCAGGAAAATGGCCAAGTTGAGCCAGGAATCCAATCAGTGTCTGCGCGACGCTCTGAAAAGTCTTTGAATTTGAGGTTTCCGGGCGTTATACTCTTGATCATCGGAGGAACAGAAAATGTGTGAAGCCCATGCCTACCTTCTGAAAGATGAAACAGAAGAGAAGATAATGGAAAGTGTTGATCTCGTCGAAATGGACGGAGAAGAGATCAAAATGGTAAATATCTTTGGCGAACAGAAGACCGTCAAAGGAAAACTGACCCGTTACGACAGCCAGCAGGGAAAGATCATCATTAGATCCCTGTGAACCGGATGGAAATACTTGAATAACTCCCTGAAAGGTTTTTTGCATGAACGACTCTTTTGAGAAAGCGGCTGACATCATCCTGAATTCGGATCTGACCCTGGCCTTGACCGGTGCCGGCATTTCCGTGGAATCCGGTATTCCCGATTTCAGAAGTGCTCAAGGGTTGTGGTCAAGGTATGATCCCGGTGAATATGCAACTATTGAGGCTTTTAGGGATAATCCTCATAAGGTATGGAAAATGCTCAGGGAAATGGATGAACTCGTGAGCAGGGCAAAACCCAATCCCGCCCACAGAGCCTTGAGCCAGCTGGAAAACCTGGGTTGTCTGCAAACGATTGTGACCCAAAACGTGGACAACCTTCATCAGGCGGCTGGCTCAAATGACGTCATAGAATTCCACGGGAACGCCAGCACCCTTTCCTGTCTCTGGTGCGGCAGAAAATATCAAACGTCGGAGAAGCGAAAGGAACACCCTCCCCACTGTGAATGCGAAAAAATCCTGAAACCGGACGTGGTCTTTTTTGGAGAAGCCATTCCCGAAGAAGCCATGCACCGATCTTTTCGGCTGGCCTCCCAAACCGATGCACTCCTTGTTGTTGGAACTTCAGCCGTGGTCTATCCGGTCAACGAAATTCCCTCCCTCGCAAAACGAAACGGTGCCGCGGTGATTGAAGTCGACATCGAAACAACCGTTTTGACCAATTCCATCACGGATATATTCCTTCAAGGGAACGCCGGAGACATCGTTCCAGCGCTGGTTGAGATTGTCAAACAAAAAAAAGGAACAGACGCCTGACTTTCCATATCTATTATTCATTGACAAAACTCACAAAATCGCTAAAGTGTGGTGTTTTGTGTCTTGACGTTTGAAAATCCGGGTTCACCGCTACTGCCTGAACGGCCGCTTCAAAATGTCATTGTCCCGAGGGATGATCGTTGCTCGCCATTAAGATAGAACAAGAGGCACTGGAGAATGCTTGCAAAGAGATTATTGAGAGCATTTTGATCTGCCTGCCCGATGCTTTTAAGGGCACCGTGTACCGGGTGGGTGTGTTGCCCGAAATGGTGACAACCCGGATAACCTCTGGAATTATTGATAAAAATAGAGAAAAGATCTCCTGGGGGCTGCCGGAAGTCTCAGACTACAATCCCCCGGGGAAGCCTTGGATCGATTACCGGGACGAACCGAACCGACCGCTTGAAGCCATGGCGTGGTGCGTGGAGAGGCAGTCCAGCTGGACCGCCGAAGACCCTCGAAACGACGCCCGGAGCGTTCGGCTCCAGGTTGAAGGTGTCTGGAAAGACTTCCATCATATGGAGCCGGTGCTGATCCGGAAAAAGGACCTTTTTCTGGGCGAAATGCGCCCCATGGTTTACCCCAAAAAATATGGGGGCGAGACCATATGGGAAGACAGCGATTACGTTGTCGCGGCCGTTATCAAGATACATTTTCAGCCTTACTCCATCAAGATCGGCAGCAACGAAACCAAAATCATCAAACGATTGTCCCGGGTCTTGGGCACGGAACTCCTCTCCTACCAGTTGAGAGAGCAGTCTCTTGAAGCAACCCGGGCCCTGGCCGACGACAGGCTTCACTCCTGCAATATACTGGCCGATTCCCTGCGGAACGTGATCACCAAATCCGGGTTGATCTTTTCATTGATCAAACTGGAGCTGGGATTTCTGAGGGACCAGTGGGAAAAAACGCTCCTAAAGGGGAGAAAAGAAGCATCCCTTCGCCGGAATGCCATCAAAAAACTGAATGACGTTTTAGATGAGATTGAAACTGCTGAAAACACCGAACTAAGGGCAGATCTGGCGGAGCTGCAAAACCGCTTTCTTACCCTACACCCTTCTCCGGAACAGGGGAGAAGCTGGTTGAAAATGAAGATCGAAGACAAATGGCGTACACTGATTAGCGCGGGAAGGCTTGATCAAAAGCAGACAAAGGCCGCAAACCGTTACATTCAGTATCTCTATAAGTCCCTCTATCTGGGTGAAGATCCCGCTCTCCTGGCCGAATGCAAGCAATTGCCGGAATCTTTGAAAACAGAGTGGGTGGATCTTCTTTACAGAGACACCGATGTTTTCAACCTGCACCGCTTGAATCGTCTGATAGCGCTGCTCAATGAAAATCATCTCGATCTGCCCCACAGAGAAAAATCGAGGGAAAGCCTGATACGGCTCAAAGCCGTGGCTCAGATTTTCGGACAGTTGGAAGAGAAAACGAATGCTGTCTTAAGGGAAGTGCTAAATGGGCATGGCAGCATTCGAATTTGATATTATATTATAGGCCGACGGAAAAACCGTCACAATCATTTTACGCGCCTGTAGCTCAGTTGGATAGAGCAGCGGACTTCTAATCCGCAGGCCGGGGGTTCGAATCCTCCCAGGCGCGCCACCCAATCTAAGCAATAATACAAATAAAATCGATAGCTTAAAGCCCATTCCCAAGGAAAAGCAAGGGTTTTTATCTTTTGCATTTTTGCCGTGAAAGTGTCATATTCTGTCATTTATTGGCAAAATTTCACGACAATATCACGACACTCTGAAATAAAAAGCGGCCAGCGGATCTTTAGTCCGCTGCCCATCAAGATGGAGAAAAATTCTCTGAAACCCTAAAAGACCAAAAATTGCATTCGCAGCGTTCTTTTAGTGAAACATAGCTTTAGTAGTCTATATTACGAATTTCGCTACCCCGAAACCGTTTTGAAATAGCTGACAGTGGGTATATGTGGCTAATTTCTGTAATTTTTTAATATTTCAGGCATGTTGGAGTTATAGGTTGACCTACATGAAGATTGCCAGTCTCTGGAACGTCGTCTTGTTTCCCAACAACCAAGACTGCCAGATGTATTCTTCTGCGGCCTGGGAATCACCCGGCAGAAGAATCATATAGGAAAACTGTGTTCCACTCAGAGTGGTTTTTGCTGCCTAAAGGGCAATTTTGAAAAACCGCAGGGCATGGCATTTCAGTTGCCGACAGGATTAGCATACTTGAAGTTTTGGGAACTTCAATCACCCTTATAGAATTCTGGATAGAGCTTTTTTGCACATTCAGGACAAATACTGTGACTGAATTGCGCTCCAGAGTGCTTCCCGATATAGGTTTCGATTCGATTCCAGTAACCTTCATCGTCACGGATTTTCTTGCAGTTAGCGCAAATAGGAAGCATGCCGGTTAATGTTTTCACCTCGGAAAGAGCTGTTTCTAATTCCAAAATTAGCTTATCTTTCTCCTCTTCTGCCTGCTTGCGTTCGGTGATATCTCTCAAAATAGCCACCGCCCTTGACCCATCTTTCTCTACAGGGACAATATCCATGGTAAGAAACCTTCCGTTTAACGTCATCGGCGATTCTTCACCGACTGTTCCTTCCCCCTTGTCTAATGCCTCGAACAATGTGAGGATTTTCCGGCGGTTTGGCGCGGGAAACAGCTCAGCGAAATTCCGGCCCAGCAATTTTTCCTCCGGCAGAGCAATAATGGAAAGTGCGGCAGGGTTTGCATAGAGGACCCTGCCCTTGTGGCCAAATTCCAGGATCCCCTCCGATACCTTGTCAATTACGACCTCGAAGTGCTTCTTTACATAGAGCAGCTCCTTCGTAACTCTTCGGGGATAGACGTTTTCGATGCCGATCACTTCTCCTGATTTGCACCGTGAAGCAAAAACCTCAGGTTGCTCGATGGCGGCGTGGATGTGCTGTGTTGTTTCTTCATATGCCCCTTTGGCAATAATTGCGTCTACGCCAAGATCAGAAGACTTGATACCTTCTTCCACAGCCGTGGCCGACAAAGCAATAAGATAGGTGTCTTTCAGCTTCCTCATCCCCCTCAAGATCTTGCAGAGCTTTTTTCCATCGATATTTGGCATCACCATATCCACAAGGATCACATCAGGGGTAAAGGTCTTCAAGGCATCCAGTGCAGCAAGACCGTCTTCAGCTGTTACGACCTCAAAACCCTTTTCTGAAAATATCAGATCAATATAACGTCGTACGACCGGATCATCATCTACCGCCAGAAGTTTTTTCTTCATATGAGTTCCTCCTGGAATTAATTCTGAGCCTCGCCCGGGGGGATCTCTCATCGGTTACGGAGGGCACAGAATTATCTTCCTACTTTAAAAAGCAGCTTCGGACAAGCCCCGACTACTTCGGTTTTGAAGAATGTGTCACGGGCATCTGAAATCTTTTTCGAGGGCGTTTCAATTTCGAGAGCGGGTCGATAGGGCCGCTCCGAGGACTTGTCATCCATTATGGCAGCAATCCCTAGGATTCTGGCCTCTTTCATAATCGCGTTGTCGGAGAGAAAGTCAGGATACCTGCACCCCATAAAAAAACGCGCTGGTGGCGCACTTGCGTGCACCATCTTTTCGTACCACATTCCTCGAGATTTCGCAAAGCTGTCAGATGTATTCTTATCATTTTTCTGGGACTAGCTTAACACGAACCCAATCTAACGGCAGGTCAAAAAGTGTGTGATATCATCAAGTCCAAAGATTGAGTAAAACTTCAGATTAATCGAATACTCCATAAGAATGTACCTTGTCAAAACCTTGGAATAGCCTTACTTAGAAGGAATCAGCGTCAAGCCAGTGCGGCAGGATTTAGGCTTCATCTGATAGTGCTTCTTTGTGGCTAATCTCTCAGTTTTTCGGGTTTTTCATGGATTGTTGGATATTGCCGGTCTGATGTCATCCAAAGAAAACTCATTTCCACGGATCTCCCAACCCTGAGGCCGCCCCCTACCAATGAGGATATCAGAGGTATTCGGCTGTTTGAAATCGTTTGTGATATCCTTTTAGCGTTTATCCATAGTCCATCCAATTCGGCCGGAATCGTGGAATTGTCCTCATGAAACGCGAAAGGCAGATTGGTCCACAATTTCTAGATGTGGCTCGCGGCACAAAAATCTCCCACATTGAGACAAAAGACCATTAGAACAGACGGCGGAGACCGCGTTTTCGCACGTTTGGCGTTAGTGCTTTTGTGCTCTGTGGGAATTCAGGCTAGCTGATGACTATTGGGCAATCAATTCACAATTCAAGATGTGCCCCCCACAGCCAGCGGTTGCTTCATTCAAGACCAACACCAAACATTTTGGGCTTGCTTTTATCTTGACCCACAAGCTGGTTTTCTCTATGCTCATTCCTGAAAAAAAGCAATCTCTTATCACCTCACCATCACCCCTCACCTAAGGAGGTTTTTTTCATGACAAATTTTAAATGGTCTATGAGAACGGCGTGCCTGTTGCTGGCCGTAGTTGCTGTATTGACAATTAGTAGCACAGCTATCGCCGAGGGCATCAAGCGGGGCACGGTGACAGGCGAAACAACCGCCAAAGGTTATGACCACCCCAATCAGTACATCCACCTGAATGCCGTTCAAGTTGCGGACAACATGGAACCGGTTATGCCGCACCCCGAACAGGATAAAGCCGCGCGCGCCAAGCTCGCCGAGTTAGAAAAACGCTTTGGCAAGAAACCTAATATTCTAATTTTTCTTGTTGACGATGTAGGCTGGATGGACCCTGGTTTCAACGGCGGCGGCGGAGCCATCGGCAACCCGACGCCGACTATGGATAACCTCGCACAAGAGGGTTTGATCCTGACCTCCGCTTATTCGACCCCCAGTTGCTCGCCTACTCGAGCGACAATTCATACCGGACAGAATCCGCTGCATCACGGACTGCTTGCTCCGCCGATGTATGGTCAACCAGGTGGAATCGCGGGTGCAACGACGCTTCCTATGCTCCTGCGAAAGCTTGGCTATGTGACTCAAGGAGTGGGCAAGTGGCATATGGGCGAGAACAAAGGATCGCTTCCCCAAAACGTGGGGTACGACGATTATTACGGTTTCCTTAGCGTCTCCGACATGTACACCGAATGGCGTGATCAGTATTTCAATCCCGAAATCGCTCTGAGCCCGGCGCGCTTCAAATACATGGAGAATTTAAATTTCTGCAAAGATAACGTCCACTGCACCTCGGCCGACAAAAACAAATGCGAATCTGTCTATGAAATCAACCTCACCTCGATCCGGAATCTGGATCAAGACTGGGCGGCATACAGTGAGAAGTTTATCCGAAATATGAAGGACGGGGACAAACCCTTTTTCCTATACCACGCTACCCGCGGCTGCCATTTCGACAACTATCCCAACGACGAGTACGCGGGTAGTTCCCCCGCTCGTACGGTCTATAGCGACTGTATGGTGGAACTCGACAACGTCCTCGGTCGACTCGTTAAGGCGCTGGACGAGACGGAGCAACTCGAAAACACGCTCGTCTTTTTTACCTCGGATAACGGACCTGAATGCGAGTTGCCGCCGCATGGACGCACACCCTTCCGGGGGTGCAAGGGGTCGAGCTGGGAAGGAGGAGTCCGGGTGCCGACATTCGCCTACTGGAAAGGGATGATTTCCCCGAGACGCTCTGACGGAATCTTTGATCTGGCCGACCTTTTCAACACCGCGCTTTCACTGGCCGGGACCACCGGTGTGGACATAGGCAAGTCTGTCCCGAAGAAGACCTACATTGACGGCATAGACCAGACCTCCTTCCTGCTGGCCGACGATGGTGAATCGAACCGCCGCAGCCGAATTTACACCATGAATCAATACTTCACCGCAGCTCGGATCGACGAGTTCAAATTCCATTTTACGGTTGAGCTGCAGGAGGCTGTTTTCAGCAGAGGTTATACCGGCGGTTTCAGTGGTTCCATTGCGACCGATACTGGCGGAGGACTGATGACCAACCTTTACACTAATCCGCAGGAAGACATCAGCGTGTGCGTCCGCCACCTTCCGATGATGACCCCTATTACGAATGAAATCGCCCGTTATAGAGAAGTCCTGAAGAAGTATCCACCCCAGTTCAAGTTCGGCTTCGCTGGTAACTAAAAGTAGAATTCTTCTACATCCTGTGTCAGCCGGGTTCGTCAGACCTGCGAGCCTGGCTGACGTACTTTAAAAACGATTTTAATATGTTCACCACATGATTTTCATGAGCGATGAGTTCGATAATTTGAGCAGGTTCCGGCTTATCAACCCTGGTACGCTTCGGAGCGATCAGATTCAGGCAATACTTGGGGAACTTGATTTCTCTTTGAAAGTCTTTCTTGAAATCGTCCGAAAAATCAGCTGGACCACAAAAAAGAAAACAATCAGAACGGCGGCCCCCACAAGCGCCCGCCAGAATAGGGCGTCGAACCCCTTTTTGATCTGGGCCAACCCCTGTTCCAATGTTAGGTTTTCCCTTGTCAGGTTTGTCAAGAACTTGTCCGACATGTCCACCAGAACTTGGGTTTGCTTGACTGTTTCATTAACCTCGCGGACGGTCTTAAACCACTGCAAAATGTCAAAACTTCCCGGTTCGGAACGAGAATGGATCCGTTTCACCAGTGTATCAATTGCAGCTGCCGCCTGAGCGATCGAGGTTGCTGCTTCCGTGGCGGCGGCTGCCATTTCATCTCCTAGGACGAGGCTTTTCTGAATATCATCCAATAGGGCACGAAGCTTTACCTCTGATTCCAATATGTCGGTCATGATTATTTCCCGTTCCTTGCTTAAACGGTCTGGAAGTTTATTAACAGTGGATCCCATACCGTCTATTGCGGTGGTAAGCCGGTTGATGTCATACAACAGCTGAACGGTTTCGGGTTGAGCAAAGAACTCGTACATACCGGTTTCAGCGGTTGTGCGGAGTACATAAGGAAGATACTTGACAAAGAATGCCATCCGTTCAGCCAGATTTCGGGCTTCATCCACCGACCGGGTGGCCTCGTTCACTTCCGGAAGCAGAAAACCTGGTTTTCCTGCATCTTTAAAAACCGATTCTTCCAGCATTTCGGAAAGGTTGTCTATTCCGATACGTTCCATGTAAAATTGTTTAGGGTGTCTTGCCTGCCAGCGGCCAATCAAACCGCGAAGTTCTTTTTGATACCGCGGGATCATTACCTTTCGGGCGATGGCCCAGATCGCCTTTTCCATCTGCCGTAAAAAATCTGGAAGGCGACCTTTTTCTATTCCAAGCGCACTGGCATCCCAGTTCTTTTCGACACTTATCCGGGCCAATGACAAAAAAATAACCATGTCCAGCAAATTATCGACAGGATCCGGCCCCGTGACTATTTGAAGTACCGTGTTAACCGCTCGCAGCTCACCCCTGCTTAATGCCAGACGCACTTTTTGATTCTTGCTCTGACGTTCCAGAGAATAGATTTCAAACGTGAATTCACGGACAAACATCTGGGCAAACCGCATCAGAGCAGCCTGAAGTTCCATTCGGCTCATTTGGTCGGTTTCAAACTCCTGAGCAGTATTTTCATCTGTTTCGAAATAATCTGTGACATAATCTCCTTTTGCGGAAACCATTTCTACTGATGAAAAGGCGAGTAAGCAGACGGCCAGAATATTTAGAGAGCTTTTAGAAAACATATTTCACTCCTTTTCAAAAATGAAAATTCATGGAGGGTGCATCTGGTGCCTAATCGAGTAAGTTTCGTATATTATCGCGAAGCTGCGATCCAGCAACTTCTCGTTTGCGCCACTTGAATGGCTTGGAGTCTGGATTGT